>CP065367.1:1558818-1917636 GCA_023206055.1 Vibrio cyclitrophicus | reverse complement strand
TCGAAACCGACGTTATCAAGCGCCTTAGCAATACCAAATAGAGCCTTCCTTAGGTCTACGGTCACGTCCTGGCAATGTTGATTCATTAATTAAGCCTAGATTTTTTTATAGTTCTTATATATTTAGGCCGCCAATACTAATGCATACTTAATGATTATATACACAACTATTGTAAGGTTTAATGAGTTTCGTGATAGATCTAACGTATCACGAAAATTTCGTGCTACAGGTGGTTGCATATTAAAAATCATGCGGCATTATATCCTGCCGACTAAGATTCACTAAAATCAGCAGCTATAAGAAAAGGAAAGACATGTTTAAAACAGTTATTGATGACGAATTATCCATCGCATTGGTTGAAGAGGGTTTCGCTGCTCATTACGCAGAGATCTCACAAAGCCAGAATGAATACCTAAGCCAATGGCTTGTGTGGCCACCGCATTGCAAAACCGAGCAGGATTTTAGGATCTTCATCCAACGCTCGCTGCACGATTACGCAGAAGGCCAAAGCATGACCTGTGCGATTGTGTATAAAGATAATATCGTCGGTAACTGTAGCTTCAACACCATTGACCACAATAAGCAGAAAGTCACGATAGGCTATTGGCTGTCTGAAACGTATCAAGGAAAGGGGATTGTTACTCGCGTCGTCGCAAAGCTGATTGATATTGCTTTCAATGAGTTAGATATGGAAAAGGTCGAGATATCAGCCGCTACAGGCAACCAGAGCAGTCGCAAGGTATGTGAGCGCTTACATTTCACGTTAGAAGGTATCATCACGCGTAACGAGAACTTGAATGGCCGTATCGTTGATCATGCAATTTACGGGCTTCACCGCTCTTAGCATTACGTCCTAAGCGCTCACTTCTTGGTAAATCAGCATACTAACAAGCCACGGCATTCGACCGTGGCTTGTTATTTTACGAACCTAAACCTAGAGCATAGGGCTTAGAATCTGGAACCTAGAACGTAAGCAACTCTTAAAGCGCCCAGTTATACGGTCTTAGGAATCACGATACTGAACTTGGCACCACCATGGTTGCTGTCGTCGATTTTGATGTCCCAAGAGAGCTTTTTAGCCGCCGATAGAGCAATCGCAAGGCCTAACCCCAAGCCGCCTGTGGTTGACGTTCTGCTTGAATCTAGTCGAGAGAACGGAAGGAATACCTCATCACGCTTATTCTCTGGTATTCCAGAACCATTATCTTCAATCACCACCAGCCAGTTTTCAGAGTTCTCATCCAGCGTCATCCACACTTGATCTTTCGTGTAATTGCCAGCATTTTTGAGAACGTTATCGAACACCAAGCGCGCCATTGAGCAATCACACTTAATCTTGCACTCTAGCTGTACCTTTGATTCAAAGGTGGCATTGTCTAGTTTCGAGTAACGAATTCGGTCTAGGCAATACTCACGAAGATCAGAGGTCACTTTAACGAGTTCAAAGAAAGAGTTATCCATAACATTCAACTTCGACAACATAATGATTTCTGACGTGAGCTCGTTGATATCCTCAATGTAGGTATCAATATCATCGAAAAGGACCTGATGATTATCGGGTGCTCCCCTTCTTAAGATATCGGTCGCCAGCTGAATACGACTTAACGGAGTTCGTACTTCATGAGGGATAGCTTGAGCAAAGATATGACTCTGTTTTACTTTGCTTTCAATCTCTTCAGCCATGAAGTTAAAACTGCTGGCCAAATCAGAAACAGGATGGATGTCGTCCATGTCAGATCGAGTACTGAGCTTACCCTTACCAAACTGCTTCTGCTTCTCGACGAGCAACTCTATTCTTTCTTGAAAACGCCTCACCGGTAAGTAAACACTTGCTCCAATCGCCACAATAACAGCCAACAACAACCCTAACAAAAAGTGGCGCTCTGAATCCTCATACCATTCAATGTCAGGAGAGAAAAAGTCCCCTACCTCACTGAACCCAAAACTAAATTTAGAGTTCGGTAGCTGAAATACTGCCGAATAGAGGTTGTCATCACTTAGATATATCGGCACACCGTTTAAGGTTGTATATAACTCACATTGTTGGCAAGGCGCCTCGCCCGACCAATTCTCCAACAGGCGTAAATTGAAGATATAAAATTGTTGGTAGCCTGTTCTATCGAGTTCTTTATAGAGTGAATCTACCCGGTTGTGTTGACGAACATACTGCTCCGCAAAGTAAATGCCATCATTAAGGAAGGTTTCAATCTCGGTTCTTCGCATGTGTCCTTCACCGAGGTTCAAAAACAAAAATATCGTTGCCGACATTCCAGTCACAATCCCAAGGTACAAACGAGCAAACATCGAAACCGAACGAAGTTTCGCAGTAATGACTTTACGCAACCAGCATGTACCCCTTGTTGCGAACCGTACGGATCAGCTGTTTATCTTTTGCGTGAATACGCAGCTTACGGCGTAAACCAGAAACGCGCATGTCAATCGAGCGGTCGTTAAACGCGTAATCGATCCCTCTAAATAGCTGACAACACTGATCTCGCGTCACTACCTGACAGATGTTATTCACAAGGAGGTTTAAGATTTCAAACTCAGCAGAAGTCAGCTTGAGGTTTTGTCCATACAAGGAGGCACTTTGAGCAGCACTGTTGATGACAATATCGCACTGCTTTTCAGTCGTAGTTTCTTGCGCTTTTGCAGCAGGGGCAGCTCGACGCAATAACGCTTCAATTCGCGCTAACAAGGCATGGCCACGAATCGGTTTAGCAACATAATCATCCGCACCAAACTTGAATAAGCTGACCTCACTCATTTCATCGGCAGAAGCTGTTAGCACTAAGATCATGCCATTGTAAAATTCACGGGCTTGACGGCAAATCTGCGCGCCACTCATCCCTGGAAGCATCAAGTCCAACAGCACTAAATCAGGTTCAATACTGCGGATCGCTTCAAGTGCCAAATTCCCTTCATGAACAACGCTAACTTTGTAACCTTCGGCTTCGAGGTAAAGCGTCGTTAAACGAGCTATCTCTTGGTCATCTTCAACAATGAGCACTTTGGTTTTCGACATTCCTATCACCAGTATTTATTAAAAGCGAGGGCAGTATATATACTGGTCATAGATCATCAATGTTGCGATCAGAGCCCTCACTTTACCGTACGCAAAACATAGTAATCACTTTTGTACATGCACGTTTACAAAATTGAGAAGCAACAACCAATGCGCCTTGGTTTATCAAGGTTTCCTTCTTCAGAGCACAGTATTTGCTGTGTTTTAATCACCTACCACCCGCTTACATTTGCTTTACTTTCTTACGCACACTTACATTTTAGGTATTTACAAAACCCAATCAAACCAACCATCTATACACCAATGATATAACAGTTAATAGAACTTAAAATTCCCAACTTATCGGTTTAAAACTTCAAAAAAATAAACTTACAAGCAAAGGAAATCGATTGCTTGCCTTCACCTTCAGAGCTTTCCATTTTTCATCGTGAGGCAGAACCTATTAAGCAATACCTTCTTAACGTAACATTCACCTAGTTAATAAATAGACTCAATATCACGCAATAATCACTTTCCACAAGGCCCATTTTAAGATGAACAAACCGCTTTCACTGTTACTGACCACCGCAGCTTTAGTCTCAACACCACTCATAGCAGACACCAATAAACAAGAAATGGTGAATCAGATTCAAGCGCAAGTCACCTCTTGGATAGACATTCAGGTCACGCCACAAAGCAGCATTATTCAAAAGATGGTCTTCAACTGTGAGTTCTACAGTGCAACGCCTTACATTAAGTCACCAGACGGAAGCGAGAGCAGTTCTGGCTTATACCGCTTTTACGCGCATAACGGTGTATTGGGCTCGATGACAGAACCCTTCACTACTCAACCTCTGCCTGAACTGACGATGTGTCTGAAAGAAGACTTTGTAGTAACCAACCAAGATGAAGCGCAGCTATTATTTGAAGCTATCGAAACGGTCTATCCAAACCACTCTATGTTTGATGAGAACTTCCCTAAAGAGATCATCCAAAAACCAAATGGTTGGCACTTCATCGACGGAGAGATTTTTGATGATAAGAAAGGCTATGTCATCGAAAACACCCCAGAAGGTAAAGTGACCAAAATCATCCGCTCACTGAACCTTTAAAACGCTGTTTCTTCTGTAGCACTTGCTTTTCTTAAGCTCTTTACTGCTCTTAACACTTTATTGTTCTTTAACGTAGCTTCTTAATAGCGATTAAAGGCCAGAATTCAGTTTGATACGCGACGACCGAACACATGATTTCGGTGGTCGCTGTTCGACCAAAATATCAGTTCACCGAGTTCTATATGATGACAAGTTATCAACCCTTCGAGCATCTCCAGTGTCCAATTTGGATATATGACATTGATAATAAGAGAATAACTTGGGCAAACAGCAGCGCTCTGCCTCTGTGGGAGTCTGAATCTCTATTTGAGCTGACATCACGCGACTTTAGTATCGAAATGTCCAAAGCAATCGAAGCAACATTGGAGGAGTACCAAAGGCAATTTCTGCGCAACGAAAGCATCAAGACATGGTGGAATTTCACTCCCAACTACATTTCGAAGCGTGCATTGTGTCTGTTTTCTGGGATACCACTGCACGATGGTCGAACGGGCATGTTGGTACAAGTCGTCGCTGAAGAAGGAAGTTTAAGGCACGACCTAGCTTGCTCTGATGGTGCAAACCTCTCCCTTTTATTTAATAAGTCCGGAAGCGTAGTGAGTGCTAACTCTGCATTTTTTCACAACTACGGCTCACCGTTTAGCACCCTATGCGACTTCGTTTCAAGTGAAGAGACTGCGGCACAATGGCTGTTTACCGTGCGAAAAGGCCGAGAGATATTAGAAGAAGTCAGCTGCGAAATAGATGGCAAGACACACCACTTTGATGTGCAAGGAAAGTGGCTCTTTGATAAAAGCCAACTACTGTTAAACCTAACCTGTACAACTAAGCAAAAAGAGAAACTGATAAAAGCCAGATACAACGCAGAACACGACTGTTTAACGGAGCTATATAATCGCCGTGGTATCACCAACCTTCTAGAAACCAGCATCGCCTATCGCTCACCGTTTGAATTGATGTTTGTTGACCTTGATGGCTTCAAATTAGTTAATGACACTTATGGACATAGTGTCGGAGACCAACTACTCAAACAGGTTGGTGAACGTCTTAAACAACTGGTAGATGAGAAGTGCATGATCGGGCGATTCGGTGGCGACGAATTCATTGTGATTGCCCACACCTGCCGAAATCAAAATATCCCGCTACTCTGCTCTCGCATCATCGATGCCTTAAACCGAAGTTTTCATATCAGAGGAATCGGTAGCTTGTCTGTCGGTTGCAGCATAGGTACCGCACATTTCCCTGATAACGCGGTTGACCAAGAAACATTGCTAAAACAAGCGGGTATGGCGATGCATCTTGCTAAAGCGAATGGTCGAAACCGCTTCCAAACGTTTACCCCAGACTTAGCACAAACCCTGCATCGCAAAGTAGAGATCCGCCACCGACTGGCGCGTGCCATAGAAAACGACGATCTCAACCTCCACTACCAACCGATCATGAACACCAACAGCGACAAGGTAAAAGGGTTTGAAGCCTTACTTCGATGGTCAGACAAAGAGCTTGGTAACATCGGCCCTGATGAGTTTATTAGCTTAGCGGAAGAGACAGGGCAGATTGTACCGCTCGGAAAATGGGTTCTGAATTCTGCTCTCAAACAGTTATCAGTATGGCAACGAGAGTTTGATAGCGAGTTGATGATGAGTATCAATATTTCGAGTATTCAGATGCACGCCACCTTTGCCGAGCAACTATTAGCAATGTTGAACTTCTACAATATCCAACCTCAAAGTATCGCCCTTGAGATCACCGAATCTTCCATGATCTTCAAACACGGTGAAGTCAGACAAGCGTTAAGCGATATTTCTAAATTGGGCGTAGAGCTTCACCTTGATGACTTTGGTACAGGCTACTCATCACTGTCGATGTTGCATGATTTACCAATTAGCACCGTTAAACTTGATAAAAGCTTTGTCCACGGTTCGCACAAAGGGAGCAAAGCGATTGTCCAAGCCGCCCATGCTATCTGTGAAAAGTTGGGGCTAAAAGTGGTTGCTGAAGGTGTCGAAACAGAAACGCAAAAAGCGTTCTTAATCGATTGTGGATACCAGTATCTACAGGGATTTTTATTTAGTAAGCCAATTCCCTCAAATGAAGTTGAAAGTCAGTTTTTAAGTGGTCGGCAATTCTACAATTAAAGACTTATTTATCAATATATTAAGTGATTTGAATGTTTCCTAAACAATCGACCGCTGTCCATGTGAACGCTTACGTATGCTTACATAGCGCCTAACAGGAAGAAATCAAAATTAAGCTATTGTTTATAATGAAAATTACTTAGAAACTCACCCAGTAAAATACCAAACCATTATACCCACTAACTATAATGACTTTGGTATTTAGATTACCCTCATTTCGTCCCTTTAGCAGATCAAATCATCGGTAAATATGAACAGACAAAACGGCTTCACTCTCTTAGAGCTCATCATCTCTGTATTAATTCTAGCGATCGTTTCGGCTACAGCTATGGTCAAGTTCTTAGACGTTCAAGGAAGTGCTCGGGCGAGTAAAATACACGATGTCGCAGGTAACCTTCGCACTGGTATTGATATGATCTACGCGAAGTCAGCGATTGCTGGCGTTGAGGATGAGTGCAACTATGTTGAAAAGACAGAGATTGAAACCTATTACGTCTGCCATGGCTATCCCATCGCCTATGTTGAGTCGTTAAGAAGGCTGCTCAATATCGACGAAACACAACTTCATGTAATCAACAAAGAAGTAGACTCTGGCAGCAATGCAGAAAGAGTAGCCGCCATCTCTTTCGACACCGAAAACTACACCTATTCACCAGAAGGAGACTTTTGCCAGGTGCTTTATCAGCCAGAAAAAGAACCACAAATCGTAGTGCTTGATGGTGCATGTTAATAACTTAACGATTGCACGCTTTCTATCTTTAGCACAAAGTCATAGTAACAGAACTTTGAATATCATATGGTTACGCTAACATTTGATTAAAAATAACGCTAATTGTTCTAACTTGTTGCTACTTACATCGATAGGCAGTCTTCATGGTATAACACCAACCTCATTCATATATTATTTTCATCACTAGCCGATGAATATTTACATGGATACATATTTGACACATATGTCAATAATAATCCCATTAAAATCCCTTTATAAACACCTCATTATAAACACCACCCTTTCCCTATTTCAAATATCTCATCTTAAAGTTTCACCATTTAAAATACGTAACAGAATAGAATGAAGTCAGTCATCCAATAAATATAATTAATTCTTTCATTTACTATTTTAATTAAACCACCAAAACAATAAGACAATTAAATTATATTAATATCACATAAAATTACATTATTTAATTTTATCCTGAAAAATTCTGATAAATCCGACACATCGATAATCTGAATGAATACCACTAGAAGCTACATTAGAAACATCTAAATCCAGTCTCTAAACCTGCTGCATAGAAGCTGTCAAATGGATAAATACCAAAACAAATGGATAAATCCCCTTTACCCCTTGTAAATCATTGGCTTTCATTTATAAATTCAACTTTTGGGTGAACATCTCCATAACCTTTCATTAAATCCCAAATTCTGCGATTAGTATCAACATCTTAAGAGAGAATGGTGACATTTTGGTTATATTATTTAGATCGAACTCTTGTGTTGAATGACAATCCCAACCATCACATATCCATCACACAAATATAATAACTATCGCTTAGGAGTTGAGCTATGCACTGTTCTTTCAATATAAATAACAATAATGAGAGCTTGCAACTGATCTACAATGAAGAAAAAATATACATCAAACGAGACAGTAATAAGATATCAGAGGAAACTCTTAATAGTAAAGAGAGTTTTGTTTTCAAATACCTTATTGAACACTCGTCAATATCAAACCCTCAATCTGCACGAGATGTTGAAGAATCTTTTAAATTACACTTTGACGAAGAGTTTAGCTTATACGCGTTAAAAAACATTATTGCTTCTATAAGAAAGAAATATCGAAGCTTATGCAAAAAAGCGAAGGTTGATAATAATAGCGAACTCATCTCTAACCTTTATAAGGTAGGTTACTTTATCGATCTCGATAAAAGCTCAACCAACCGTATCGCACCAAAGTACGACATCAACCAGTTCAAACCCAGCCAATTCGAGATGTTGAAACTGATGTTCAACACCTATCATCGAGAGCTGATCAAGGCTCTGATAGCCGTGTTCACCATCTCTTCCTTTTTCCTATTCGTTGTCTACTTTTTCCAAATCCTTTATACGACGAAAATTGCGAATGAATACAGTGAGAACACCAAACATATTGCAGCAGAAGTCATGGACTACGGTTGCGTTAACCACGGGGCTGTGCACTCGCTAAGGCACTCGCTCAACCTTGATTCTGTTGTCATGACTACACCTTATGGCTCGTGCTATATCTCTAAAACACGCTCTAAGATGATAGAGATTGATCAAGTAGATGACTTCTATGATAGCGCTGATTTTGCCTATTCACGCTTCATAGATACCGAGCATAATATTGAGATGGTTGCTCGAATATCTAAGCGCTCTATCGAAGCTCGGTACAAGAACTCACTATTGCCTCTATTGGTCGATTCTATCTCCATCCAGAAGAATGGTTACTACATCTTGAACCTTGGTGAGGAGAATAAATCTATCTATCAAACACAGCTTCCTACCGGTGCAATCATCACCTTCTATAGTGACGATATTGTTGCGCTGTGGATTACACTTTCTCTGATACTCGCCACACTGCTTTATCGCTCCTACATTCTGGGCTTTGTGATCTACCTGTTTCGTTGGAAACACATCTCCTTTGAAGAAGAGCCGATCATCAACACAGAAGACAACAGCGTTCTGTATTACGAATTGTTATCTCGAGTTCGTAACGTCGGCGTTTTAAGCTTCATCAACACCATGAGACGCACCAATTTACTCACCTTTCATATTATCTTGCTCATCGAGACGGTCAGAAAAGCCAAGTTAAACAACAGCCATGAGATCTATGGGGTCAACGTATGCCCGAGTGCTTTGGTAGGATCAAACTTTGCAAGGCTCAGAGCGCATTTAGCCGCGATGGAAGCGAACGAATTTGTCGTCGAGATTACTGAATATTCGAACATTGGCTATGGATGTGAGGTTATCGACAACATTAAGGATATCAAAAAGCTTGGCATCACTATCGCACTGGATGACTTTGGGACGGGCAATAACAACATCGAAATCATCAATGTCATCTCTCCTACCTATCTAAAACTGGATCGCTGTTTTGTTAAGGATATCGAGTCAGGAGAGCACCATCAGGGTGTATTGCTTAATATCTCTGAGATTGGACGCTTATCAAATATCACAATGATTTATGAAGGTGTTGAGACGCGCAGGCAGCAATATATCTTGTGTCAGCTAGGCTACAACTTACATCAAGGCTACCTATATAGCCGGCCCAATGACTCAGAGGAGCAATAAGCCTCCTAATAGAAATCTTGACGAGCAACCATTTCCTATTCAAATAATCATCGCTCACACACATGCTTGAGAGCCTACAAGGACGTAGGCTTCAAGTCCCCTCCCCGCCAAACATGCTTTATCCAAATATAAAAATATCCTATTCATTTTCATAAAACCCTTGCCAATTCTAATAAAAAGGTTAGTGTTATACATATGTATATCACCATGCAATTTTGATTATGACCGAATGGAAAGACGACCAACCGATCTTTAGGCAGCTTGCCGCCAAGATCAGTGACCAAATTCTTCAGGGTGTTTGGTTAGAGCTACAAGCATTGCCCTCTGTACGTGCGGTTGCCGCCGATCTCAAGATCAACCACCTTACTGTCATGAAAAGCTACCAGTTACTGGTGGATGAAGGCTTGGTAGAGAAAAAACGTGGCCAAGGCATGTATGTGGCCGAAGGGGCACTTCAAAAATTGAAAGAGTCCGCACACCAATCATTCATCAACACACAGATCCCAGCCATCGCTGAGACGCTAGGCATCATTGATATGAGTGTCGAAGAACTCGTGAAACAGCTAGAACAACATATAAAGGACAAGTCATGAGTACTTTACTTTCAGTGAAAAACGTAACCAAAACCTATTCAAACCAAGTGGGTGTTGAGAACATCAGCTTTGAGTTAAAGCCGGGGCAAGTGCTTGGGCTGCTTGGCCACAATGGCGCGGGTAAATCGACACTGATCAAATCATTGCTTGGTGGACACAACTATCAAGGTGAGATTAAGGTTAACGGCTACCACCCTATCCACCAGCATGCAGAACTCATGCTGCACTTGTCGTACATCTCAGACGTTAACGTGTTGCCCGAATGGATGACCGTTAAGCAACTGCTTCGATACACAAAAGGTGTGCACCCTAGCTTCAACAAGCAGAAAGCAGAGCAAACATTAAGCAGCACCAACATCAAGCTCTCTTCGACTATCAAGCAGCTTTCTAAGGGCATGAAGGTACAACTTCACCTTGCGGTCATCATCGCGACTGACACTCAAGTGTTGATCTTAGATGAGCCTACACTTGGCCTAGATTTGCTATACCGCGATACTTTTTATCGCCATCTACTAGAGTGGTTCCACGATGGCGAACGCGCGATGATCATTGCAAGCCATGAGGTTTCAGAGATTGAACACCTATTAACGGATGTGTTGATTCTGAAACAAGGTCACTGTGTGATGCAAAAGAGCATGGAAGACATCGAGAACGACTATTTCATTATCGATGTCGCAAACAACCATTCAAGCGAGATTCAGAAGCTCAACCCACTGACCTCACAGCCTGGGCTAGGAACGACTAAGTGGTTGCTGGAAGGCCAATATAAAACGCAGGTTGAATCATTGGGTAACATCTACAACGTGGGTCTCGCAGACCTATTCCTTGCAACACAGACGGAGAAGGCATAATGCATCCAAGTTTTTACATGCTAGAAAAAGAGCTTATCGAGCACAAAATTAACACTCGATTGCCTCTGTTTGTCGCGTTATGTGGTTTCTTACTGTTCGTTAGTCTGTTTTTCAATGGCGCAGCGCAGCATGAGTTTTTCTTCGAAATGCAAGTGAACGGTGACGTGAGCGACATCCACAGAGAGTTCGCACAAGACCTCAATTCAGTGATCTACTTTGGCGCGGGCCTTATTTCACTGATCTTGTCGACGCTTTACATTCCCAAAACGCTGCGTAAAGAGCGCCAAGAAGGCAGTTCGATGTTTTGGAGAAGTATGCCAGTATCTAACGCAATGACTCACGGCGTGAAACTCGGCTTCGGTTTAGTGGTTATTCCGGCAATCTGTTCGTTGCTCGTGCTGTTCGCCGATTTCCTATTCTGGATATTGAACGTGTCTAGCGAGCAACAACTGGCGCTACTGGTTGAGCAGCAATCTCTGTTTTATGTGATGAGCAACTGGCTCGTGTTCTTTGGGAGAATGATGTTAGTTGCACTGGTTTTATTGCCATTGGCAACCGTGACCCTAGCGATTTCGCAACTGGTGAACTCTCCGCTGCTTGTTATTTTTATCTCAAGCTATGCGATTAAGTTCCTCTCTGTCGCTGTATTTGGGTTCTATGGCATCAACGATTTCCTATCTCTCATCGCATCACTGCCAATGAAGGTACTGACAGCAAGCAACCCATTCAGCGCGATTGCTGAAGCGCCGGTTTTATCTTTAAGTATTTACATGCTGATTGGCGTTGGCGGTTATCTGCTGAGCCTAAAACTAAATAGAACGGACGATGTGAGCTTAAAGACGCTTTTCCAACGCTAAAGTCTATCCTAAGCTCTAGCCTTTATCGGGCAGTCACATCAGATATCAAAATCTAAATCAAAGCTTCTGAGAAATCAGGAGCTTTTTTATTATCAGGACATTAGCGATACAGGGATACGAAGCCAAGGAACAAGTTTGGGGGGAACAGATTTAACGAACAAAGATAAACTTAGAGGAGGTATTAATGAGCTGACATTGAATTGCATTGTTGTTAATGCCTGCCAGCTCTTTGGGGATAATTCCGTTAGTCTCCGACCAGATGAAGGTCATTGAGAGTGCTAATGAAATCGGTTTGTTGCGTTTTACATTTGATTAAGCTTTTCAGCTTTTGAAGCTTTACGATTTAAAGCTTATTTCTTTGATGCTTCTTTTGACGTGTCTTTCCAGTATTGGATACGAACGCGATGAAGCTGTGCTCTTCTCATTTTTTTCATAAGGGATATTTCCTTTTCTTTAACTGCTCTTCATGAGCTATTTTTATTGCCAACCATTCGAATCTAACGGTGTTTGATGCCCAGATCAATGATACAAATCACAAAATATATAGAGTTTTGAGTACCATTTACATCAAAGTATGACCTAGATATCAACTATGGCTCAATTCAATCCTATGAGCCGCTCTTCAAAATTAAGGTTAGTTCTCTCAGATGACAAATTCATTTCAGTATCAATACAGTTCAGTGATACGTATTTAATAGACCGGACTAACACGGATTTAGTTCCCAATAACTTACCTTTCCTGCCCCTACCACTCACTGTCTCTTCTCTTCTCTTCTCTTCTCTTCTCTTCTACAAATTACCTTCTTCACAATTAAAGTTACGGTGTAACCAATATTCTTATTGAGCTGGCTATTTTTTATTCACATAGGCCTATACGACACAAACTCAAAATGGGATTATGTTTGTAACGGAAGAGCTTTTAATAGAAAAAGACAGTAATGAATAAAATTAAATGGACGTGATTATGAGTAAAGTCATTCTACAAGGGCATATTCTTGTGCCAGACAACGACCTAGAAGCAGTCACACAAGCCTTGGTTGTGCACAAAGAACTGACACTGGAAGAACCTGGTTGTGTCGTGTTTCGAGTCAGTCAAAGCACGCTTCAACCTAATCGCTTTGAAGTGTATGAAGAATTCATTAGCCGAGAAGCATTCGAAACGCACCAACAGCGAGTAAAAGCCTCTGAATGGGGCGAAATCTCCCAGAACGTGACGCGTCATTACCAAGTCACCGATATTCCGACATCATAATGATACATTCGCTAGCCAACCGCATCGTCACATTGGTCAAACAGGATCCCTTACGAGTTCAGGTTTTAGACTTTGTCTCTCAGTTGGATTTACCTCAGTGCTATGTTGCTGCGGGCTTTGTGAGAAACCTCGTTTGGGATCACCTACATGGTTATGCCTCCCCGACCCCACTCAATGATATTGATGTGATCTACTTTGATACCATTGATACCTCTTACGAATCGGATCTTAGGTACGAGGCTCTGCTTAAACAAAGGTTACCCGAACTGAATTGGCAAGTTCGCAATCAAGCCTGCATGCACACCAGAAATGGGGATGAACCTTACCAAGGCTCATTGGATGCGATGAGTTACTGGCCAGAGAAAGAAACCGCCGTCGCTGTAAAACAAAGCCTCAATGGAGACATCGAGTGTATTTCGTCTTTTGGCTTAGAGAGTTTGTTTGATTTGAAAATCACACCGAACCCCAATCGCAGTCGCGACGTGTTTGATCAACGAGTCCAATCCAAAAACTGGTTATCCCATTGGCCAAAGTTAACAATTGGAAACAGTTAACGATTGGTCGCAGTTAGTTAAATTAGCGGCTACAGTGAACGATCGGCCGGATTCAAAATGAAAACCATTGACTAAAAGCCCAATCAGATCGAACATGCCCCACTTCTCAAATCAAACGCGCACTTCACTAACTGCTGCGCTCTCTCGTCATACTGAGTAACGACCATGAACCCACAATATATGCTGCAAGCACTTGAAGCTTCGCGCCAAGCCCTACCCGATTGCCAACCAAACCCGCCAGTAGGCTGCGTTTTGGTGAAGAACGATAAGGTGGTGTCTGTTGGATATACGCAAAAGGTCGGGGGAAACCACGCAGAGGTTGAAGCACTGAATAGCTATGACGGCGAAACGGAAGGCGTTACCGCTTACGTAACTTTAGAGCCATGTTCATTTGTTGGCAGAACACCCGCTTGCGCCAATACTTTAGCCAAAGCAGGTGTAAAACACGTCATCGTCGCCATACTAGACCCAGACCCTCGTAATAATGGCCGTGGTGTTGCGATCCTTGAATCGCATGGCGTGAAGGTGGATGTAGGGCTATGCCAAGAACAAGTGAGCGCTTTTCTAACCCCGTATCTTGGTAAGTCTTAGCTCTTAAACAGCCAACGCTAGCTCAATTTCACTCGGTAAAGCGGGTTTACTGGTTTGTCGACAAAATACGACCAGATATGATCATAGACGGCATGTTGGTTAGGGAACGGCGCTAACGCTTTTGCTTCTTCTAAATTGCACCAACGGTACTCAGTATGCTCGTCATTCAGTTCAATCGCTTGGTTGAGCGGGCATAGCACTGCAAAGACAGGGATTAGCTGAATCACATTCACATGCGCCTCGTAAAACTGCTCCAGAAACTGCGCGTTATACAAAGCTTCCACTTTAATTTGGGTCTCTTCTTCAAACTCGCGCACGATAGCCTGCCAGCCTGTTTCACCTGCTTCAATCGATCCTGCGACATGGCACCAAAATTCGCCTTTCACACGCTTCATTAATAACATTTTCATTTGTCCGTTGATCTCTGAAATAGCGACACCGGATACAATCGAAGTATTGAATGGAATCATAACGTTACCTTAGGTTGAACAAGAGGGCGGCAAGGCTACCATCCTTCGTTTGTGAAGTTGTCTTCTATGATTAAAAACGAGAGGCCACTCATCAATTAATGAAGTTCAAGCCATAACTCATGGGTTCAGTGTTAACCATCTCGCTTAGCTATCCAGTAATAGAACCATTTCTTATTTGAGGCGCTTTTCGATAAAGAGTAGAATCGCCGCCTTGTACTGTGTTTAAAGCCTTTAAACATACACAGTAGACTCACAACCATTTATCACCATGATATAAGTATTAAGACGACTATGCACTCATCAAACTCAACGCACGACTCAGAAAACAGCCACACACCTGAGCATTGCTTCACTCGCTTTCAACAGCCGATCGAGTCATATTCGTTGCCTGAGCGTTTCACCTTCCCATTTTATTACGAACCGCACCCACTGTGTGAAATTGCCTCTTATCAGCTTCAACAGTATCTAGAAACTCAAACCGATTGGCAGCATGACTTCGGACTCGATTCTGACGCTGGTCGCGGCAAAATGTTTGGTGTGTTACTGGTGAAAAGTCCTGAAGGTGAATTGGGGTACTTCTCAGCTTTCTCTGGAAAAATCGCCGACCAAAACCTACTGCCTCACTTTGTTCCTCCTGTATTCGACATGCTGAGCAGCGACAGCTTTTTCCATCAAGACACGGCTGACATGATGGCTGTGAATGCGAAATTTAAAGCCCTGCAAGTGAACGCTGAATACCTAGAACTGTGTCAGCAGCTAGCACAACAGAAAGCACAGGCAGAACAAGAGATCGAAGCGCAACGTTTGTTGATTATTGAAGGCCGAAAAACGCGTAAAGAGCAACGTGAACAAGGCAAAGAAAACCTTGATGAGCAAACTTTCGAACAGCTAAATAACGAGCTTAACAAAGCCAGTGTTGCCGACAAGAATCAGCAGAAGTACCTTAAACTCAACTGGGAACAAACTCTGAATGAGCTTCAAGGCAAAGTTGACGTGTTTACGACTCAATTAGCTGAACTCAAAGAGCAAAGAGCTCACATTTCTCATCAGCTTCAACACAAGTTGTTTTCACAATACGCTTTCCAGAATGCGGAAGGTAACATTGAGGATCTAAACCAGATCTTTGAAGACACGCCAAACAAAGTGCCACCAGCAGGCTCAGGCGAATGCGCTGCGCCCAAATTGCTGCAATACGCGTACTTGAATGGTTACACGCCATTAGCATTGGCTGAGTTTTGGTGGGGTCGTTCGCCGAAATCTGAAATCCGAAAACACAAGAAATACTACGCCTCTTGCCAAAGTAAGTGTGTACCGATTTTAGGCCATATGATGAAAGGTCTTGAGGTCGACCCAAACCCATTGCTAGAAAACCCAGCAGAAGGCAAAGAGCTGGATATCTTGTTCCAAGATGAGCACATCGTTGTGGTACACAAGCCTGCAGGTTTTCTATCCGTACCGGGTAAAACCATCAAAGATTCGGCATACACACGCGTTCAAGAAATGCATCAAGATGTTGAAGGGCCCTTTGTTATCCACCGTTTGGATATGGCGACCTCCGGCATTCTAATCTTCGCCCTCACTCGACGTGCGAACAAGAGCTTGCAGAAGCAGTTCATTACTCGTGAAGTCGAGAAGCGTTACGTGGCAATGATTGAAGGCGTTCTAGCAGAAGATGAAGGTTATGTTCGACTGCCATTGCGTGGTGATTTGTATGACCGCCCTCGTCAGATTGTCTGCTTCGAACACGGCAAGCCTGCAGAAACCAAATGGGAAGTGATTGAGCGAAACCAAGACACCACCAAGGTTTATCTGCACCCGAAAACTGGCCGTACGCACCAGTTACGGGTTCACTGTTCACATGAAGAAGGCCTTAACATGCCTATTGTCGGTGATGGCCTGTATGGTAACAAAGCTGACCGACTGCACCTACACGCAGAAAGACTTACGTTGCACCACCCTGTGACCAAAGAGTGGATGGAATTCCAGTTCGACGCTGAATTCTAAAAGCTCTCACTAGTACCGAGCTTTGATAAGGAGTCACAACCGCTTGTGGCTCCTACCTCTTTTGGGTATATCTCCACGCTTATTGCACTACATCAAGATTCACTTTGTTGTGAAGAGTAGCATGCCCACCTCCTTCTCTCCTTGAGGCCTTTGATATGTCATCAGCTGCTTTGAATTTACAATCCAATACACAACCTCCTTCTATGATGGCGCCTCAAGCACTAAGCTTGGAACCACTCACGAATAAGAAGCCAGACTTAAACTCGGCGATGTTGAATCTCATCGAAGAAGTAAAAAACGAACTCCCACTTTACGAGTCAGAGACGTTTATCTGTGGGCCAAAAGGAAACTGCTCGGGTTGCTCTAAGAAACTACTAGAGATGGTCGACAGTGAGTTAATGTATTGGGAACACAGTATTTCAATCGGCCAAGGCCCTAATTTCGAAGAATTACGCCGTTTTGGTAAACTATGCAGTAGCGTAAGACGCGGCTTAGAACGCAATGGCTTGGTAGAAAAGCGCCCAAGAAAAAGATAAAACACTGATTCACAGCGAACACAATCTATCGCTTAACATTACAATCTAAACGATTCACTAACTGGTTGAACTCATTAGCTATAAGAGTGATAATATTTTGTAATACAATTAAGCGATCAGACAATATCCAAAAAACTTTCGCCACCTTCTTTAGCGAATCCATTCTACATGTCTGACATGCCTATGCCTTCTGAAACACAACATCACATCCATTAGAAATCTTTTCTTGGGATAACGAGGAGAGACCTTGAAGAAACCACAACCAGTACTGGGTAAGACCGGTATGCTATTTTTCCTCGTCATCATCAGTGCGTTTCCTCCATTGACCATCGACTTGTATTTGCCAGCCCTTCCACAAATGGTTGAGGTGTTCAATACCGACCAATCGATGGTCAACCTAACCCTGAGCAGCTACTTCGTGACCTATGCGGTTGGCCTATTGTTCTGGGGACCGCTTAGCGAAAAATTTGGCCGCAAGCCTATCCTATTGATTGGCTTAGCAAGCTATATGGTCGCGAGCGTGATATGCGCAATGACCAACAGCATCGAGCAATTGATTGGTGCTCGTGTATTCCAAGCCTTTGCTGGCAGTGCTATCACTGTTATCGCATCCGCCATCGTGAAAGACCTTTATGACGGCCGAGAACGCGAAAAGATCATGGCGACTATCATGTCATTGGTGATCATCGCGCCTATGGTCGCGCCTGTATTTGGTGCTTTCTTGCTGAAAATCGCATCTTGGAGAATGATGTTTGTCACTCTCGCTATTTTTGGTGCGTTCGCCTCAGCATTAGCTTTCTGCTATCGAGAGACGCTCGAAAGCAAATACCAAGGTTCTATATTCCGTTCATGGGGAAGAATGGGCGTGGTCATGAAAAACCGCTCGTTCGTCAAACTACTGGTCATTTTCTCTATCATTCCGATGGCATTGATGGGCTTTCTTGCGGCAGGGTCTTATATTTACATCAATCACTTTGGGTTGACCGAACAACAGTTTAGTTACGCGTTCGCATTCAATGCATTATGCGCCTCATTTGGTCCTACAATTTACATGAAGTTGTCCTACCGAATGCCGGTTCAAAGAGTCATCTCAGGATGTTTTACTTTGTTGGCGCTTGCGGGAGTCTTCACCCTAACCATCGGTGACCTGTCACCTTGGTTCTTTGCTTTCATCGCAGCCCCAGCCACTTTAATGGCCATCATTATGCGAGTACCCGGCACTAACTTGATGCTGAACCAACAAGACCACGACACAGGCTCTGCAGTTGCACTGATTCAGTTCTTTAGCATGATCTGTGGCTCACTAGGCATGGTCTTAGTTTCAATCCGTCCAGACTCGTTGATTGAAAACCTCGGCTTTATCCAATTATCCGTTGGCACACTAGGTGGCTTGATGTGGCTGATGGTCAGAAATAAAGAGTATGTGACGACAAAGCTGAATTAAGGTGTTCAAGTAACCTCAATACAACACACGAAACCGCCCACATGGGCGGTTTTCTTTTAAGCTAAAACTTGAATCATTTGGGCTATAGGCTTTCGATAGCTTGCTCTTCTTCAGTTTTGTATTCTTGCGTACTTAAATCCGGAATCAACAAGGCAGCAGACACCGCGGTGAGCATCCCAACCGCTAATATCAAAAACATCGCCGCAAATCCTGCGGTTGCTGAATAGACCGAAGAAATAAGCCAATAGGCTATTGGCGCGCTACTAAAACTCAAGGTGTATTTGAGAGCATAGATTCGAGAACGCCACGCTGGTGCTGAGTAATGCCCAACCAACCAGTCATTCACTGGAATTTGCGCATAGGTACTCAACATCAGCCCCATAAATACCGGAATAAGCCACCACCCCTGCACTACAGTCGTTAATAACAAAAACGCCAACTGGCAGACAGTAATCAACACCAATAGCTTTTTGACTGACATGCGCTCAATCAGTTCGCCGATCGACAACTGGATAAAAGCTGCACACACAAAAATGAACGTTGTCAAAGCCCCTGAGAAACCAATTGATGAAGTCAGTTGAGTGTGCAAAACCTTAGGTAAAGATGTCGTCGTGGTTTGAAAAACAAGACCACCAACAAAGGCTATCAGCCCTATACAAGCGATTAAGCGAGCGACCTTATTGGTAGAAATCGGCTGCATGTTGTCATTCTGCTCAACCTTGTGCTGACAGGGTTTAACGTCGCAAACATAACAGTACACAACGCCAGCAAAAATGCAGACCACACCCGGAATCATGAATGAGACTCTCCAAGAGAAAGTCTGTGACAAATACGTCGTCACTACCGCTGCTAACGCTAACCCCAGGTTGCCATACAAGCCATTAACCGCGATCGCTCGACCCGTTTTTTCAGAAGAGCCAAAAACAAGTGCAGTGCCAACGGGATGGTAGATAGAGGCAAACAAACCGATAACACATAGGCCAATACTAATTTGAAAAGCGTCTTGGGCAAACCCAGTCGCAATAGCTGCTGAACCTGTCCCAAAGAAGAACACCTTCATTAATCCTGTGCGGCTCCAATAGTCGGCAAGCCAACCTACAGGTAAAGACATCACGCCATAAACAATCATTGCTGCACTGCCAACGCTCAATAGCTCGGCATAGCCCATCCCCCACTCTAAATGCAACGTCAGCACGGCACTTGGGAAAATAAGCAAAACATAATGATTGAGGCCGTGGCCAAGATTGAGAGATAACGAATTGAGTAAGCGCTTCATGATAGAACCTTATTAGTCGGTGACATCAGAAGTTTAACTGGCTATGATTTGTCTCATAGCCCACAATAAGACAATCTTTTACTAAAATGAGCCAAACACCCAAAGCCATCGGTTCAACGTCAACCGCGATTACCTTGGACATTGATCAGCGACCTGCTGTCGTGGTTCCCAAGTCGTATCCAAATGGGTTTGTTATTGATTGGCACTTCCACCGTTATCATCAATTAGTATGTGCACGCTGTGGTGTCATGGCGGTAGAGACAGAAAATGACTTGTGGTTGATTCCACCGCAACGCGCGGTTTGGGTTCCCGCTTACCAAAAACACAAGGTTTACATGTATGGCGATGCAGAGATGAAGAACCTCTACCTGCATCAAAACATAGATCTCGACTTACCCAGTGAAAGTTGTGTGCTCAACATATCGGCCATGCTGAGGGAGATCATCAATCACCTTGCTGAGTATGCCGAACAGGCAGATCAAGCTCTCTTCAGTCAGCCTTATCGAAACTTGATACAAGTGGTATTGGATCAACTGAAAGTCGCACCGCAAGCCTCAGTGAATATTCCAACCCCCTCCGATAAACGGTTAGTTCCGATCTGCGAAGCGATCTTAGAAGATCCGGCGAATAACCAATCATTAAAGGAATGGGCAGAGCGAGCCAACGTCAGCAGTCGAACACTGAGTCGTATGTTTAGAAGTGATTTAGGAATGTCATTTATCGATTATCGACAACAAGCTAGGTTGTTTAGCGCTTTGAAATTGTTGGCAAATAATAACCCCGTTACGACCGTTGCTTTAAGCTGCGGGTTTTCCAGTTTCAGTGCGTTCAATCAGCTCTTTAAACTCAACTTCGGGGTCACTCCGGGTAAGTTTTTCAGTGACCCTTTGTAGACTGTATAGTAATAACAGACACAAAAAAGGCGCCGATTAAGGCGCCTTCTTATAGAAACGAGGTCTCGTTATGCTGTTGCAGTTTGACGTGCTGGGTGTTTGATAAACACAGCAACCACAGCCACGATTGCAAGAGCGAAACAGTAGTAAGAATTAGCCACGATATCCAAAGGCGATAAGTTAAATACCGAACCTAATAGCAATACCTGTGCACCGTAAGGTAATACGCCTTGAATCACACAAGAGAAGATATCCAGTAAGCTTGCAGAGCGACGTGGAGAAACGTTATTTTCTTCAGCTAATTGGCGAGCCACACTACCAGAAACAATAATCGCTACCGTGTTGTTTGCAGTACATAGGTTCACCATAGACACCAAGCCAGCAATACCTAGCTCACTCGCACGACCATTCGCTTGCTTAGAGTGTGAAGAACCAAATGCACGAATTAAACCGCTCACTAAGTTTGTCAAGAAAGCCAGTCCGCCTTGGCGACGCATCAGCTCACTCAAACCACCAATCAGCATCGATAGTAGGAAGATTTCCTGCATATTGCCGAAGCCTGCATAGATATCTTGAGCGTAATCCGTCAAGCCGTAGTTCTCAACAGAACCTAGGCTCACACCACCTGCCAGCAAGATACCAATGGTCAGCACAACGAATACGTTCATGCCAGATACCGCAAGAATCAGGATGGTGATGTACGGTAGTACTTTCAGCCACTCAATTGGGCCTGTTTCAGGAACTTGAGTTGCTGTGCTATTGAAAGCAAAGATAACAATCGCGATCAATGCAGCTGGAAGTGCAATGCGGATGTTCTCTTTAAATTTATCTCTCATCTCACAGCCTTGCGAGCGGGTCGCGGCAATGGTGGTATCAGAGATGATAGACAGGTTGTCACCAAACATCGCACCACTCAAAACAACACCTGCTGTCAGTGGAATGCTCATACCTGCTGAATCTGCAATGCCCAATGCAACAGGTGCTACCGCGGCGATGGTGCCCATCGAAGTGCCCATTGCTGTCGCGATGAATGCAGAAATAAGGAAGATACCCGGCAGAATCATGCTAGTTGGAATAGCAGATAGGCCAAGGTTTACAGTAGCGTCGACGCCACCAGAGGCTTTAGCTACAGCGGCAAAAGCACCCGCCAATAGGTAGATCATACACATTGCGATAATGTCTTTGTGACCCACTCCACCTAAGAATTGTTCGATAGCACGGTTCAATTTATCTTTGCTTAGCAGCAACGCCAACATAACAGCAGGCAAAGCCGCAATCGGAGCTGGAAGCTGATAGAACGCAAAATCGACGCCTTGCAGTGACAAGTACGTACCTACGCCAATAAACAGCGCTAGGAATACGATCAGAGGGATAAGCGCAACTGCCGAAGGGGCAATTACCGCATTAGAATTTTTTGAATTAGACATGGAACATCAACGCAATAGAACAGGAAGGTGAGCAGACTAATGTCACACTTAGAGCTTGTCAACGTCTAGACGTCTAAACGCCCAATTTAATGCAAAGTGATAGGCACACTATTGAACATCACATAATAGAAAAGGCTATTTACTCACCAGTAAATAGCCTTTTGAGAACAGAAAGCTTTTCGAGAACCGATAGCTTTTCGAGAACAAATAGCGTTTACACAGAAGCTAGCTTTTGCCTGCTTAGTGCTGCTGCTCATTTAGCTTTTTTCTTGCTTAGTTTTTTTGTTGGAACGTCACTTGATATTCACCAATGCCTTCGTAATGGAAGGTCGTTGGCTTATCGAAGCCCATCTCCACGATACCGCAGTAAGAGCCTGTGATAATTGCTTCACCCGCTTGGAAATCCACACCACGACGCGTCATGTAGTTAATCAACCAGTAAATTGGGCTTGGTGGCAGTGTATTCGGATGCTTACCGTCGAATGTTTGAACTTGCTCGCCTTGAGTTACTTCAATACTGATCTCAGCAGAAGTGAACGCTTTTTCGCGATCAATCTCAGGGCCTATGAACAAGCCTTGGTTTACTAGGCCGTCAGCAAGTCTTTCATAGAACTCGGCACCGCTGTCATCAGCAAAGCGAGATTGCATCAACTCAAGAGCCATATGGCAAGAACCAATCGCTTCATTGATTTGCTCTTCGCTGTAACCTTCTTGGTTTGCAGGCAGGCTCTTTGTAAGCCTAAAAGCAATTTCAGGCTCAACGCGCACTACGTCGTTGTCTGCAAACAGTTCGCAAACTTCGCCTTGTTGAACGCTACCCGAAAAGATAGGTGCAACAACAAACTTGTCTTCAGCCAGAGGAAGTAAACACTTCCAACCACCGACTTTATCGCTCTTGAGATCGATCATTGATGATTGGATCTTCAGGGCATCTTCCAAGTTGTTCGGACGGTACTGTTCGTCTAATCTTGGTGCTTTAGTTCCCGCAACGCGGCGACTTAGCAATTCTTCAGCTGCTTGCTTAAATACATTTGTCATATAATACCACCTTTATTTTTATGACCAGTATAATATCGGATTTATTGAAGCTTGAATAGACAATTCAACAACGAAGCAACGCCGAAAATTAAGCCATCAATTTTCGCATATTCTAGACGCAAACAACTGAAACTATTTTGATTTATACCAATCACAGTAAGTAAGTGTTCAGAAATAGCGCCGGAAAAAGGTTTGAGAACAAGGCATCATTTTTTGATGAGTAGTTATTCTACAATCAAAAATTATAACGCAGTTATCGAGCGTTTTAACCAGCTAGGCTGACCAGTTATTTACTACGATTGGTATTAGATATAAGAAAAGCCAGTAAGTTGGTTACTGGCTTTCTAGATGTACGATTGATGATTAGGCTTTACTGCCCTTTCAACGTCTTCTTAAGGTTTTGCATGAAGTCTCTGAAGTGAGGCATGAAATTCACGAACAGAGGATGCTTTCTATCTTGCATCATCAATGGGCCTAGCAAGCGAATGCTCACCCCGAGTCGCGCTGCAGATTGCTCGTCTAAACCACTGTCTTGTTTGATCTTCTCAACAATCGCGAACATATTTTCTCTGTCTTCCATTTCAAACTGCATGGTTTGAAGTTCGCGGTCTTCTTTAACGCTCACTTCTTCAATAGTGATGCGGTAGTTATTGTGTTTGCCTGTAAATGCTTTCATGTGGATCTCCTACAATGCTGTGAAATGTTTTGGCTAGCTCTTCATGAATCGTTCTAGCTTAGGTTTAACCGTCATCGACATCACGACCATGATCGTAAGGCCAACAGGAAGCGCGGCAATAAATCCATTAAACCATCCACTGGTAAACGCCGATGTATCCGAAAATCCAATATTATTTGCCGCTGTGACAAATGCCATGATGGACTCCATGATGAATGCCATAATCAATCCGACGATTAGGTTGCGAGCTTTCTCGCCGTAATTAGGTAATACCTTAGCGACCAACTTAGTCACCAAAGTCATCATCACCGTGCCAATTGGCATCATAATCACGACAGCAAGGCCTAACGAAGAAAGCCAGTTGCCGATAAATGCCTCACCGAACCCAACATTCATGTAAGTCATCACAGCCGTTAAGCTACCGCCAATCGTTAGCATTAAGCTCATCATGACCAAAATTTTGTATAAAACCGGTGTGCCTTTTTGCTCAGGAAGAGTTGGCGTTAGAGTTGCTTGAATCGTCATATCTATTTCCTGTCTTGAATTTACGAACAATTAAGTTGATAATGTCAACTATAAATACAGTGGTTGATAATGTCAACTATATTTCTAAGGATCGTTTATGTCTGATAACACATCGCTAGAATCTATCTTTCGTTTAGTGCACTCTTTGAAACGTCAAATGGGCGAACAGATTGAGAGCTTAGACTCAGAGATCGCACCTATGAACATTCGCGTCATGAAGATCATTACTAAGAAGTCTCCATGTACCGCTATCGATATCGCACACTTCCTAGATCGTGATAAAGCACAAGTCACTCGGCTCATTAATGCCTTGATCAATCAGGAACTTGTGAAGAAGTCTCCGAACCCGGAAGACAAGCGTAGCCAGTTACTGGTTCTGACCGATAAGGGTCAAGAGATCATGGGTAAGGTCTCGAATATTGATCGAGAGATGCTGCAGATAATGACCAAAGGCATGGCCGATGATGAGTTAGAACAGTTTCGAAAAATCGCGAACAAAATGGCTAAGAATCTCGAAAGTTGCTCTAAATAAGAAGAAATCCTTTCAAACAAGCCACTCGTTTCAAAAAGCAAAAACGCCACCGAATCCTACGATTGGTGGCGTTTTTGTATAAGCTGGGTTTGTACAGCTTATCGGTTTAGCTATGTCTATCTGGATACAAGCTCTAATTCGATGCCAGTTTCCACCATGCTTGAACAGGTACTGGTTCTGAAATCACCAAACGCTCACCCATCACAGGGCTCACCATTTGCACATCTCGCTCTTTGCTTATCGCGAGAGCTTGTTCCATTGGGTCTTGCCAATCGTGCATAGAGAGATCAAACGTACTGTTGTGGATTGGCATCATCACCTTACCTTGCAGGTCGATGTGCGCTTGAACACTTTGCTCTGGGAACATATGAATATCCGCCCAAAGAGAGTTATACGCGCCCGTTTCAACCATGGTTAAATCAAACGGCCCATAGCGCTCACCAATCTCTTTAAAGCCGCTGAAGTAACCGGAGTCACCGCCAAAGAAGACTTTCTTGTCTGAAGCGTCAATCACCCAGCTACCCCACAGTGTTTGGTCACGGTCAAGTAAGCCACGACCAGAAAAATGCTGTGTCGGCGTCAACGTGAACTCAATGTCTGAGACCGTTGCCGATTCCCACCAATTCAATTCGATGATCTTATTTTTATCCACGCCCCACTTTTCCAAAAGTGCGCCTACTCTTAATGGCACCAAGAATGTACCCACTTTGTCGGCGAGCACCTTAACGGCACCTTTGTCTAAATGGTCGTAGTGATCATGACTAATCACTACCACATCGATATCGGGTAGCTCTTGTACTGAGATTGGTGTTGGATGGAAGCGCTTTGGCCCCATCCATTGCACGGGTGATGCACGTTCACTGAACACAGGGTCAGTCATCACTAACTTGCCATCCAGTTTCATCATCACACTGGAGTGACCTAAGCGATAAGCAACATCATCTTGTTCTTCGACCAATTGCTCAGCTGTCATTGGAATCAAAGGCAATGTAGCGCGCGGCACTGGCTCGTTTCTTTCGACAGTCACGTATGCTTTCAAGATTGAAAAAATATCAGACATACCCGATTTGTATTCCAACTCACTGTTAGCAAACTGCTTTGGAAGCTTATCTAGATTGTCGTTTGATTGTGAACCTGTGCTTACGATAGCGACCACGGCAAGTACTCCTAAAATCGGTAATAGATATTTTTTCATTGGTATATCTTCATCGGTTGGGATGGAACCAACACATAAACTACACCAATCAGTTTACATACCAAAACTAAAAAGTAAACCACTGAGTGTAACTTTTAGTTTATCTAGACGTGAGCATGCACAAGTCGATTTTGGAGAAACTGACTTTGAAAACGAGTTAACTTAATTAGTAAGAAAGGCTAATCAGCAGACCATACATTCTTGAAATCTGGCCATCCCCAGTTAGTAATGGCCACGTTTTTCAGAATCCCTTGGAAACGAACGGTCTGTAAATGATGGAATATAGGCACTAACCAATAATCTGAGATCAGAGTAGATGCGATGGGTTCAAGCTCTGCCAAGTAATTCGGCAGTTCAACGGATGCTTTATGACTATCCAAGCGCTGCTTGAGCCAATCGCTGTTCACCTCTCCTAAAGCAGAATGCAAAACAGGATCGTTCATCATCCACGAGAACAGCGAAGACGGGGCATTGTCATCGAGGTTGAGGTTACACAGAACCAAGTCCTCCTTTAACTCGCCACTCTGAGATAACTGCGCCAACTCTCGAAAACTGTAGGTGTTGACCTCAACTTCCACGCCATATCGTTTAAGTATGTCGGATACGCAAATCGCACATCGATACAACGCATAATAGTCGTAAACTGCAATACTCATCTTTTTCGGCAGTTGCGCGTCTTTCGAAGGCGTTCGATACAATTTCTGCCAACTTGGCAGTATATTTTGAGCTAAAGAGACACTGAACAATCCCTTATTATGTTCCAACTGAGACAAAATCGCTTGTGGGTTGGTCAGCTCTGAAAGGTATTTTCGCTGCTCATTATTAAGCGGAGTTGTCGCTGAGTTCTGATTGAACAGAATAAACAAACACCCATCCTCGACTCGGCTACGAAGGCCATCAGTTTCAGCCGACACCAACTTCGCATCACTTTTTCCGAGTTGATGAAAACAAGACGAGTCTTCATAAGGTGACACCTGCATTTGGCTGTCATCGAAACGAGCACTGCCTGTCATGGACTCTTCAAACTGCCAGATGGTCACCTCATCGGTTAAAGAGCGACAACCATAATAGTGTTCAAATGCAGCGAGCTTGATTCGTTCATTGTTGGTTTCGACCACTTTAAATGGACCGGTTCCAATAACAGCATGTGACACCGAGTTTAATGGAGACGGCTCCCGGGTCATTTGCGCTGCGGGTTGAATCGAATACTTAACGCCAGCCAATAAGCCCGCGAAGCCAGTGTCTGCTTTGGTCAATTGGAAGCTGATTCTTAACGGCTGTTCACTGTAAACTGAAGCAACATGGGCTAACTCTGTCTGATAAAAAGGTAGCGGTTTTAAGGCGGAAAACAACGATACTAACTGCTTGGCGTCGACGGGTTGACCATCGTGGAAGGTTAGGCCTGGGCGCAAATAGAAAGTCCAAACTAACTTTTCAGCATCATATTCCCAATGGTGCGCCAGTTCAGGCTTCAACTTGCCCTTGCCATTACAAGTAACGAGGCAACTGAATACTTGTCTAATCAAAAATCGTTCGCTACTGCGGTGAATATGGTGCGGGAATAGATCTTCAAACTTACGTTTATAGGTTAATTGCACGTGCAGCAGCCCTTCACGCATCGTCGCGCCAGAGGTTTCTTGGAGGAGAGAGCTAAATACAGCGCGGTCATTGTCTAGAATTGAGAGTGCTTTTTCGTATTTGCCCTGCTCTATCAATTTACTGGCAACATGTTGATTCAATTCTTGATTGCTAAAACGTAAAGTCAGATTAGAACGTTGATTCCTGCCGACTTTTGGCTCCCACACCAACCATTCAGCTTGATGCATCTTGCCTAACAAAGTTCGTGCATGGCGCAAGCTGGTGAACAGCTTGTCTGCCACCTCAGTTAAGGTAACTGAATGTGAGAGATTAGGCTCAAACGAATCTAGCCTTGTGTAGTAACGCATCATGTTTAGATCAGACAAATAATGAACCTTTTTAGAAACAACCCTTCCTGATTAAGTCCATTATAAAACACATCAGCCCAAAAGTAGCGATAAAAGACAAAAACAGGAACAACTTAGTAAAAACCCATCTGTTTATTACTTCCTATTAATTGACCATAATTAATGGGTCAACAAGGAACTTTGAGTTCCCACCAAAGCCTAATACAAGAGAAGTAATCATCATGAGAAAATACTATCTTAATAAGCTTAAAAGCACCTGTAGCAAGCTCGAAAGAGAAGCACTACGAACACTTATAGAGCTATGTAACTGGCGTTATTAGTACACTTTTAAGCACCGAGTTAACGCGAGTTGAGTACAACCTAATAGGCTCCTACCCCCAATATGAGTTAGGTCTCAACTCGCTTTTCCATTCAAAACGCCCTCTAAACCCTGCCGTACCAATCACTCACACATACGATAAATTTCTGTTGTCGACTCGACAAATTTAATTCGTTTTCCTAGTTAAACGAAAAGCCTTAAGGTTCGCCCCGAAGCAAGCAAGGAGCCTCAGAAAAACTGAAAGCTCAGCTAACAACTAATTTATTTGCAGTTACCAATCAGGTATTAACTAAGGAAACGCCATGCGTATCGCAATTCTTTCTCGCAACGAAAATCTATACTCTACTTCTCGCTTAAAAGCGGCAGGAGAAGCTCGTGGTCACCAGGTCGATGTTATCGACACGCTGCACTGTGATATAGATATCGCGAGTAACAATCCGAAGATTCGCTACATGGGTGAAGAGCTACCTCAATACGATGCTGTTATTCCACGTATTGGCGCTTCCATTACCTTTTACGGCACTGCGGTTGTTCGTCAATTCGAAATGATGGGCACTTTTTGTATCAATGAGTCAGTAGCAATCAGTCGTTCTCGTGACAAACTGCGCTCACTACAATTATTGTCTCGTAAAGGTATTGGCTTACCAAAAACAGGTTTCGCTAGCCGCCCAGACAAAATTCAAGACTTGATCAAAAACGTAGGTGGTGCGCCACTGGTTATCAAGCTTCTTGAAGGTACTCAAGGTATCGGCGTGGTTCTAGCAGAAACAAACAAAGCAGCTGAAAGCGTTATCGAAGCATTCATGGGCCTAAAAGCGAACATCTTGGTTCAAGAGTTCATTGAAGAAGCTAATGGCGCAGACATCCGTTGTTTTGTTGTGGGTAACAAGGTTATTGCAGCAATGAAACGCCAAGCTGGTGAGGGTGAATTCCGCTCTAACCTGCACCGTGGCGGTACAGCTCAATTGGTTAAACTAACCAAAGAAGAGCGCGCTACAGCGATCAATGCAGCTAAAATCATGGGTTTAAACCTATGTGGTGTCGATATTCTACAATCTAAGAATGGCCCTGTTGTAATGGAAGTGAACTCTTCTCCAGGCCTAGAAGGTATCGAGAAATCAACAGGCAAAGATGTGGCAGACATGATTTTCGAGTTCATTGAAAAAAATGCAAAACCAAACGCTAACCGTACTCGTGGCAAAGGCTGATTAAACGCCGTTTACTCATGATTGGAAAAAATATGAACAATAAAATGATCATAGGGAATACAGAAGCACTTTGCTTACCAGAGTTAGGGATAACTGGACTACATACGCGTGTTGATACAGGGGCTCAAACCTCTTCTCTGCACGTAGACAATCTACTATGTGTAAAAACAGACGGTGAAAACTTCGTTGAGTTCGATCTTCACCCAGACGTTTACCACCTAGAAGAGACTGTGCGCTGCAAGGCGAAGCTGAAAACGAGTAAAAGAATCAAATCATCGAACGGCGAAGTTGAACACCGTTGTGTGATTGAAACCATGCTAAAAATTGGGGGTCAGGAATGGCCTATCGATATCACACTAAGCAACCGTCAGGATATGACTTATATGATGTTGCTTGGTCGTCAAGGCATGAGTGACAAAGTGATTGTTGACCCAGCGGGCGAATTTCTAATTTCTCACTAATTGAACTGCTCCACAGCTCAAATAGTGAGTCAACAACGCATAATAATAGAGGCCAGTCTTTGAGACTGGCCTTTTTTATTTATGGCGATTTTTTTTCTCTTTAAACCCAAACCGCCAAACAGATTTAACCAAACCTTTGAGTTTGATTTTAGTCACTCGCCAATGTGTCACTGGCCTTCTTGGCGCACTCATCAGCAGATGTTCAAACGCTTGCTCACTCAAATTCACTTGTCCCCCATGCGCCACCAGCAAGGTGTCGAGCTGCATGTCATAAATACGAGATACCGACTCTCGATACTTGTTAGGATGAAAAATTGGAAAAGGCGGAATCAGCTTCTTTTTGACCTCGACCATTAAGTCCGCCACATAGGCGACACTGTGTGATGGGCAATAGACAGAAAGATCTCTATCGGTATGGCCTGGCGTTTCCAGAACCAACCAATCATCAAAACCCGGAATGCTATCACCATCTGACAGCTTGTAGTCCGGCTTCAACTTTCTTGAATACCATAGGTTTGCTTTGGGCCTGCCCAATCGATTCGCCATCCATCGTGCCAATGCTAGATCGGTCAAATGCATCAATATGCCATCGATGCCGTGGTACCAATCCTTATCTCGATTTGCTGCAACCAAATTACAATTCGTGAGCTTTCTGAGTTTGTGGGCTGCCCCTGCGTGATCGGGATGCATGTGTGTAACCACAACCGTATGGAGATCAGCAAAATCACGCATAAGTTCTATTTCGATGAAAGCTTTCAAATGCGGAATGTCAGCTCGACATGCGCCATCAAGCAACAGTAATTTGTCTGGGTACTCCACCAAGTAGATGTCTTGGATGTAACCTTTAATGGTATGCAGCTGCAAACCTACTCCTTGTGATAAACCAACTGGTCAGACCTATACCATAGCAAATCCAATTTCAATTGTGATCATTTTGTTAAAACAACAACCTGAAACCGGATAGAGAACTCGAATCAAGATTTCTATTGGTATCCACAACGTTTCTCAGCTCAACTCAACTCAACTCAACTCAACTCAACTCAGAACAATGGGAACACATTCCAAAGATGCTCATCTATTTCATCCGATATTTTTCAGCATTATCGAATGCCCTCATTGCCGTAAACCTTGCTCTATAGGCCTTGCGATTCAAGCTGCCAAGACCATTTATCGTGACGACAAAACATGTGATTTGTTGACCTGAGTTATTAGGACTATATATGCGCCTCTAATTTATTGTCTGAGTGCTATACATGAACCAATTAATCGATGCTCTTTCTACCCAAGGTTATTTCGTTTGGGATGACTTCTTAACTCAAGAAGAAGTGGTGGCATTGAGGGATTGCATTCCAGAGAACTGGAAAAAGGCTAGGATTGGCCGTAACGATGACGTAGCGCGAGAAGCGACGATTCGTAGTGACAAAATTCAGTGGGTACGCCGTGACATGGGCGAACCAGCATCTCTGTTCCTAGACAAAATGGAACAAATTCGTTTAGAAGCAAACCAAGCGTTCTTTTTAGGTTTGTTTGAATACGAAGCGCACTTCGCGAAATACGAAAAAGGTGACTTCTACCAGAAGCACTTAGACTGCTTTAAAGGCAATGAGAACCGCCGCCTGACCACTGTGTTCTACATGAATGACGAATGGTCTGAGGAAGACGCAGGTGAGCTTGTGGTTTACGACCTGAAAGACAATCACATCGCGACCATTCCACCAAAGTCAGGCCGCTTATTTGTGTTCTTGTCTGAACAGTTCCCACACGAGGTACTGCCGACAAACACAGAGCGATTCAGTATTGCTGGTTGGTTCCGTATTAACGGCGTGAAAGACAACCAACTCGATATCGCACACTAAAACAAAGCAGATTGTTACAAGCTCTAGCTCATTCAAAGCCTCTCATTCGAGAGGTTTTTTTATTGAACAAATATTGAACAACAAACCTCTTAAAAACCGCACGCATTAAATATCAAAACCATCAATAACCTTCCCCTTAAATAAAATCGAAATGAATCTTTCATAGCAGTGAAACGGTTTAGCCACGTAAGTGAAATACGTCCTGTGCAAGATAGCTTAAAACGACACCCCTACCGTCTCGTTAACACTCTGACTCAATACCCCTACATAGATTTCATCCAAAAGGAAAAGAAGATGAATAAGCTAATTTTGGCAGGCGTTCTTTCTGCAACAGCAGCAATGCCAGCGTTCGCAACGACTCAAGTCACTTGGTGGCACGCAATGGGCGGCCAACTTGGAGAAACCGTCAACAAAATTGCGACTGACTTTAACACGTCACAAGATGATTACGAGATCACGCCAATCTACAAAGGGTCATACACAGAGACCTTAACAGCGGGTATCGCGGCCTACCGAGCAGGCGAAGCACCAAACATTTTGCAAGTCTTCGATGCGGGTGCAGCCACCATCATGAACGCCAAAGGTGTCGCGAAACCAGTACAGGATATTCTGGTTGAGTCGGGCTACAGCTTTGATTCAAATGATTACCTAGCGGGTGTTCGTAACTTCTATGCCGACAACCAAGGCAAGATGGTCGGCATGCCTTTCAACAGCTCGACGCCTGTTCTTTACTACAACAAAGACCTTCTTGCAGAAGTGAGAGCAGAGGCGCCTAAAACTTACGAAGAACTCGAAGTGGTTGCTAAGAAGCTAAAAGCAGAAGGTCACATTGCCTTTTCTCAATCTCTGACACCGTGGATCATGTTCGAGAACTTTAAGTCTCGTCATAACCTGCCGGTAGCTGACCAAAACAACGGCTACGACGGCTTATCGACCAAACTGATGTTCAACACCAAAGACATGATGATGCACGTCAGCAAAATGAAAGAGTGGTCAGATTTAGGTTACTACAAGTATTACGGCAGCGACTGGGATGCAAACCAAACACCTTTCGAACGCCAAGAAGTGGCAATGTGGATGGGTTCGTCTGGTTCATTCGGTGGCTTACGTAACCGAGTACCTTTCGAACTGGGTACTACCTACCTTCCTTATTGGAAATCAGTTAACCCAGATGCAGGCTTAACCTTCATTGGTGGCGCAGCATTGTTTGCGCTGAATGGCCACGACCAACAACAAGACAAAGGTGTCGCGGCGTTCTTTGATTACCTGACCAAGCCTGAAACTCAAGTCTACTGGCACAAAACCACGGGCTACGTTCCGGTAACGACAGCAGCTTATGACCTAGCGAAAGAGTCTGGCTACTACAAAGAACAACCAGACGCAGAAGTGGGCGTTAAACAATTGAGCCTACAATCAGGCGAATGGACTAAGGGTTATCGCTTAGGTTACTACCCTCAGATTCGTGAAGTGATGCATCGTGAGTTCGACAACATCTTCGCTGATCGTTCTAGCGTCGAGAACAGCCTAGACAAAGTAGAAGATGAAAGCAGCAAGCTACTAAAACGCTTCGCTCGCACCATGAACTAAATCGCTTTATGGGCTAGCTCTGTTTATGGGCTAGCTCTGTTTATGGACTGGATCTATTAATGAAATAGAGCGGTTCAACCGCTTAAAACTTAGCGAAACAAAGCAGTTCATTGCTCCTCACTACTTGTCCGTCACTTTGAATCAATAGAGGGATGACGAGTCGTGAGGAGATTCTTCACTCACGCCATTTCTTGCTCCAAAAACTACAACTCAACTGGAAGCATGTCTTGTTATAGCGCGAGTGGTTACGGTAACTAACAGTGGTTCAAGCCACTCATTTGGGGACTACCCTGTGGAACGACGTCAGCAATTTTTTCACTCTCCACTGCCTTACTTATTTTTGGCGCCTCAGATACTCATCATCGCGGTTTTCTTTATCTATCCGGCGGCAAAGGCGGTGTATCTCTCCTTTATGCTGGAAGACCCTTGGGGCACATCTTCGCTTTTCGTGTGGTTTGAGAACTATCAAATGTTATTCGAATCGAGTGAGTACCTAAGCTCGATTGGCTTCACTCTAATGTTCGCGATCGTGGTGTCTTTCTTATCGCTAGCGTTGGCGCTGCTGCTCGCCGTAAAAGCCGACAACATCATTCATGGCCAAGGGACTTACAAAGTCACTCTCACTTGGGTATATGCCGTGGCTCCCGCGATCGCAGGTGTTATCGGTGCTTTCCTGTTTAACCCGCACATTGGCGTGTTCACGGAGATATTTGCGGTGGTGGGTTGGGATTTCAGTTTCCAAACCGATCCTGTGGATGCCACGTTCGCTCTGATATTGGTGTCGGTGTGGAAGCAAGTCTCGGTGAATTTCATCTACTTTCTGGCTGGTCTTCAATCAATCTCGTACGCGGTAAAAGAAGCGGCGATGTTGGATTGTGTCAGCGATTCAAAACGCTTCTGGACCATTACCTTCCCGCTACTCGCACCAACGGGATTTTTCCTGTTGGTCATCAACCTCACCTACTCGTTCTTTGAAACCTTTGGCGTGATAGACACCATGACCAATGGCGGCCCGGGCGGAGGCACAACCTCGCTAGTGTACAAGGTGTATCGCGATGGTTTTGTTGGCGCAGATTTGGGTGGCAGTTCGGCACAATCGGTTGTGTTGTTGCTGTTGGTACTGACGCTCACGTTTATCCAGTTTCGTGTTGTTGAAAAGCGTGTTCATTACTAGCCCATCACGGCTAGGTTTTAACGCGACAGGAGTTATTCATGAAAAGTAATAAGGTCTCTGACCATCTAATTTTAATTGCTGGGATGCTGTTTATGTTGGTCCCAATCTGGCTGATCTTCGCCAGTTCGACCCATAACCCAAACACCATTGTCAGCGAAGGCTTGCAGTGGTTACCGGGCGATAACTTCGTGGCTATCTATAGCGAAGCTTGGAACAAGAGCATGGGCTTTAGTGGTGAAGTCACCGCCAGCAAAATGATCGCCAACTCGATGATCATGGGACTCGGCTTTGCGATCGGTAAGATCATCATTTCGATGATGGCTGCGTTTGCTTTGGTCTACTTCAGACTGCCTTACGCAACGGCTTGGTTCTGGTTGATTTTCGTCACTCTGCTGCTTCCACTAGAGGTTCGTATTATCCCGTCTTATGAAGTGGTTGCAGGGCTTGGGCTGCTCAATAGCTATACCGGTTTGATTCTGCCTTTGATCGCCTCTGCCACCGCAACATTCTTCTTTAGACAGTTCTTCAAAACCATTCCCGATGAACTGCTCGAAGCCGCTCAACTAGATAACGCAGGCCCGTTTCGATTCTTTGTCGATATCTTGCTGCCGCTGTCTAAAACCATGATCGCCGCGATCTTCATCATCATGTTTGTGGTGGGTTGGAACCAATACCTGTGGCCAATCATGATGACGACAGATGAGGGCTACAACACCATCGTGATGGGCATCAAACAAGTGCTTAATAACATTAATGAAACCAGTTTACCGCGCTACGACTATGTGTTCGCCATGGTGATTTTAGCGATGTTGCCACCCGTTTTAGTGGTGGTTGTATTTCAGCGTTGGTTTGTAAAAGGGCTCGTAGAAAGTGAAAAATAATAACGATACAACTCAAATGAATGATAACCGAATCCAGTCACTCGATGAGTATAAGACGTCTCACCAGACTTATCCCCAAAAGACAGAGGACACTTCTATGCCTATTCGCAATCACTCGTTAGCTCACAAGAATGCTGGTAGAGGGCATAAACTCAAGGCCAAGCCGCCCGCTATGCTGGGTATCAAGAACTTGGTGAAAACGTATGAAAACGGCCATCGAGCAGTGAAAGATGTCTCACTTGATATCGATAAGGGCGAGTTCCTTGTATTGGTTGGTCCTTCAGGCTGCGGTAAGTCTTCGATTCTGCGCTCTATCGCAGGCTTGGAAAGCATCTCTGGCGGCGAGATTCATTTGGGTGGTCGTCGGGTTGATAACGAAAAACCAGCACAGCGCGACATCGCCATGGTCTTTCAGAATTACGCGCTCTACCCTCACATGACGGTGTATAAAAACTTGGCTTACGGTTTAAAGAACCGAGGTGTCAGCCAACATGTGATTGAAGAGAAGATTGAAAAGGTCGCCAAGACACTTAAAATCGAAGAGTACCTAGATCGCAAACCAGCCAAACTCTCTGGTGGACAGCGCCAACGTGTGGCAATGGGTCGAGCGATCGTACGCGACCCGCAACTGTTCCTATTTGATGAACCTCTGTCTAACCTCGATGCCTCACTGCGAGCTCATATGCGATTAGAAATCAAAAAGCTGCAACGTGAACTCGGCGTGACCAGTGTTTACGTGACTCATGACCAAGTAGAAGCCATGACGCTAGCAGATAGAATTGTGGTTCTCAATAAAGGTCAGATTGAACAAGTCGGCACACCAAGAGAGGTCTACCACCAGCCCGCTAGCACCTTTGTCGCGAGCTTCATTGGCAGCCCTGCAATGAACTTCTTACCTGCCACACTCGACGACGGCTATCTTGAAATCGGCGATCAACAGATGTACTTGCCAGAGTACGCGCACGTTAAGAACACAGAAATAACGCTTGGTATTCGCCCTGAGCACTCTGAGGTTTGTTCCGATTTAATGATGAACACCTTACCTCTTGAACTGCGTATCAGCGTGGTTGAGCCGCTGGGGCCAAATCAACTGGTTCACGGACGTGTAAACGATCAACCTTTTATTGCCGTTACGCCAGAAACAACACTATGCCAAGCGGTGCCACTCGGATTAAGCATCGATAAATCCAACCTACATATTTTTGATGGCCGCGGGAAGCGTATTCAACCAAATAACTTCACCTCACAAGAGTTACACGAAGAGACAACAAGCTTAACGACGGCTCTAGCTTAATGGAGTACACTGATATTTAATGCGTTTTTACGGTGCGTCTTTAAGAAGGATTAATTATGTCGTCTATCATCGTAGGTCATCGGGGTGTAGCAGGTACTCACCCAGAAAATACCAAAGCAAGCATTGAACAAGCCGCTAAACTCGGTTTGAAATGGATTGAAGTAGATATTCAGCCAACTCAGGATGATCAACTGGTGGTTTGTCATGACCATACTCTTGAGCGCTGCAGCGATGGCAAAGGGCGTGTTGATGAACATACCCTTGCCGAATTGCGTCAGCTCGATTTTGGTAGTTGGAAGTCTGAGCAATTCGCTGGAGAGAAAATACTGACGCTGGAAGAGTTACTCGCGCTTGTTGAGCAATACGATCTCAGCGTTAACTTGGAGATCAAAGTCGATAGCCGACACCAAGCGCCTCACGTGGTGGATCTGCTGCATTCAGAACTGATTCGTTCAAACCTCGATACCGACAGAGTGCTGCTTTCAAGCTTCAGCCATCAAGTGGTTGCTGAAATGGCTCGTCACCTCCCAAGGTACCGTGTCGGTGTGATCACAGAGCAACTGACGCAAGACGATTTACTGCTGATTAATGAAGTAAAAGCGTTCAGCTGCCACATGAATTACGAACACGTGATTCAGAGCGATCTTGATACGCTCAGCGAAGCGAACATTCAAACATGGTGCTACACCGTAAACGATCCGTCTCGCTTCGAATTTCTCTCAAATGTGGATGCGGTATTTACTGATTTTCCAAATAAATTCAGCTCGATAAATTGACCTTGTAAATACTATAAAAGTAACCCTGAGAGACTTTAAAATTAACCTCTAGAAACCTCAAAATTAGGTAGCAAACACAAGTGAGTAGGAGTACATTCCGCTACTCACTTGGTTTCATTAGCTCGCTCTATTCAGACAGCTTCATTGGTTACTTAATTTATGGATCTCATTTTTAGTCCAACTTTCCCAATTTTGGGTGCAATCTTCATTTTCGCCGCTATTGTTCGTGGCTTCTCAGGTTTCGGTTTCACCTTAGTGGCATTGCCATTAAGTGCGTTGTTCGTGCCTGTTATCGAACTGGTTCCTGTTTTCATGTTGATCGACCTACTCGGCAATGTTCAATTGCTGCCTAAGGTTCGAAAGCACGTTAACTGGCGCTGGGTTTCAAAGGTATTTGTCCCTTGTTTTGCCTTCACACCAGTCGGCTTACTTCTGCTTAAATCGGTTAGCCAAGACACGATCATCTTGATCATCAGTGCCTTCATCTTTGCGTCTGCATTAATGATCTACAAAGGTTTTCAGTACAAAAGCGAACCAAGATTTGCCCCTTATATTCTAGGTAGCCTTGCAGGGATCATGAATGGTGCGGCGTCGATGTCTGGGCCTCCGGTTGGCACGCATGCCTTAGCAAGCCCAGTCGCTCCGCACATTGCCAGAGCTGGCCTGATTGCCTTCTTCGTGTTGGCGGATTCAAGTGCGTTTGTTTCAGCATCCATCGTTGGGTTAGTCGATCGAGATGTGGTTTGGCTGACTCTTGTGCTCTTGCCAAGCAGCATGTTTGGCGGCTATGTCGGCTCTAAACTGTTCGAGAGATTTGGTGGAGAGAAGTTCAAGCCCGTTACTATTGCACTGCTTATCGTGATTGCTATTTTCAGTGCAGGGCGAGTTTTACTGTAACGAGCTTGAGAAGATTTGAAATCACTCTATAAAAAGAGTTCTGGAAATGGGTGCCAATGTCTACCATTCAATATGGATAGGGGTGCCCATTTTTACGAGTTGAATAAACTCATCCATGTCTTGATTGGTTAGTGCAATACAGCCATCCGTCCAATCAAAGCTTTGAATGAAGCTCGGTGATCGACGCTCACCATTCTTGATACCGTGGATTTTGATGTTCCCACCAGGGTCGACATCATTGTTTTCTGCCCACTGCCTATCCGAAGGTTGCGGGTAGTTGATATGCACTGAGCGATAGAAATCCGACTCTTCCATTACATAGTCGAGTTGGTATTCCCCTTCAGGCGTTCGGTTGTCCCCTTCGAACCGTTTATGTCCTTTCGGTTGCTTACCTAATGCAATACGAAACTCCTGAATCACCTCATCTCCTTTCATCAGATACATTCTACGTTTCGATTTATCCACTTTGACCAAGGTAACCACTTGCAGCAATGGGTCTATCTCTGGGACATCGTCCGGAACATTATAAAACTGTCGAGATGAACTTTGAGGTGGGCGTTTAGATGAGCCCTGAGAAAGCTGAGCAACCTGTTTGTCTGAATCATTGTTAAGCACATCATCGACAATAATCACATGCTGGGATTTTGAACCTGCTGAAGAGGAAGAAGAGGTTGATACACGCTGAGAATGAGAAGGTGCAGACTCAAACACGATGGTTTCAATAGCAGTCGCGTCAGAAACTATTTTCTCAACCACAACCTTTTTGGCTTCCGGTGACGGAACATACTGCGGGGTGTCGGTAGCAGAGGCTGTCACTGAATAAATCAGCGAACTCGATAAAAGCATGCACAGTGTTAAAGGCAAAAAACGACGCACCTTTAGATCTCCTCAAAACTCATGGACATGGTTCGAGATTGAGTTTCCATTCCTAGCGACTCGTAGAAACTTTGAGCTTGTTGGTTAAACTCCATCACCTCTAATCTAAGTTCTATCGCCCCTCTTGCCTGCGCCCATTGGTTGAACGACTTCATTAATGCGCGTCCTGCCCCTTGGCTCTGAACCTGATCGCTCACCACAATGGTGTTTACCCTTGCCACCTTGTGTGACTGGATAAAACTGACGCCTTTGTTCTGCGTTACCTTACCCGCTAAAAAGCCAACCACTTGCTTCTCATCCACCGCCACAAAGAACGCGCCAGTCGGGTCAATCATCAAGCCTAGCCAATACTCTTCACTGTCTGCAAAGCTTTGAGAAGGTGGCGCAAATACCATAGGCGCACCAAGATGATGTTGACGGTTTATCTGATCAGAGAGCGCTAAGATCGCGTTAATGTCAGTTACCTTGGCTGTCCGGATTTGCATATCATCACCTTGTTTGAATTCAATAACACCTTAGCAAAAATGGCTTAGTTGTGCACCGTTACACTGGTCGACTCAGACGCTCTGTGAAGGCGGGTTATTAATATTAGGCACTAAGTTTGGGGAAATTGTTCCGTAAATCTCAGGCACATTGCCCGCCTTTGAGTGCTACTATCTCTGCAGAATCAATACACTAACGACTGGATACCTCTATGATTAAGTTCGCTGTAATTGGAACCAATTGGATTACACAAAAATTCGTTCAAGCTGCACATGAATCACAATCGATGCAGTTGGCTGCGGTTTATTCACGAAACCTAGAGAGCGCCGCGCAATTCGCTCAAGAATTTGGCGTCGAAGCCACCTACGATTCACTCGATGCATTAGCCAATGACAGCACGGTCGAAGCGGTGTACATCGCTTCACCAAACTCACTGCACTGCGAACAGTCCATCTTCATGATGGAGCACGGTAAGCACGTTATCTGTGAAAAGCCGGTTGCATCAAACATTGATGAAGCAACACGCATGTTCGAAGTCGCTGAGAAAAACGGCGTGGTGTTGTTTGAGGCGTATAAATCTCAATTCCTACCAAACTTTAAGCAAGTCCAACTCGGCCTAGAAAAGATCGGCAAGGTACACAAAGCGCACATCAACTACTGTCAGTATTCATCGCGTTACCAGAAATACCTGAACGGTGAGAACCCGAACACTTTCAATCCGGCTTTCTCGAACGGTTCATTGGTCGATATTGGTTTCTACTGCGTAGCTGCGACGGTTGCTCTATTTGGTGAGCCGGAAAATGCTCAAGCTTCTGCAAAGCTGCTTGAATCCGGTGTGGATGCGCATGGCTGTGCGATCTTCCAATACCCTGAATTTGACGTAACCCTAGCTCACTCTAAAGTCAGCGACTCTTACGCACCAAGCGAGATCCAAGGTGAACAGGGAGCGATCATCATCGATCACATCGCAGAATGCACCGACGTTAAGATCCACTACCGTGATGGCAGCATTGAAAACCTCACTCAAGCGCAAAGCGAAAACTCAATGAGTTACGAAGCACAGACCTTTGCAGGTTGTATTGAGGGTGATAAAGAAACTCAAGCTCAAGCCAAACTGCGAGCTTTAACCGTTGCCAAGTTAATTACAGAGATGCGCCAACAAGTTGGTGTCGTTTATCCAGCCGATAAATAACATCACCATTAGGTTAACCAGCTGATTTTTAACAAATACCGATTTATGCATAACTAAATTTAATCTTTACGACAAACAACCGGATTAGTCGATTGGGGTACCATCTGTTTAAATCCGCGTTCGATATCTATCGTATTAATTTAATTTATTGAAGGTGTGTAAAGTGTTTTCAGTTGATGATCGCGTTGTAGCAACAAAAGGTGTTGAGCTAGGTGAAATGGTTGTAATTGGCCTAAGTGCTGGTGGCGGCTACGTTCACGTTACAACAGTAGAAGGCGCAATAATGACGCTTACTTACCCTGCAAAAGACCTTAAAAAAGCATAGTTTAACCGCTCCGCTCTTTTAGTAGTCACTCTGCTAAAGGTAACAAAATTGAGGCCTTGGCTGATTTCACTCTTCTGCATTAGAGTGAACAGCCAGGGCCTTTTTTATGCCTGCGATTCCTTAACAGGCTTCCCATTACTTTACTCGTTGCAGTAAAACCGAATCCAACAGACAATAGAATCAATCAAAAAGTATTTACACCAAGTACTTATTGTCTGTTGATGCTTAGTATTCGCAACACTTTCTGGTACATTAGCATTATCTTATATTTATAATGACCTGAACTGAGGGAAGCTATGAAGCTTTATATTTACGACCACTGCCCTTTCTGTGCAAGAGTAGCCTACATTGCTCAATCTCTAGGCTTGGACATCGAGCTTGTCTCTGTCGATTATGATGACGCCCAAACACTTATCGATCTGATCGGTAAAAAAATGGTGCCTGTATTACAAAAAGACGACGGTTCTATCATGGCTGAGAGCCTAGATATCATCGCCTACTTCATGGATTTAAAATCAAGTGACGAACGCCGTGTACCATCAGAGCAAGTCACTGTGTTCCAAACTCGCGCATTCCCGCTAAGCCAGCGCATCGGTTTGCCACGTTGGTGGAAACTGGATCTTGCTGAATACCAATCACCAACAAGCAAAGAAGCATGGCGCGCAGCCAAAGAGACTGAAGAGCTCAACTTCGATAAGCTGATTGAGCAAACTCCCCAGTTTGTTGAACAGATTAACCCGCTTCTGAAAGATGCAGAGCTACTTCTGAACCTAGAAAATGGTGAGTCGTCACTGCCTCTTATCGACCAAGCGGTGTACTTCTCTATGTTGCGCGGTTTCTGCGTAGAGCCAAGCATCACATGGCCACCAGCGCTAGAACGTTGGTTAGAGAAGCAAAGTGAAACCCTAAAACTGTCTCTGCTTCGCTAATTCGCTAATTCGCTAATTCGCTAAAAATAGCAAGTAACAAGTAAAAACGAGAATCTCACCGAATGAGATTCTCGTTTCTTTATACACTCAATTCCCTTTATCAGAGCAAGCGCCTTCTCAACCCTGTACGTTCCAAGATTCGTGTCGAAATCTCCTCAACAGACAGTGACGAGGTGTTGATGTAAGGTATCGCTTCACGGCGGAACAACCCTTCTACCGTTTGCAGCTCATACAAGCATTGAGAGTCACTCGCGTACTCACTACCTGCCAATCGATTTTCTCGAATCTCGGTTAGCCTTTCCGCATCAATCGTCAAACCAAACAACTTATGACGATATATCTCAAATTCCGGTAGCAACCTTAAGCGAGCAATATCATCATGGATAAACGGATAGTTTGCGACGCGTAAACCAAACTGCATTGCCATGTACAAGCTCGTTGGCGTCTTACCGCTGCGAGAGACACCCAACAAGATGATGTCGGCTTCTTCCAGCCCTTTGAGCGTGATGCCATCATCGTGTGCGAGTGTGTACTCAATCGCAGCAATACGGTCGAAATACTTGACCGAATCCTTATTCACACTGCGTGAGCGTTGCAGTTTAGGCACAGGTGCCATCTGAATATCATCCTGAACCTTTTGAACGATACTCTCCAACACGTCATAACAGTGCGCGGGTGCTTCTAGCAATTTCGCTTTGATATTGGGAATCACAATCGAAAAAAACACCAACGGTTCTAACCCGGTATCGCGATACGAAATTTCGATCTCTTTTAATAAATCAGAAAGTTTGTCCTCACTTTCCACAAACGGAAAGGTTTTTTCATTGGCTTTGAATGGGAATTGACCTAGAACAACATGCCCTAAAGTCTCGCATGTTATGGCCGTTCCATCAGAAACATAGAATACATCACGACTTTGAATATCAATTTGCATTTTTTATTTAATGTTTAAAATTATTTTGAGTAGGATGGGAACCATAATATAGATAATAAAACCCTGCTGACTATTACGTCCCCCACAGCTTTAAAAAATAATTTACATTTTTTTAAACTGATACGTAATCGTTTGCCTTTAAATCCCTACAATGCTTGCTATGTTTCTGGAGAAATAAATGCAAAATAACACCCTATGGTTCAATGGCCTTTCCATGGAAGATGTCGACAAAGTCGGCGGTAAGAATGCTTCACTTGGCGAGATGGTTTCTAACCTAGCCAACGCTGGCGTATCAGTACCTAATGGTTTTGCTACCACATCTTATGCGTTTAATAACTTTCTTGACTACAAAGGTCTTGATGAGCGCATTCACCAACTCCTTGATGAACTTGATGTTGAAGACGTTGACGCACTGCGTAAGACAGGTGCAACGATTCGACAATGGGTTCTAGACGCACCATTCCCAGAATCACTAGAGCAAGACATCCGTGATAACTACCGCGAGCTGATTGAAGGCAACGAAGAATTGTCTGTTGCGGTTCGTTCATCGGCAACGGCTGAAGACCTTCCAGATGCTTCGTTTGCAGGCCAACAAGAAACCTTCCTTAACGTGAAAGGTATCGATGCGGTTATCGAAGCGACTAAACACGTGTTCGCTTCTCTGTTTAACGACCGCGCGATCTCTTACCGAGTACACCAAGGCTTTGACCACCGAGGCATTTCATTGTCTGCGGGCATCCAGCGTATGGTTCGCTCAGACAAAGCTTCTTCAGGAGTGATGTTCACGCTTGATACTGAATCAGGCTTCGACCAAGTGGTATTCATCACCTCTTCTTGGGGCCTCGGCGAAATGGTTGTACAGGGCGCTGTGAACCCAGACGAGTTCTATGTTCACAAGCCAATGCTAGAAGCGGGTCACTACCCAGTGGTTAAAAAGACGTTTGGTTCTAAGTTGATCAAGATGATCTACTCAACCAACCAAGAGATCGGCAAGCAAGTTGATATCATCGACACTGATACTCAAGAGCGTAACGAGTTCTCACTGAACGATGAAGAGATCAAAGAACTAGCAAAACAAGCGATGATCATCGAGAAGCACTACCAACGTCCAATGGACATTGAGTGGGCAAAAGATGGCATCGACGGCAAGCTTTACATCGTTCAAGCTCGTCCTGAAACCGTATGTTCTCAAAGCGACCAAAACGTTATCGAGCGTTATGAGCTAAACAACAAGGCAGATGTACTAGTTGAAGGCCGTGCTATCGGTCAACGTATCGGTTCTGGCCCTGTTCGCTTGGTTGACTCTCTAGACCAAATGTCACTGGTTCAAGAAGGTGACGTGCTAGTCACTGACATGACAGACCCAGACTGGGAACCTGTGATGAAGAAAGCGTCTGCGATTGTGACTAACCGTGGCGGCCGTACTTGTCACGCAGCAATCATTGCTCGTGAGCTCGGTATCCCTGCAATTGTTGGTTGTGGTACAGCGACAAGCAGCCTGAATGACGGCGACACAGTAACAGTGTCATGTTCAGAAGGCGAAACCGGCTACGTTTACAACGGCAAACTCGACTTTGAAATCAAACGTTCTGAGGTTGATGAGCTACCAATGCTGCCAACCAAAGTAATGATGAACGTGGGTAACCCAGATCGCGCCTTCGACTTCGCTCAAATCCCGAACGAAGGTGTTGGCCTTGCTCGTCTTGAGTTCATCATCAACAAGATGATCGGTATTCACCCTAAAGCGCTGCTGAACTTCGATGAGCAAACGGATGAGATCAAAGCAGAAATCAACCAGCGCATCCGTGGCTACAAAGATCCTATCGATTTCTACGTAAGCAAGCTAACAGAAGGCATCGCGACCATCGCTTCTGCATTCTGGCCTAAGCGTGTGATCGTACGTATGTCTGACTTTAAGTCGAACGAGTACAGCAACCTTGTTGGCGGTAAAACGTTTGAACCACATGAAGAGAACCCAATGCTGGGTTTCCGTGGCGCATCTCGTTACATCTCTCCAGTCTTTGAAGACTGTTTCGAGCTTGAAACTCAAGCGCTGAAACGTGTTCGTAACGAAATGGGATTGAAGAACGTTGAAATCATGATTCCATTCGTTCGTACTCCAAGCGAAGCGGCATCGGTTATCGACATTCTGGCTAAGTTTAACCTGCGTCGCGGCGACCAAGGTTTGAAAGTCATCATGATGTGTGAGCTTCCATCCAATGCGATTTTGGCTGATGAGTTCTTGAAGTACTTCGATGGTTTCTCTATCGGTTCGAACGACATGACGCAGCTTACACTTGGCCTAGACCGAGATTCAGGTGACGTGGCACATTTATTCGATGAGCGTAACCCAGCGGTTAAAGCGATGCTGAAAATGGCCATCGATGCAGCAGCTAAAGCAGGTAAATACGTGGGTATTTGTGGCCAAGGCCCATCTGACCATGATGACCTAGCTGAATGGTTAATGGAGCAAGGCATCAGCTCGGTTTCGTTGAACCCAGATACGGTTATCGACACCTGGTTGAAACTGGGCAACGTAGCAAATAAATAACGCTTCGTGCGATACCTAAACGACAAAAGCCAGTCACGATGACTTAATGCCGATCGTTTAAGAAGACTTGAACGATCTTGCAGTTAGCAGATAATCCCCATCAACAACGTTGATGGGGATTTTTTTTATGCTTGAACAAGAATTAGCAATGGCACACGAGACCATTGAAGATGCCGACAATTATGAATCTGTCGTCGACGCCATTCAGATTGAGTGGATAGAACAAGCTCTTCTTGAAACCAATAAAGCGAGCATAAGACGACGCCGACTTCCCGCTCAGCAAGCTGTCTGGTTAGTTATTTGGATGGGACTGCAACGCAACATGTCTATCAAAGAGGTATGCAGTTCATTAGACATCGCACTTCAGCCTAAACCTGAAGATAGTTGGTCTCGTGTTGCACCCAGTGTCCTAACTGATTCACGCCGACGTCTAGATGAGAGTCCGTTAGCGGCTCTGTTTCACACAACGGTAAAGGCTTGGCGCGAAGATATCCTTCAACAAGACAAAGACTTAGGGCTTAATGTTCTTGCTGTCGATGGGACAACATTTAGGTGTCAAGATTCCACAGAGAACGCTGAAGAATTTGGGTTCATCTCTAAAAAATTGAAACCTTACCCTCAACTTCGTTTAGTCGCTTTGATGTCAACAGAAACACGAATGATTATGGGGGCAGCTTTTGATGGTTGTCATGTCGGTGAAACGACCCTAGCCAAGCGCCTATTCAATGATATCCCCGCACACTCATTGACCTTATTTGATCGTTGTTATTTCTCGGCAGACCTTTTGTTGTCGTGGCAAGAGAGTGCGGAAAATGCTCACTGGTTAATGCCTGCAAAACGTAAGCTACGCTATGAAGTGTTGGAGAAATATGCTGAGAACGACATGCTCATCTCAATGCCTATCTCTCCTCAAGCTCAACGGCAGAATCCGAATTTACCCGCACGTTGGGAAGCCAGATTAGTCCTATATCAAGAGCCAAAAGGTGAGATAAAAGGTTTTATTACTTCACTTACAGACCCTAGTAGATACTCGCTAGAAAGCCTGCTGCGTATTTATTGGCAACGCTGGGAGATAGAAGAAGGTTATGGTGAAATTAAACAGACTCAACTGCAAAGTCACGTCACTTTACGAAGTCGTTTTTCTGCCGGAGTGAAGCAAGAGCTTTGGGGCGTATTACTTGCCTATAACTTAGTGCGATTAGAGATGGTTAAGATAGCTTCAGAAGCCGGGGTTCGAGCAACTAGGGTAAGTTTTACCGCCGCAATTAACCTTATTGATGCGCAATTACGTTGGCTAGCTTTAAGCCCAGACGGAACCCTACCAGTCAAACTTAAAAGGATGAGAGAAAGTCTGAGTCACTTCATTCTTCCGGATAAAAGAAAGGACCGAACGTTTCCACGTTCAGTCCTCTTTGTTCCAGCCAAATATCCGTTTAGGTTCAAGCAGTAATGCTTATCCGAACGGCATTAAGTCACGATGACTGGCTTTTTTAGGATCTTTGCATGTTAGCAAGCTAGGGGGTTAGAAGTAGTATCTCACACCAATCCAAGCCTCGGTTTGCCAATCATTCGGCATTGACACACCTTTCACATCAACATCTGCTTTGGTAATGTCATAACGCGTATTCAACCACCAAGTTCTTGCACTGTTCATCGGTACATTTAATGATGTTTTAAATGAGAAATTCTGCATATCGATGTCATCGCCAGAAAGGTCCTGCCACTCAGGTACTAGAGATACATAAGCGCCAGAGTCACCGAGATGTTTCGCTGTAATCAAACCAAGCGAGTATCCCGTTAGGTCATCTTTAGATGAAGTAATACCAGGGATCTCCATACTACCCGTCATCAGCCCTGCTCTTGGAAAGAGTAGGAAACCACCAGTGTAAGCAGGATTAATCGCAACAACTCCACCAACCGACAACAAATCGTTTTTAATGCTAGTACGCGTATTAATGTAGTCTAATGAAAGACCCACTTTAGGCGTCGCCTTAGTACCCGTATCAAAGACATGGAAATACTGGACTCTAGAGTTACTGTACTCAGTGCCAAACTGGTCTGGATCGCGAAGCGCTGTGTTACTTTCATCGACAAACGTCGCTTCAGCAAGTAGGGCAAACTGTTGGCCGTTGTCTAAGCCGCCAGAGACTTGTCCCTGAAATTGAATATCTGAGCTACCATTCAACATCAATGCAGCTTGAGTATAAACTTTGGTGACATCAGCAGGGTCGATAACTCGTTCTGTATCTGAATCTGCATGTGCAGGAAGGGCTAGACCTAAACTCAACGGGATTAATAGAGCAAGCTTTTTCATTATATCTCTCGAAAGTCGTTTGCTTCCTCCTTGAAGCCTGAAACATCCTGTTGGGTAATAAATAGATTATTTGTCTGCAACTAGTTTTGCAGCTGAACGCATTAGTGCTGGGCCTTTATTCTCACCAAAACCAGAGTGGTATGGGTTGGTTGAGAACATCACGCCTACGAAATCACGTTCCGGATCGATGTAAATGAACTGGCCAAGGTTGCCACTTTTTGACATCGCGCCGTCATTGAACACATAGTCGAATTGATAAGCGTTGTAGTCGGCTTTTTCATTAAAAGCATGAACTGAACTGCTCTCTTTACTAGTGCCTTCGAAGGTTTTCGGATCGCCACCATTATGAATGCGATCAATCACCGCTTGTGAAATCACAGGTTCATCAGCGACTGCTTTCCAGCTTGGTGTAAATAGTGTTCCCCAACGCGCCATATCTTCTAAGGTCGTCGAAACCAAGCCTACGGCAATAGCCATTCCATCTGGCGTTAGATTGAACTGCATAGGCTGACGAGCATGTACTTTAGACCAAACACGGTCTTCAAATACCTCGGTCCAAGTCTTGTTTTCAATGTTTTCTACTAGCTTGGTCAAAACCATTGTATTGATAGAGGCATAGCGGAAATGATCACCCGCTTTTTCACCCTCTAGCTGCTGTGCTCCTTTCGCAACATTCATCCACGTTTCCATCTCACCGGTTTTAGCTCTTGGTGAATTAAACGATGCAGCAAAGAAACGCACTACGTCAGAATCAGGATTCAGTATCGATTCAAGCGTTTCTTCGTTGTCTAGCGCAGTCGACATATTGAGAATCTGATGAACAGTGATGCCTTCCCAATTAGTTGCTTTGAGTTCGGGAACATAGTGAGTAATGTCTTGTTCAGGATCGACTTTTCCCTCTTCAACCAACATTGCTACTACTGCGCCTACTGTCGTTTTCGCTGTTGACGCCCAAACGTGGGTGTCTGTTGGGCTCATGCCTGGGTAAGCCTGATAAACAATTTCACCCTTGTGAATTAACATGAAGCCTTGAGTTCTGAACTGCTCATCCGCTAGATATTGCTCCATCGTCAGTTCACCTTTGGTTTCGGTGTTTACCGTTAATTTAGCAAGGCGTGAATCGATATTTTTAACCAATGGTTTATATTCAGCATTTGGAGCAGCAAGAGCCGTCGGCAAAAATTCACTCATGTGCATGTTGTAGTAGACACTGTGATCACCACCCATTTGCCAATGGAAGTTATTGAAATTTTCGCGAGCTGAATCAACGAAACCAGGACTAAAAGATTGATGAGCATCTTTCACAGGTAGAGTAACCTGCGCGCCTTCAATTTTAAGCGCGGCTTCTACTGGGTTTTCTGCAAGAGCCATCGATGAAATGGCAAGTGATGAAATAAATAGGGCAATGGGTGTAAGTTTCATATTCTTCTCCTCTTTGGGTTGGAAGAAGTATATGGAGTTACGCTACACTTAATTAGGTCATTTGGTGACATTTATAGGTAAACACTAACAACAATGAAAGTATCATCGAACATAACTAACATACTATTGAGCTCTACCAGTAATATTGCCCCATACATTGCGTATTGCGATAAGAGAGCGCTTGATTGGCGTAGTGTCGCTATCGAGTGCGGCTTACCAATTGAGCTAACACAATCTAACCAATGGCTTCCTACCCAAGATTTAATTCTTTTTATTCATCGACTTGAGCGTAAGTTTGGTTATTCGATTGGTATTGAGGTTGGGCGAAAAACCTCTCTGGAACAACTGTCACCACAGCTGCACTATGAGATAGAAAAATGCAGTTCGTTAGAACAAGCCATTCGCTGTTTGATCGCTGAAATGCCTAATTTGAACAACCACGTCACGATATGGACGGAGAAAAAAGAGGGATTGTGGTGGCTATGTCATCGCAGTTGCTATCATCCATCAACCTCTGGATTTGAACAATCCGAATGGTTTAGATCCCTTACAGTGATTACCCTATGCCGTAGGTTTATGGACGAAAGTTGGCAACCATCACACGCCAAGCTTGTCTCTAGTTACAACAGCGCACGTAAATTACCCAAACATTTCTTTGATTCTGATATTCAGTTTGAGCAGCAATATGGGGCGATTGCGATCCCACTTCCCGATGACTATCGCGCTATCTCAGAACAAAATAGTACCCAAGATTGGCATCAAGCAGTCAACACACTGATAAACACTTATTCGACTTTACCTTGGTTCAATATTGAGTGGTTTGCGACCATGCTCGGCATGACAAAACGAACGCTACAGAGAAACCTAAAGAGTAAAGACATTCTTTTTAAAGAAGCCAAAGAACAAGTTCGGGAAACCAAAGCAAAACAGCTACTCGAAGAGACTGACCTTTCAGTTCAAGAGATCAGTTGGCAAGTGGGTTACAGCGACTTGAGTAATTTCAATCGAGCATTCAAAGGTTGGGTTGGACAAACAGCCCCAGATTATCGACGTCAGATCCAGAACTCAGCAACAAAAAATCCGACCTAATGGTCGGACTAATTATTAACTCACAGAGCGGGTGACACCGACGACGTTAATCTAGTAACGCTCGTGCATTATCACCTTGCTCATAGATGCAAAGACTAACACTGGATAGGACTTTGATATCACCTAAAGTCACTAGCAACGAATTGATGCCATTGGAGAGATTTTGATTCAAACGGTTAACGATGAGTTGAACCTTAGCAATATCCTCTTTTGCTTTTGGAACGCGAGTGTTCATAAAGTTAAACCACTTTTCATTCATGTTACGAGACACTTTGGCGAGTACCTCTGTGTTAGTAATAGTGAATGGTTTGTCCAGTGTCCCGCCGTCACGTAGGATATCGTAAATGATATGGCCGTTCTTTTTCGCCACCATCATATTTTTGGTATTGAGTTGCAGTTCACCAATGTGTCCATTTTCCATTTCTAGGAAGAACTTAATATCTTTGTATCCGGCATCCGTTGCACCGCAGTTATATTTGGCTTTTTCACCTTTACTGGTGCCATAACGATCTTTCATCGCCGATTGATGGTGCTTAAGCTTGTCGAACTCTGTTGACAGAGCAATGATGGACTTGGCAGCAACCATATCTTGCATGGTTTCAAAAACGATCGTCATTCGCGCTGCATCTTTTAGATCGCCAATATCATAATGGCGTTTACGATTGGTAATTTTATCTAACGCACCATGAAAATCTTTAACACCTAAGTAAGCACCAGGTGGCTGTTTCAACGTGCCATTACAGACAGAAGCAACTTTTATGGCGTATTCTTTCAGCGCTTCTTGAGCTTCAACCGTCTCCATAAACATCATAAAAAGCTGCTTTTTCTTAAGTGTCGCATTAGCAACCTGATTTCGAGCACCAAAGTCTAGATTTCCATTGGCAAACTTTTGGCTCGTTGCGTCATCCAAGTAATCATTAATTTTCTCTTTTTGAGTCATGATGTCTAATATCACTTGGTCTTGTTGCTTGTTCGCGGCGTTTAAGTAGTCGAAGTTTTCTATCTTCTGTTTTAACGCCTGAAGCCTTTGATTGTAGTCTTCGACATTTACTAAGCGGAAACCTTGAGACATGATTCCTTGCTGGTTTATCTTCGCCAATACCTTAGCTTTGTTTTTTCTTGCTTGATCCGCTGTGATCTGAATATCTTCTGTCCCTGACATATTTAGTTCATTCTCAAATATGGGTTTAGTTAAACTCAACTCCTATGCTTATTAAACGATACTAGTTTATAGATATTGGAATTACATCAAGCAGAAATGATAAGCCTATAAAATAAATGAGGTTTGAGATACGGTTCTATAAAATTGGTCACTAAAACCTTACCCGTACAAGTTAATTATTTAACCAATCAACGCAACTACGAAATTTTCGTACTCCATAGATCTCCCGTCATTTATTGGTATCTTACTGACCTTACGTTATCCTTAGCGCAAATCTTCATTGAGAGGTTCATCAATAAAGTGAATCGACTATCAAGAATAATAAGAGTGTTATGAATTCTACTACCGCAACTCCCTCGCCTTCTCTTGGCCGACAACTCTATACAATGACATGGCCAATGCTATTTGGGGTGCTTTCCCTGATGAGCTTCCAGCTTGTAGACAGTGCTTTTATTGGCCAGTTAGGTGTGCTACCGCTCGCAGTTCAAGGTTTCACGCTGCCAATTCAGATGATCATCATTGGTGTTCAGGTAGGGTTAGGGATTGCGACAACCGCGGTTATCGCGAGAGCTATTGGGGCTAACGAGATACGCTACGCCAAACAACTTGGCGGGTTAGTGGTTGCGATGGGAAGCGTAAGTGTCGCGCTGTTCTCCGTCATCATCTATCTGCTGAGAGGACCAATTTTACAGCTGCTTGATGCGCCACCGACGGTATTACCGATCATCGATTCTTACTGGATCTATTGGCTGATGAGTTCTTGGACAGGGGCACTGCTCTACTTTTTTTACAGTGTGTGTCGTGCCAATGGCAATACCATGCTTCCCGGTTCAATGATGATCGCCACCAGCATCATCAACTTGATATTGGATCCGATTTTCATCTTCACGCTCGACATGGGCATCAACGGAGCCGCCATTGCGACCATCTTGGCGTTCGGCGCTGGTATTTTTATCGTTGCTCCTAAGGTGACTAAGAAGCATTGGGTGACATTCGACTGGCACGATCTTGATATCGGCAAGAGTGTTCGCTCTATTGGAAACATCATGGGGCCTGCCATGATCAGTCAACTGCTACCGCCAGTCTCTTCGATGCTCGCCACCAAACTGCTTGCTGGCTATGGCACCACTGCCGTTGCAGCTTGGGCGTTGGGTTCTCGTTTTGAATTCTTCTCCATTGTGGCTGTGTTAGCATTGACTATGTCGATGCCACCTATGATTGGCCGCATGTTGGGAGAGAAAAACCTCGAAAACATACGCAAGCTAGTCAAGATCGCGGTGATGTTCGTGTTAAGTTTCCAATTAGTGATAGCACTAGTGACGTGGTTGTTCTCTGGCGGGTTAGCGAACCTCATGACCAGTGACAACGAAGTATCAACGATTCTGAACTATCACCTACTGATCGTTCCAATCAGTTTAGGGCCACTGGGTATCTGTATGTTGATGGTTTCTATCTCTAACGCTTTGGGCAAGTCTTACACCGCATTAACGATTTCATCACTGCGCCTGTTTGCTTTCTTCTTGCCTTGCTTGTGGATTGGCTCTCAGCTAGCAGGGATTGAAGGTCTTTTCTGGGGTGCGATGGTAGGCAATATACTTGCCGGCACCTGTGCATGGTTTATGTACCGACGCGCGCTTGGACAAGTCGAGGCTAAGTTAGCCAACTAATACACTAGCAAGTTGTTATCTTTTAGTTGTTAAATACACAAAAAGCAGCCACTTAGGCTGCTTTTTTAGTTTTCAGAGTGAAAGGATATCGCGTTTAAGTTTATTCAAAGTGACTCAAAAACTCACCGCAATCTTTTTGGAAAAGTGGCAATGCTTCTGCTAGCTTTTCATCATCCCAATGCCACCATTCAAGGTTTTCTAGTCTCTCGCCATAGCTAGGATCATCAAAGCGAGGGCGTAGCACCTTGGCAGGGTTACCCACCACAATCGAATATGGCGGCACGTCTTTTGTCACCACACTACCCGCGCCAACGATCGAGCCATTGCCAATTGTTATACCCGGAAGCACGATAGCGCCGTGACCAACCCACACATCGTGTCCAACGTGCACTTTGTCTTCCTCACGCCATGAGAACACCTCATCGTCCAATGAAGTGGGATCTTCACCTAGTTGATACTTACCCGGGCGATAAGTGAAGTGATGCAGCGTTGGACGCCACCACGGGTGATTACTCGGATTTAGGCGAACCGCGGCTGCAATTGATGTGAATTTACCAATCTCGGTAAACATCAGATTACAGTCGTTTTGGATATAGCTGTAATCCCCAACCAACACGTTATTTAACACACAACGGTCAGCAATTTCAGTCCAACGCCCAAGTTCAACGTTGTGCAGCTTGCTGCTTTCAGCAACGCTAGGTTCACAGTTTAAGGTAGGGGAAAGCGGTTGGCTCATAGGGTTATCTCCTCGCCATCGTTGAGAATGCGCAATCGCTGTGAAAAGGCTTGTGGATGTTGTGCAGCCCAGCCAAGCATATGGTGGCTAACATGAATCAAGCCTAGGTTTTTCGGTCGACAGGTTTCTTCGATGTCTAATATGTGGTGGAAGTCATTGTGGTTTGAGTTCGATCGAACTTGAGGATCTTCAATTGGTGGGTAGTTACAATCGGTGATTAACCAATCAACGGGAAACTCTTTCAACCAACGCTCGGTTTGCTTCGGCAGCCCTACTGTATCGGTTAAATACGCTAATCGCTTTCCATCAAATTCAAAGCAATAACCAAGACAAAGTTTAGAGTGATTGAGTGGCAATGGCGTTACGCTTATTCCCTGCCAATCAAACGACTTAAACGCTTGAGCACGCTGTGAAAAATCTAGGATACCCGGATGCTTATAGAAATCATCACAACCCAGAGGATCATCAGGAGAAATCACCAAGATCTTATCGCCTGCACCCCATCGGAGATCAAACAAACTCTGAACATGATCCATGTGGTAATGAGTCAATAAGATCTGGTCAATCGATCCTGCAGGAAACCGGCGCATCAGGTCAGGCGCATTAGCATCCAACAGCAGAAACTTGCCATTATGTTCAAGGAACGCTGATGACTTTTCTCGTCTTAAACTTGGGTCTTCAAAGGCAGAAACACAAACCGAACAATCACACCCGTAAACTGGCACCATCGCGCTGTTGGCCGTGCCTAACATGGTCAGCTTCATGCGACACCGCCTGCTGGTTCTGCGAGCCTTTCAGCTTGCTCTTTTAACCGAGCAAACTGCGCAATGCTCTGTTCAAGCGTGCCACTGTTATCAATACACAGCGTGTTATTTAGAGTGGATTCTGAATCCACACAATAGTCAGCCGCACGTTGCAATCGAAGGGCAATCTCAGCTTCATTTTCTCGTCCGCGGGCTCGTAAGCGGGCTTCTAAGACCTCTGGCTTAACGCTCACTACAACGGGAACTAACCGCTCGCCAAATAAGTCTCTGGCTGCATCCAAATACGCACGTGATCCATTGACCACGACACTTAAGCCCGCATCCATCCATTGGTGAACTTCTTGACCTATGCCATAGCTCATACCATGTGCCTGCCAACTCATCGCAAACATATTGCGCGAGTAGCGAATAAAAAACTCATCATCACTGAGCTCTACATGATTTTCGCCACCAGCATCGGCCGCACGTGTGATGTAGCGATGAGCGACCACCAAGTCTTCAACAAACTGCTCTCGTAGCGCCGAGATAATTGAATCTTTCCCTGCTCCAGAAGGACCAATTACGTAATAAAGCTGGCCCGGTTTGTCAGCTTTAGGGGCAGCGTTCACCACCCCATTCACATCAAATGAGTAACCTTTAGACATGGATTAGAATACCTTCTTGCCTTCACGCCACACACGAGATACCAGCTGGTGATCATCTAAACGATGCGCTAGCACCAGATCGGCACGCTTACCTTCTGCGATGACACCACGGTCCGTTAAGCCAAGAGCTTGTGCAGGATTCAATGTCGCCAATTGCACCGCTTGTGCTACATCGAGGTTGTTGCGTTCATCATTCACTAGCGTAAATACCGCATCTAACAAGCTCACTGGGTAGTAATCAGAAGACAAAATATCCAACACGCCCAAAGACGCCAGTTCATGCGCTGCGACATTACCCGAGTGCGAACCGCCACGAATCACGTTTGGCGCACCCATCATTACCTTCAATCCTAATTCGTGAGAGCGCTTCGCTGCCTCAACTGTGGTTGGAAACTCTGCGATGACCATACCCAACTCTTTAGATTCCGTCACATGCGCGCTAGTTGCATCATCATGACTTGCCGTTGGAATGTTCAACTCTCGGCACTGACGACAAATCTCATCACGATTCTGTTTCGACCAACGTTCTGACTGAGCAACTTGGTCTTTTTCGTACACCGCCATTTCAGCATCCGTCATGTTGTACTTTCCTTGATAGTAAGTTCGATACTTATCTAGGTTTACAAACTGACGCTGTCCGGGCGCATGGTCCATCAAAGACACCAACTGCACTTCTGGCATGTTCACGTAACGCTCAAACAGACCAACCGTGGTTGAGTGCGGCACTTCGCAACGCAAGTGAATACGATGCTCAGCACGAGTTAGACCGCGTTTCTGGCTCTCGGCTACAGTATTAATAAACTGATCGAGGTTCTCTTGACGATTGCCATCTCGATAATCCCCTAAAGCAACCGCATCAAGCACTGTAGTGATGCCTGAACCAATTAGCTGAGTGTCATGTGCACTCATTGCTGAAAGCGGCGGCCAGTTCACCTTGGGTCTTGGCGTGAAATACTTCTCTAGGTTATCGGTATGCAGCTCAATCAAGCCCGGCATCAAGAAGCCATTTTCACCATCAAAAGCACCTGGTAGTTGGCTTGTCGAATCAGACATGTTGGCAATTACGCCGTCTCGCAATTCAACCGAGCCCCGTACCACTTCATTTTCAAGCACCAGATTTACGTTGGTAATAATCATTTGCGTCAGCTCCCTTTACGCACACGCTGTAGTAAGTTGTTTTGGTGAAATGTCTTGTTGTCGCTTCACGTCGTATAGACGATCAGCGACCAAGTCTCGTGTCGCTTCGTCATGGAAGATACCGATGATTGCAGCGCCGCCCGCTTTGGCCTCTTCAATCAAACTCACGACGACCGCACTGTTAGTCGCATCAAGCGAAGCCGTTGGTTCATCAAGCAGTAGGATTGGGTAATCAACAATAAAACCACGTGCGATGTTCACACGCTGCTGTTCACCACCAGAAAAGGTTGCAGGCGCTAAATGCCATAAATGCTCTGGCACGTTTAAGCGTGTCAGCAGTAACTTGGCTCTCTGTTCTGCTTCTTGCGCGCAGCCACCCATTTCCAACATAGGTTGCATCACTACTTCCAATGCACTGATACGTGGAATCACACGTAAGAACTGACTCACCCAACCTATGGTGTGTTTACGTACGTTGATGATTTCTCTTGGTGTTGCTTTGGCAAGGTCTAGCGTGTTGCCCTTATGCACAATATTAATCGAGCCAGAATCCACCAAGTAGTTGGCATACAGCGCACGCAGAAGCGTTGATTTACCTGATCCAGAGTGGCCGTGCAGAACCACACACTCGCCACTGTCTACCGAGAAGTTCGCGCCAGTGAGAACTGGCAGTTCAACACCATTTTGGTTGTGCAGCACAAAGGTTTTGCTGACGTTGTTTACGGTTAGTTTAGTATTCATGTCATCGTCCTTAATTCTGCAATACAGAAGAAACCAGCAGTTGTGTGTATGGGTGTTGAGGATCGTCAAGCACTTGATCAGTAAGGCCGCTTTCGACGACTTCACTGCGGCGCATCACCATTAACCGATGTGCAAGCAAACGAGCCACAGCAAGATCGTGGGTTACGATCACCACAGCTAATTCAAGCTCTGTGACTAAGCGACGAAGAAGATCAAGCAACTTGGCTTGAACAGACACATCCAAACCGCCTGTTGGTTCATCCATAAAGATCAACTTAGGGTGAGTCACGAGGTTGCGTGCGATCTGCAATCTTTGCTGCATACCTCCAGAAAAGGTCGTCGGCATGTCGTCCATTCTATCCGTTGGGATCTCGACATCACCGAGCCATTTCGCTGATTTCTCGCGAATTTCGCCATAGTTACGTTCACCCACTGCCATCAGGCGCTCACCAATATTGCCACCCGCCGATACTCGGCCACGCAAACCATCCATTGGATGTTGATGTACCACGCCCCACTCGGTACGAAGCAAGTGACGACGCTGACTTTCTGCCATTTGGTATAAGTCTTCAAGTTGTGAGATTTGCTTATCCGCGTCACCACGTAAGTAGATCACTTCACCGCTGTCTGGTGTTTGGCGGCCAGAAAGTGACTTCAATAAGGTACTTTTGCCAGAGCCAGACTCCCCGACAATACCCAAGACTTCACCGGGGTAGAGGTCGAAAGATACGTTCTGGAAACCTTTACCAGGCGCATACAACTTAGTGAGGTTAGAGACAGACAACAGAGGTTGCTCTGACTGATTCCATTCGTGTTTCATGTTCGTTACCGCATTCATGCGTTGTTCTCCTGTTTATGACTAGACCCTTGTTGCTCACGGCAGTAATCCGTATCTGAGCAAACAAACATATGTGAGCCTTGGTCATCCATAACAACCTCATCAAGGAAGGTATCCGTTGAGCCACAAATCGCACACGGCTCGTCCCACTTCTGAACTTCAAACGGATGATCTTCGAAATCTAAACTCTGAACCTTGGTGTAAGGAGGAACGGCGTAAATGCGCTTTTCGCGACCCGCGCCAAACAGTTGTAGTGCGGCCATGTTGTCCATTTTCGGGTTGTCGAACTTAGGGATTGGCGATGGATCCATGATGTAACGATCATTGACTCGCACTGGGTAAGCGTAAGCCGTTGAGATATGACCAAAACGAGCAATGTCTTCATACAATTTGACGTGCATGATTCCGTACTCTTGCAGCGCATGCATTTTGCGAGTTTCAGTTTCACGTGGCTCGATGAAGCGAAGTGGCTCTGGGATTGGCACCTGATAGACCAAGATCTGATCTTCTTGAAGATCAACTTCTGGGATGCGATGTCGAGTCTGGATGATGCTCGCTTCCGTGGTTTTCTCAGTCGTACTTGCACTGGCGATAGACTTGAAGAACTCACGAATCGACACCGCATTGGTAGTATCATCTGCACCTTGGTCGATCACTTTTAGCGTGTCTGATTGGCCGATAATCGCAGCGGTGATCTGCACACCACCAGTACCCCACCCGTAAGGCATTGGCATTTCACGACCACCAAACGGCACTTGGTAACCCGGAATCGACACCGCTTTAAGTAAGGCACGGCGAATCATTCGCTTGGTTTGCTCGTCAAGGTAGCCATAGTTATAACCCGTCGCTCCTGCTGGGCTGTGAGATGCTTTCTCGTCGGTATTTAACGTCGCTGAAGCGTTACCTATCGGTGCATTAAGTGTTGCTGTGTTCATGCCTGATCTCCTTGTACTTCATTACCTTGTTCGTCATCACCTTGTTGAGCCATCAATTCATCGTGCTCTTTGTGCATTTTTCTAAGCAGCTCCAGTTCAGCTTGGAAATCGACGTAGTGAGGAAGTTTTAGGTGAGACACAAAGCCTGCAGCTTCTACGTTGTCTGAGTGAGAAAGCACGAACTCTTCATCTTGAGCTGGGCCATCGACGGGTTCATCGTATTCTGCGGCTTGTAAAGAACGGTCAACCAACGCCATCGACATTGCTTTACGTTCAGTAGCGCCAAACGTTAAGCCGTAGCCGCGAGTCAGTTTGGCTTTCTGCTGTTTATTGCCAACAAAGCCGTTGATCATCTGACATTCAGTCAGCTCAATTTCACCAATATCGATGCTAAAACCTAGCTCTTCAGGTTCAATCGATAACGTTGAGAAACCGGTGCGAATCTCGCCCGCGAATGGGTGGTTTCGACCATAACCACGCTGAGTCGAATAGCTTAGTGCCAACAAGAAGCCTTCATCGCCACGCACCAAGTTTTGTAGACGTGCACTGCGGTCGCATGGGTAGTTCACCGGATTCATGGTGATGTCTTCGGGAGCCTGTTGGTCGTCTTCTTCGGTCAACATCATGTCGAGGTTTTCAAGAATGCCCAATACCTGCGGGCAAGGTTCAGACTCAGTCACATCATGAGTAGGGAGCTGCGGAGTTTCACCTTCAGCAAGCAAACTGAAATCCAACAGACGATGCGTGTAATCGTAGGTTGGGCCTAAGATCTGACCGCCAGGTAGGTCTTTATAGGTTGCCGAAATACGACGTTCAATTCGCATTGTATTGGTATCAACGGGTTGAGCAGTAATCAGGCGAGGTAAAGTGGTGCGATAAGCACGCAACAAGAAAATAGCTTCAACCAAATCACCGGCTGCTTGTTTGATTGCCAATGCCGCGAGTTGTTTGTCGTAAATGCCGCCTTCCGTCATCACTCGGTCTACCGAACCCGACAACTGCTCTTGAATCTGCTCTACGGTCAACTCTGGCAGCTTTGGGTTTCCGCGACGCTTCTTAGCTTGCAGTTGGTGCGCCAGACTAATGGCCTTTTCTCCACCCTTTACAGCAACGTACATGATGTCGCCTCCACTTTGGTTGTACGAGGCAGACACAGCACTTGCTGATCCGCTACAAAGATAAAGTCGACACCTAATGGAAACTTCACCAATAGTTGACGCTCTTTGAGGTAAGCGACAAAGTCCGCCGGTAATCCGCTAAAAAACGCAGCTTGTTCACTTTGAATACCCGGGCCACTCAGAGACAGCTCAGCTCCAGACGTTAAGCTATCAACCTCTATCACAACTGTTGTTGAGGTATCTGGGTACTCTTCGTTACCGAGATTGAATGTCAGTTCTGACCAATCAACATCCTGTAGATCTTGTGCTGAAATCGCAGCAAAGCTCGCTTGTTGAGTCTGTTCTACAATCGGTGCGCCAACATGAAACTTGATGTTTTCAGTCACTGCGTGATCGGCTTTTAATGTCTCAGATAGCCAAATTGGCGTCGCGTGGTCGGCCATTGAAAGCAGTGTTTGTGCCGCTGCACTCATCATTGAACCAAAGCCTTCACAACGGTTTAGTGTTACTACGGTGCCGGGTTCTGACATAGCCTTGAGCAATAATCGAAAGCACTGCTGGCTGTCATGAACTGCATCTTGAAATGCAGGAGAAATCATACTCATTGAATTCGTTCTAACCTGTTTAATTCGTTAATCTTATTCTTGAATGACATGTGGTTATTTTGCTTACGAGCGAAGCTTTTCTTTACTAAGCCAGTCTTCTTCACGGGCCTAGTCTTCTCCGCGAACCATGGTAAAAAAGTCCACTTTGCTTGACGCCACTTCTTGACGACGTTGACTGTCTCGTTCGTGCTTTATCGCAGCCAACGGCTCAATAAGTTGCGCGTTGATCACCTCGGCTTGTTGTCCGTTTTGCATCAAGGCATCAACAACAGCGGCTAGCTCTGCATGAGGCTTGCTTCGTCCCTGTAGGTAGCTGTACCCAAGCTCTCCACTTGTTAGCTTGATGACGGCGCGAGTAATCGTGACATCCCCCATATTGAACTGACGGCCTGTTGAGCCCATACGTGCACGGACTTGTGCTAAACCAATCTCTGGTTGGCGAACCATGGCGTATTCTGCGTCTAGCCCTAATGCTTCCCAGCGCGTTTTCAATTCTGAAAACTGGCTCTGCGCGAGTACTGACATCCACTTTTGTCGCTCTTTCAAAGCTGTCATTTAGTGCTCCATTACTATTTCGGTTGCGTCGGCACGGGTATTGGAACTCGAGAATTCCGCTATTACTTGAGTGCCTTTAATTACGTTGGTGGTTTTAATTTTGAGTAGCGGTGTACTGGTACTGATTTGCAATAAACGACACTCTTCATTGGTTGGAATTTTCGCGCCCACTCGAGTCTCTTTTCGCTCTAAATCAGTCTCCAAACCACGCTGAATAAATTGGTGCAATGAACCGTTGGTGAAGTTCTTGAGAATCGGCCACCACTCCAAGTTCGGTAAGTAGTGGTCGATGATGGTTCTCGGCGTATCTCCGGTTTTTCGCAGGGTACGGATATGAATAACTTTGCTCCCTTCTTCCACCTTCAAGTAACCCGCAATCTTGGGTGATACATTGATAAGGCGAGACTGAAGCACCTCACATCTTGGCATTGCCCCTTGCTCAATCAGGTTCTTGGTGAAATGTGCGCCCGAGTGAAGTCGATACTCACTTGGCTGACGAATCACCATGTTGCCTTTGCCTTGATGGCGTTGAATCAGGCCCGTTGACACCAGTTCATCGACTGCGCGGCGAAGCGTGTGACGATTCACTGCAAAGCGTTCAGCCAATTTGGATTCAGGTGGTAAGTAGTCACCCGGCACAAAGTGGTCTTTGACTTCCTTTTCCAGCTCTGAGGCAATATCTAAGTAAACGGGCATAAGGGTTTTCTTTCCTAAAATTCAATCACTTATCTAGACAAGTTCTTTTAAATAGACATCTAAGATGCCTAAATAAACTTCTTACGAATGATTTGAGAAACGAAGTCGATAATGCTTACCGTCACGATAACAATCGCCATAATTGCGGCAGTTTGTTGCAACTGGAAACCTGAGATAGATTGCCAAAGCAATACACCGATACCGCCCGCGCCAACCATGCCTACAACCGTTGCCGAGCGAATGTTCGACTCTAAGCGATACAGTGAGTAAGAAATCCAAAGTGGCATCACTTGTGGAATCACACCGTAAAGAATCACCTCGATAGGGTTTGCACCTGTCGCTTTCACCCCTTCCATTGGGCCGGGTTCAATCGCTTCGATCGCTTCTGCAAATAGTTTGGCAAGCACGCCTGTGGTGTGAATGAACAGCGCCATCACACCTGCAAACGGGCCCAATCCAACAACAACCACAAACAGCATCGCAAACACCATTTCGTTGATAGCGCGTAAACAGTCCATCAGGCGACGAATTGGAAATGTCACCCAACTCGGCATCAGGTTCTCAGCACTCAAAATGCCAAATGGAATCGCTAACAAAATCGATAACACGGTTCCCCAAATACCCACTTGAATCGTCACCAGCATTTCGCTGAGGTACACGTTGCTTTCACTGAAATCCGCGGGGAAGAAGTCTTTGCCCAGCTGAACCATATTCTCTGGGTGTTCGAAGAACATCATTGGTGCCATTTCTGCGCCTTGCCACGCCCAGCTAAGGACCAGTAGCGCTATCACAGCAATCACGCCGTTTTTAATCGACAGCTTCGATGAAGGCTCGTAACTTTGAGTCATTGCAGTCATTGTTCTCATACTCTTTTATTGCGCCGCTCACAGCGGCGCAGGGGGAATTGGATTAACCTTTCAGCGCATCAATTTCTGTTTGCAGCTGGTCGATTTCGGCTTGGTATTGCGCCATACGATCGGCTCTCACTTTCTCGCTTAGGTTGCTGTTGTTTTCAGCTTCAACCAGCTTCTTGAACGCTTCCATTTGACGAATAGGCAGTAGCTGGTTGTTGTCAGTAGCAGCAAAGCCAGACCAAGCCAGTTGATTTAGGTTTTTAAGCTGCTCTGGCTGTTTTCCGTAGCTGACAAAGAAATCACGCGCCTTTTGTTTCAAGCCTTCGTCTAAATCTTTGCGGTAGGTAATTACATCTGATGGGATAAGCTCTGACTGCCAAACCACCTTCAGCTTGCTAAGCAGCTCAGGGTTCTGATCTTCAATGCGAATAAGACTCATGGTGTGATTAGTTGCGACATCGACTTGGTTATTCGCTACCGCCATCACGTTAGCGCCATGGCTTGCGGTCACATTGCGGTGGAAGTCGTTCGCGGAGATGCCATTGTTGGCAAATGCTTCGAAATTCGGGACGAGAAAGCCCGAAGTAGAGTTAGGATCGCCATTACCAAGCTTGAGTGTTTTGTGTTGCTCTAAAACATCTTCAAGTGTGTTGATATTGTCGTTTTCAGCATTAACAATCAGTAAGCTGTAATAACCCTGTAAACCATCCTCATCGATGTAACGAACAAAGGCTTCAGCGTTTGCACGGTCAACAGCTTCCATCGCTGCCTTATTTCCATAGTAAGCAAAATCAACCTTGCCAAAACGCTGCGCTTGAATGATGCCAGCATAGTCAGGAGCAAAATAGGCGTTCACTGGCATGCCTAACGCTTTACCTAAGTCATCCAGAAGAGGCTCCCAGCGGCTGCGCAAGTTTTGTTGTGCATCGGTCGCGATAATGCCGAAGTTGATTGAATCTTTTGCCACCGCGTGACCAGCTGTGAGTGTGGTCATCAATACAGTCGCTAGTGTCACTGCCTTCTTAATTCCTGATTTCATTGAATGAAACATCTTGATTTCCCTGATATTTAAAAAGACGCAGCGAGCACGTCGTTAGATTGGATGTGTGGTGTGTTTGTCGATTTTTTCGAACGGTATAGGTCTTCAAGCTGAGGCTTGGTTAATTCCGCACTCTTCCCTTCATAAAACACTTGGCCATCTTTAAGCGCGATGATGTTTTCGCAGTACTTAAGGGCGTGGTCGACTTGATGAAGTGTGACGATGACAGGAATGCCTTCCTTCTCATTGATATCCGTAAGCAGTTCCATCACAATGCGCGCGGATTCTGGATCAAGCGACGCGATAGGTTCATCGGCAAAAATGATTTTGGCTTTCTGCATCAGTGCGCGTGCGATAGCGACACGTTGTTGCTGACCACCGGAGAGGTTGCCAACACGCTGATCTGCGAAATCTTCCATGCCAACTCGACGCAATGCTTCAAGCGCCTCTTGCTGTTGCTCAACCGTAAAAATACCTGTCAGAGTGCGCCACTTCGGAGTAGAGCTCAGTGCGCCAATCAGTACATTGGTCATCACAGATAAGCGGTTAACAAGATTGAATTGTTGAAAGATGTAACCCGCTTGCGAACGGATGTTGCGGACATTGTTGTCTGCCTTACCATTCGCTTGTACCGTTTGACCAAGCACGTTGATTTGAGAATCCGTGCTTTTGTCTCCGATGATTAAGCCGCTTAAATGGCGAAGCAACGTAGATTTACCTGAACCCGATGGGCCAAGTAGCGCTGTCATCTTGCGGCTTGTAATCGTCAAGTTGATGCCATTCAGAGCCTTGTTCGAACCGAATGTTTTGTTGACCTTCTTAACTTCAATGATGTTATTCATCGTCAATGTCCCTGTTTGATTTAAGGCCACTTTGACGTCTGATTATTAAAGTTACGTGTCGGTTTATTTGCAGAAATGAAATATTCCAATCGGTCAGACAACTTGTCTAGACAAGCTTAACTCGCTGTTTTAAATACCAAAATCAGGAGAGATTTGAAGGGGAATATCAACTTATATACGGACGTAATTCACAGTAATTTGACAATAAAAAGCTCAATAAACATGGCAACGTCTTGGTGTTCTCCAAGCAATAGATACACACCTCCAATAACTGCTAAATTCACATACAAAAAAGCACCCCATAAAGGAGTGCTCAAAGTGATTAAGTGATTAAGTGATTAAGTGATTAAGTGATTCATTTTAAAGCGATAACAATACAGGTTGGTCAAAGTCTAAATCGACGGCACTCTATGTTGTCGGAAAAATCTACGTTGTCAGTAAACCTTATATTTTCGATAAAGACGGCTGAGAGCGAGCTAAATGTAACCTTGATACGGTGACTATAGAGATAAAACCAACAACTGCACTACCAAAGATACTCCACAGTACCCATTGATAACCACCCATCTGCCAGATAACCGCACCAAAGTATGGCGATAACGCAAACGCCAACAAATAAGGTACCGCCATTGCACCCGCTAAAGAGCCAAAGTTAACTTCCCCCATCACCTCACGAGTCGTCAGTGGTTTCACAATGCTCATCACACCATAAGCGGAACCTTGTAAGAGTACAAAACCGAACACTAGATACAGAACATTCTCAGACAGAATCAAACACAAGGTCGCACAACAGATGCTCAGAAAGCACGCGACAGTGATTCGCATGATCGACCAGTGTTTATCAACCAACAACCACATCACGCGCCCAGCCAATGTCAGCCCAAGCATAAATTCAGAACGACTCCAGTCGTGTACTTGCTCCCAATGCAGAAGCATCGCCGGAAAAACGTAATAGAGACAACACCAGAGCAATGTCTGGCCAAGGGCTAACCCCCAAACCGCTTTGTTCATAAATCCACACTTCTAGAAAATTCGAATAATTTAAATACAGTTATAGTAAAAGGCAGCATCACCTGCTCACCTTATCGCTCAAAAGTGACAATCTAAAGAAAACCAGATGAATAGTTTGCAAAGCGTGTTTTAGCTGAATGTAGAACTTGTCCTAGATCATCAAAACATTCAATAACGCAACCTTTGATTTTAAATATGTAAACTTTGATAGGGTTTAAGAAATTAAACCTATTTTGGCTATCTTTGGTGATCTTGTTCAAATTTCACTCGTGATTTAGATCCAAAATTCCATTTTCGTTGATGTTTTGAACGCTTTTTGTCGGTTTACAGAAGTTTACTGCATCTTGCCGAAATACCACCAAAGGAGTAGTTTTCAGTCATTGAGTTCAAAAATGTAAACCGAAATCATGAATGTAAAACAAGTTCGATTCACCGATGAAGACAGAGAATGTTTAAGCAATTACTTCCGCTTAGCGGACACAATTGCTGACTTGATTGGCCCTTACTGTGAGGTGGTCATTCACTCCTTTGAAAGCTTAGAAAACTCTGTTGTGAAGATCGTCAATGGTCACCACACGGGGCGTGAAATTGGTTCACCGATCACCGATTTAGGTTTACGCATGTGGAGTGCATTCGAGAAGACTGGCGAAGTTTCTCCAAAAAGCTACTTCACCAATGCAGCAGACGGATCCCTACTAAAATCGACTACCTGCGTATTGGCTGGTCCACAACAAAAGCCGATCGGCATGCTGTGTATCAACATGAACTTATCTTTCCCATTTCCAGAAATCGTCAAAACGCTGATGCCGCAGTGCAATGTGCCGCAAGCCATTGTCAGCGAGACATTCAGCAACAATGCAAACGACGTGATTCAACAAGCATTGAGTTCAGCCATTAACGAGGTTGACCAAGACGAGTCGGTTTCTTCCAAAGGTCGCAATAAAGCCATCATTCGTTGTTTATTTGATAACGGCGTATTTGAGCTAAAAGAGACGACTACACAAGTATCAGAGCAACTTGGGATCAGCCGACAGGCGGTTTACAAGTTTATCCGTGAATTTAAATCAGAATAAAACCAATAATTTAGGAGTTACATCGTGAAACAGATCATTGCCACTGAACAAGCACCTGCAGCTATCGGCCCTTACTCACAAGGTACGTCTTACGGCGACATGGTTTATACATCAGGTCAATTACCTCTCGTTCCAGAAACCATGCAGTTTGTTGAGGGCGGTATCAAAGAGCAGGCTCGTCAGTCTCTAGAAAACTTAAAAGCTGTATTAGAAGCGAGTAATGCGGGACTGGACACAGTGCTTAAGACAACCTGCTTCCTATCAGACATGGAGAACTTCGTAGCCTTTAACGAAGTGTACACAGAAGTGTTTGGTACAGAGAACGCACCAGCTCGTTCTTGTGTTGAAGCAGCAAGATTACCAAAAGACGCATTGGTTGAAGTTGAAGCCATCGCATACAAAAAATAACCGACTTAGTTATTAATGGGTATCATAGGAGATTCTCATGAGCGTTTCATTTATTGGATTAAGCATACTGTTCTTTGGGTTCTACGCACTGCTGTCGAACTTCAAAAAGCAAAAGAAAAGTTTTAACTTCCGCGTACTGAGTGCACTTGCTGCTGGCTTGCTGTTCGGTGGCGCGATTCAACTTGTATTCGGTGTCGGTAACGTTGCGACATCTGGCTTTGCTGAACTGATTTCAGTGTTCGGTAAAGGCTACATCAAACTTCTACAAATGATCGTTATCCCACTCGTATTCGTGGCAATGATCTCTTCGATCATGAACGTTGAAGGCGGCGGCGCGTTATCTCGTATCGCACCAAAAATCATCGGTATTCTACTTTTCACTTGTGCAATCTCAGCAGCCGTTGGTATCGCAAGTATTTACCTATTTGGTATCGATGCGAACGCGTTAGTAAGCACAATCGGCACAAACAGTGCGATTGAAGCTCGCGGTGATTCACTGGTAGCAACACAAGATGCAATGGCGAGCAGTGGTCTGTCTGGTATGGCTCTGTCTATCATTCCAACCAACATCTTCGACATGCTAACGGGCTCTCAACGTACTTCTACACTATCAACTGTACTGTTCGGGATGTTCCTTGGTTACTGTATCCTTCAAGTGAAGAATCGTAAGCCTGAGAAAGTGCAAAACTTCGTTGATTTCATCAACTCTGCAAAAGAAGTGGTTCTTTCAATGGTTCGTGAAATTCTGAAGCTAACGCCTTACGGTGTATTCGCTCTGATGACCACGTTCATGATGACGAATGACCTATTCGCACTGGCTGAAATGGGTCGCTTCCTTCTAGCAAGCTACGTAGCAATTGGCGTTATGTTCGGCATCCACTTCGTGATGGTGTCAATGTTCGGCCTATCCCCTGCTAAGTTCATGAAGAAAATCTGGCCAGTATTGGTATTCGGCTTCGGTTCTCGCTCAAGCATGGCAGCTATTCCGCTAAACGTTGAAACGCAAACTCAACGCCTAGGTGTAGATGAAGAAACAGCAAACATGTCAGCGACATTCGGTACCAGTATCGGTCAGAACGGTTGTGCGGGCATCTACCCTGCAATGCTAGCCATCATGGCAGCACAAGTAATGGGCATGCCAGTTGATTTAAGCTTCATTTTACAACTGATAGCTGTTATCGCGATTGCTTCATTCGGTATCGCAGGTGTCGGTGGCGGTGCAACGTTCGCAGCAGTAGCAGTACTGACCATAATGGGTCTAGACATCACAGTAGTCGCAATTCTGGTGTCTATCGAAGCATTGATTGACATGGCTCGTACAGCGCTAAACATCTCAGGCTCTATGTTGTCTGGTGTTCTAACGGCTAAGAAGAACGGCTCGCTCAACACAGAACAATACGACGCTGACGTTACAGCGACAGTATCAAAAGAAGCAGCAGTATAATTCTCAAACTTAATTAAGAGCACTCCACGTGAGTGCTCTTCTGTTTTTCCTGAGTTCAGGTTATTTAGGTAGTAAATATGAAAGTTGTTGTTATAGGCGGTAGCGCCGCTGGTATGAGTTTCGCAGCAAAGTACAAACGTAATCAACCAACAGACGAAGTCATCGTTTTGGATAAGCGTAGCTACATCTCTTTCGGAGCCTGCGGCTTACCTTACTTTGCAGGCGGCATGTTTGATGACACCGAGAGAATGATCTCTCGTACACCAGAACAAGCCATTAAATCTGGCTTGGATGTACGCGTAGAAACAGAAATGGTGTCGTTCGACCGCACTGAAAAGCAAATTACGGTACGTCACCAAAATGAAGAAAGCGTCATCGATTACGATATGTTGGTCATTGCAACAGGTGCGCGACCAATCGTTCCATCATTCGGTGAATTCAATCCAGAACACGTACACACACTAACCAGCATGGAAGACGGCTTGTCGGTTAAAGAGGCGCTAAAGGATAGTAACAAGAAGCGTGTGTGTGTTATTGGGGCAGGCTTTATCGGCCTGGAAGTATTCGACGCTGCACACGGCTTAAACAAACACGTGACGATCATCGAACGTGAACAGCACATCATGAGCCGTCAGTTCAGTCCTGAGATCATTGAAGTGGTCGAAGGAGCAATTCGCGAATCCGGTGCTGATCTTAAAACAGGTTGTGGCGTGTCTGCAATTCGCGATGCGGAGCAAGGTGGTTACATAGTAGAAACCGATAACGGCAACGTAGAAGCCGATGTCGTGATCCTGTCACTCGGCTTCAAACCAAATACCGAAGCATTCGAACTGCCAAAAACCGCAAACGGCGCTTTGCTGGTAAATGAATATGGTGCCACTGAAGATGCTTACATCCATGCTGTAGGTGACTGTGCCGTTGTCCATCATATGGCATTAGGCAAACCCGTTTATGTTCCTCTAGCAACCACAGCCAACAAACAAGCACGTATGATGGCAGACAAGCTAGCCGGTAAAGATACTTACATGTCAGGCTTCTTAGGTTCATCTTGCTTGAAAGTACTCGATTACGAATTGGCATGTACCGGCGTATCTGAACTTCTTGCGAATGAACACAGCTTAGATGTGAAAGTATCAACGATTTCAGATAAGAACCAAACGGATTACTACCCAGGCCAAGAAGACATTAAGGTGAAGTTGGTTTATCACCCAGAGACTAACGTTCTTTTAGGTGGTGAAATCGTAGGTAAGAAAGGAGCGGTTGGCCGTATTAACGCACTAGCAGTTGCTATCACCGCTAAGATGACCACTCAACAGCTAGGCTACATGGATTTCTGTTACGCACCACCATTCTCCCGTACATGGGATGCACTGAACGTGGCAGGTAACGTAGCAAAATAGGCCTTGTTAGTCGCAAGGACATACAACTAAAACATCAAAGCAGAGCCTAAACGCTCTGCTTTTTAATACCTAAACTCTACATAACCTAAAGCAAAATAAGATAACGACGTATCTAATAGTATTTGAGCATTCTTTTGCCAAATTCAAGACGAAAAAAAGCCCGCTGATTTCTCAGCGGGCTTTCTAATGGTGGTGGAGGGATAGGGATTTGAACCCTAGAAACTCCGACATTCATTCATGAAACAACCTGATATCAATAACTTAATCATAACGCAGACTAAATTTGCTAATGATTGACTTACCAAATTGACTATAGTTTGTTATTCGTAAATCCGTCAAGTAACGCTTCTAAAATATCCTATATTCGTTCACTTTAGACTAAAAATCACTCCCGCTCACAGGCCGCGTTTACACTAAATCACCTATAGTTGAAACTTGGGCAAACAGGCGCTTACTGGCAGGGTAGCTGTCACTGTTAGAATTTAACCAGTTTGGGCGATGAAGAGTAGTTGTGTCTCGTATCTCAGTAGAAAGAAAAGAAGCGATATTGAAGAAGCTATTGCCTCCCTATTCGATGTCAGTTAAATAAGTGTCGGAAGAGGAAGGAATTAGCACTGCGACCCTGTATCATTGGCGGCAGTAACTCAGACGTTCAGTAGCCGCTGTGCCAGATAGCAACACTTCATCAGAGCAGTGGTCTGCTCAAACTAAACTTACCATTGTAGCTGAAACCGACTCAATGACAGAAAGTGAACTCAGCCAATATTGTCGTGAAAAGGTCTTTTTCCAGAACAAATCCAAAGCTGGCGCAGCGAATGTATGCAAGGGTTTAAGCGAGTAAAGAGCAGGAAGCCGAGAGCCATTTACGGGGAAGAGCCAGAGGGCGACTAACCTCAACCGATGAAAGGCAGACCCTAGTGACTCTTATCCTTGAAGCGAAGCAATACGGATGTCGTTTAGAGCCAGCTGACATGAAGTTCAAATAGACTGAGAACGTACCGTCGCTGGTATCAGCAAGGTGAAGTTCAGCTGACAAAAGGCCAATATGCATCAGACCTGAGCCTGCTAACAAGCTGTCGCCGGAAGAGCGTGATGCGATTATCGAGGTGTGTCACCGTTCTGAGTTCGCAAGCTTACCTCCAACTCAAATCCTCCCGACACTGCTTGATAGAGGTGAGTATATCGCCTTTGAGTCGAGCAAATATCGAATACTGAGTACGCAGGGGCAACTTCACAAACGAGGTCGTCAGCGGAGCAGACAGAAGCAAGCGAAGCCAACAAGTTAGACAGCGACGGACTCGAACCAAGTCTAGACGTGGGATATCACTTACTTACCTTCAAAGGTTCGAGGCAACACTATTACCTGTATGTCATTGAGGACATCTACAGCCGAAAAATTGTTGGTTATGAAGTGTATGAGCATGAATGCGGTGAGTTGGCGTCACAACTTCTGCAACGAACGTTGATGCGAGAGCAATACTTCAATCAAGCGCTGGTTTTTCACTCAGATAATGGTGCACCGATGAGGCCTTGTTGCGTAATTCAATGGAACTAAAACAAGAGCCTACGATCAGATGAGCTACGTCCACTCTCTCTTAGCCCTATGCCTAAACCTCTATACAAAACAACCAATCACTCATTAACCGTGGCTCTCTGATTTTTTGATTGATGAAGAGGCAATAAGCGGGTGGGCGCAAAGCAAACAGAATAAGCGCGGGAGGCCGCGTCGGTTCAGTGATTTAGCTATCACGACAGCACTCATGGTGAAACGGATTTCTCTATGCCACTGAGAGCGCTGCAAGGATTTATCGACTCGATATTTAGGTTAGTCCATGTACCGTTAAGTTGACCGCATTACACCTGCGTTAGTCGTAGAGCCAAGCAAGTTGAGGTCTCATTTAAGGCTAAAACGAGAGGGGCGATACAGTACCTAGCCATTGATTCTACTGGCCTTAAAGTTTATGGCGAAGGTGAATGGAAAGTCAAAAAACACGGGACAGATGTCAAGCGTAGAGTCTGGCGAAAACTTCATATTGCCGTCGATACAAGCACTTATGAGATCATTGCCGCCGAGCTTAGTTTATCAACGGTTACAACAGATAGAGAAGTCTTCCCGAACTTACTGAAACAAACACGCCGAAGTATCTTTGAGGTGTCTGGTGATGGCGCTTACTACACGGGAGCGTGGTCACCCTCGAAATCTCGCCGTGGGTTGCCAGAAATTATACGGCTCAAAGAAGTATTGGAAAGAGCGGTATGGATACCACAGACGTTCACTCTCAGAACCGGCGATGTATCAAGTTAAACAGTTGCTAGGAGGAATATTGAGCTTAAGAAATTACAATGCAAAGGTGGGTGAAACTTACGCGATGATAAAAGCGTTGGACAAGCTTACTGGGTTAGGCGCACCATTAACTTTATAGGATGAGTCTATTCTGATTAACTACGCTCTATCTGGGCTAGCAGAAATCTAGCCCAGATTTAAGCTGACAAGTACCAAATTTAAAAGCGTAGCTATCAATTCAGAACAGGATTAGCACAAATTATCATTTAAAATCTTGAGCCCAAAATGACTGAATACCTGCTTTAGCAGAGGGCTTAGCGTCTCTAGAGGCAATACCCACTATAGTATGACCTGCTCCCATAACGTTTTGACAATGCCCTTCGTGTCCAGCCCAACTGCTATGGCCTGCATTATTTTTGTTGCCGTCAGTTCTAGGCTCGGTGTAACCAATAATTGGAATAATTGCTGATTTAGATTCTAATACGAATGCGTTTTGCGCATTACGGTATCCCCAATGACCTTGAGCATTTCGGTTATATTGTTCATCTGAGGTGATTTGCGCATCAGTTTTCAAACTATCATCCCAAGCGACTGGTGAAACGGCTGGGTAGACACCAGCTGGATCTTTCCCGTGCGCATCGCAATAACGTGGTGTAGAGCGCGCGCAGTTTGTTGCTATCACCGTTTGATACTTAAGAGCACTACTTGTTACACCCTTAGGAATATTAACGATCTTACACCAGTTTACACTAGCCACATTACCACCTGGATTGCCCCCAAACACTGTACCATCAAGTATTTGACTGCCTGTCAGTGCCTTAAAATCATAAACGTCAGTATTCACACTACTGCCTACGGATAATGTAACCAATCCATGATTATCCACATTAAACAACGCATCGCCGGTGTTCTTCGCAGCCGCTAAGATATGTGGCCCTTGAATAGATAACCATGCAGGTCCAAAACTATCTTCAAGTTGATCACCATAAGCTTTTGCTAAGAATTCATATGTATATAGTGCGTTCTTAGATCCAGATGAATCAATAGAAAAGGTTGTTCCAGCTTGTGTCAGCTTTAACTTTGCGTCCATTTTTGCATTTTTGAATTCATATGAAGCAACCAAGTGTGTACCACATTGTTGAGCAATATAATCATACGCATACTCTGCAATATCCCCATCAACGGTAAGAACATTAGCATCACGTTGAGCAGATAATTGCGTCGATTTATAACAATGCCAATCTTTACCATTTTGAATGATGATGGTCGCTTTTGCGGGACCTCCTTTAGCAGGAAACGGTGATGTCGACAATTGTATGTGTGTGTTAACGATATCTGCCCCCCCAAACAAAGGCACATTATTTGACACTGTTATATTGTCATAATGTTTGACAATACTGTTCTGCGAAACATCCGCCTTTTCGAGCAAACCATTAATTACAGTAAAGATATTACCTTTAGGCGCAGGTTGTACCGCATTGTTGATCCCACCAACCTTACTTGTAACCGGCCCTAACCCGCCGATTTGATTTTTTAACTGTGTTATTTGTTGACTGGTTAATGCACCTTTCGGCTGATTTAATAACGTCTGTATCTGTTGATTTGTCAATGTACTTACAGGTTGTTGCATTAAATTTGAAATCTGCTTAGGTGTTAAGTTTTGTGTATGAGTATTTGTTCCATCAGAAGATGAATTACAAGCGGCAAGTAATACTGGAGCTAATAAAATAAAAAAACGTGAATACATAGAACAAGTCCTCAGGATGATTATACGAAATACGAACGATGAAGTAATAATTGCACGCGATGTTCAATTAAAACAATTACATAAAAATCAATTGGATAGCAATACAGCCCCATATTGACGCTCAAAAAACAGAGGAGATAATGCCCTAAATTATATTTATTTATAATAGTTAAAATCAATATAACCTTGAAGTTCTCAAATATGAGACAAAGTTTTTCTATGTATAAATCAAGAGTAAGCATTTAAATTTAAATTTAAATAATGTAATCAATAAATTAGACCACAAAAGCAGAATAAAATAAAAAACAGTGTACATAATTGATTTATTTTGATACGTGACAGGTGAGAAATCGCTAAGTAATGTTAGGGATTATATAATTTTAGATGAACATTGAGTGTAAACCCTACTCAATATGAAGGATTTATCATAAATGAAATACAAAGAACCTTGTAGATTTACATTTAAATAATAACAAAATATTCCTTTTTAAATATAAAAATGAATATATGTGAAGAGTTGTGTAAATTCGTAATGGCTTTGCTGCGTAATTAAATTTAGAGATAGAGCCACCCCGTTTCGCGTATTTCTTAGTCAATACGGCGTTGTTGCCTAAATCAGTTGAACCTTTTTCGAGTCCTGCGATCTGATCCTTTATGATGGTTAGAGCGGTGACAACATGGGTAAGGCGAAAAAGAAGATAACTAACTGGGCGGAGTACAATAAGGCTTTGTGCAAACGGGGCTCGGTTACGTTCTGGATAGATGATACAGCCGTAGATGCATGGCGATGCAAAACCCATCATGGTAAGCGTGGTAGAGGCTTTCAGTACTCTGATACAGCGATTGAAACTGCCTTGATGATAAAAGGAGTATTCTCATTACCATTGCGTGCTCTTCAAGGTTTTATCGACTCTATCTTTGAGTTATTGGATGTTCCACTGACGTCCCCAGACTACACCTGTATCAGTAAACGCTCGAAGACAGTCCAGGTGAAATACCGTAATAAATCTAAAGGGGCTATTCGTCATATAGCCATTGACTCGACTGGTCTCAAAGTCTTTGGCGAGGGGGAATGGAAGGTGAAGAAGCACGGTGCCGAAAAACGTAGAACATGGCGCAAGCTGCACTTAGCCGTTGATGTAGATACCCATGAAGCCATTAGTGCCGAGGTCAGCCTGGTAAATGTTGGTGATAGCGAAGTGCTGCCAACGTTACTCAACCCTTTACGTAGAAAGATCGATGCTGTATCTGCCGATGGAGCATATGACACAAAAAGTTGCCACAATACTCTGAAGAATAAAGGTTGTACTCCGTTGATACCACCTCGAAAGAATGCAGCGTTTTGGGAAGATGGGCATCCCAGAAATGAAGCTGTAGAGGCTCTGAAAAACGGAACAATAGCGGAGTGGAAATCCGAGTCTGGTTATCACTATCGCTCAATATCTGAGACCGCAATGTCTCGATATAAAGAACTAACCAGCGGTAAATTGAGCTTGAGGTGTTACAACGCTCAAGTGGGTGAAATCATGGCGAATGTCAAAGCCATAAACAAAGTCATAGGACTAGGCATGCCTGTTCGAAGCTAACGGTGAGTCACATATGGCGTCGTTGACCTTCAAGCTGATTTGATCAACAACGCCAGTCAATACGACAAGTTTCAGGCATACCTAACCCAGTAAGCTTGTCCAACGCTTTTATCATCGCGTAAGTTTCACCCACCTGTGCATTGTAATTTCTTAAGCTCAATCGTCCTCCTAGCAACTGTTTAACTCGATACATCGCCGTTTCTGAGAGTGAACGTCTGTGGTATCCATACCGCTCTTTCCAGTACTTATTTGAGCCGTATAATTTCTGGCAACCCACGGTGAGATTTCGAGGGTGAGCACGCTCCCAGAAGGCTGCCCCTTCTCTTGGGGGAACAAGCGCAGTGGCTCCCTTAATCTGAATCGCAGCGTGACACGCTCCCGTGTCGTAAGCGCCATCACCAGACACCTCAAAGATACTTCGGCGTGTTTGTTTCAGTAAGTTCGGGAAGACTTCTCCATCTGTAACCGTTGATAAACTAAGCTCGGCGGCAATGATCTCATAATTGCTTGTATCGACGGCAATATGAAGTTTTCGCCAGACTCTACGCTTGCTGTCTGTTCCGTACTTTTTGACTTTCCATTCACCTTCTCCATAAACCTTAAGGCCAGTAGAATCAATGGCTAGGTGCTGTATTGACCTTCTCGTTTTAGCCTTAAATGAGACCTCAACTTGCTTGGCTCTACGGCTGATGCAGGTGTAATGCGGTCAACTTAACGGTACATGGACCAACCTAAATATCGAGTCGATAAATCCTTGCAGCGCTCTCAGTGGCATAGAGAAATCCGTTTCACCATGAGTGCTGTCGTGATAGTTAAATCACTGAACCGACGCGGCCTCCCGCGCTTATTCTGTTTGCTTTGCGCCCACCCGCTTATTGCCTCTTCATCAATCAAAAAGTCAGAGAGCCACGGTTAATGAGTGATTGGTTGTATTGCTTCCAGTTGGTTGTTTTGTAACGAGGTTTAGGCATAGGGCTAAGAGAGAGTGGACGTAGCTCATCAGATCGTAGGTTCTTGCTTTAGTTCCATTGAATTACGCGACAAAGCCCGTGTTTTGCTCAGCTTAAGGCTGATATTGTAATATTTAACAAATCGAGCTTATCTCTGGTATTAACATATTCTAATACGTATTACTTTTTTCTTAATTTGATTCAGTAACATATAGTTAATATATTAATCACAATACTAGGTAGCGCCTTTAAAATAACAATCTTAATTTATGGTGAGGCTGTGCGAATTGTCGTAACGTAAGACGTTGTAATAAAATGCGGCAACCAATGAGGTTCCCAAGCAACTTATCGCCGTAAAATCCGACGCAAAAAAACGAAGAATTAATGCCATTGGAAAACTAAAAACGATGCACCAACCCACCGTATACAACACGTTAGAGAATACGCCACTGGCTTTATAAGGTCTATTGTAACGATCAATGATAAAACAGAGCGCCGCTAAAGTTAAAAATATCGCCATGACAAAATTAATGCTAGAAAGCTCTCCATACCCAGGTAATCCCCCGTCCCACCTCGGCTCCATAGCTCCAAGTTGATTAGAATAGTTAATCACCGAGGAAAGTAGTGAATAGATTAATGTGAACGCTTTCGTTGTTAATTCTTGTAATATCATGATGCTCTCCATTATAAGTCCTTATACTAAAATAAAGATTAGTGGAAATAAGTACAGGCAATAAAACAGTGTATTTTATTATTCTCATTATTGAGAATAATTTAGAGATAAAGTGGAAATTAATGCTCTGTTTATAATAATCTTGTTTCTTATGAAACAATAAATCAGCGTCAGTCGCTGATTTTTAACGTTGTTGTACCAAACGGCGTTATTTACTAAATCAGTTGAACTTTTCCTCAGTCCTGCGATCTGATCCCATGTAGTAGATGCATGGTGGTGTCATGGGTAAGTAGAAGAAGAAGATAACGAACTGGAACAAGTATAATGAAGCCTTATGTAAAAGAGGCTCAGTCACATTTTGGATTGATGACTCAGCCGTTGAAGCGTGGCAATGCAAGAGTCACCATGGCAAACGTGGTAGAGGCTTTCAATTTTCTGATACCGCTATTGAAACTGCTTTGATGATAAAAAGCATATTCTCTCTCCCGTTACGTGCGCTCCAAGGTTTTATCGACTCTATATTTGCATTGATGAGTGTCCCTTTACGTTCCTCTGACTACACCAGTATCAGTAAGCGTTCAAAGACGGTTCAGGAAAAATACAAGAATAAATCCAAAGGCCCAGTTCGCCACATTGCGATTGATTCAACAGGTTTGAAAGTCTTTGGGGAAGGTGAATGGAAAGTTAAAAAGCATGGAGCAGAAAAACGTAGGACTTGGCGTAAATTGCACCTCGCTGTTGATTTCGTTACTCACGATATGATTAGCGCAGAAGTCAGTCTCGTCAATGTTGGTGATAGTGAAGGGCTCCCAACACTATTGAACCCGCTTCGTAGAAAGGTTCATTCTGTCTCTGCTGATGGTGCTTACGACACCAAAAGGTGTCATGAAGTATTACAGAGTAAGGGCTGCAAGCCTCTCATACCTCCCAGAACAAATGCGGGTTACTGGCAGGAGGGGCATCCTCGGAATGATGCGGTCGATGCACTTAAAAACGATATGTTAGCTCAGTGGAAAACTGACTCTGGCTATCACAACCGTTCAATCTCTGAGACCGCAATGTCTCGATATAAAGGACTGACTAGCGGTACATTGAGCTTGAGATGTTATAACGCTCAAGTTGGTGAGGCATTGGCCAATGTGAAAGCAATGAACAAAGTCCTAGGGCTAGGTATCCCTGTTAGAAACTAACAGGTAAACACCGTAGGATAACTGCGTCCTCTACCTGATTTGATCAACAACGCCGTACCAAACTAATAGTACAATCAGTGAGAACAGGAGTAACAAGTATGTCTATTAAAGCTATCGGTATCGATATAGCAAAAAATCTCTTCCAAGTATATGTGTTGAGTACTGATGGACAAATTTTGATAAGCAGAAAGGTAAAGCGAGATAAGTTTCTTGATACTATCCGCGGCTTTGTTGCGTAATTAGATTAAAGATAGAGCAACTCCGTTTCGGGTATTCCTTAGTCAACACGACAAGTTTCAGGCATACCTACCCTGTAAGCTTGTTCAATGCTTTTATCATCACGAAAGCTTCACCCACCTTTGCATTGTCGTTTCTTAAGCTCAGTTACCCTCCTAGCAACTGTTTAATTCGATATATCGCTATTTCTGAGATTGAACGTTTGTGGTATCCATTCCGCTCTTTCCAATACTTATTTAAGCCCTATAAATTCTGGCAACCCACGGCGAGATTTTGCGGGCGACCACGCTCCTAGAAGGCGACCCCTTCTCTTGGGGGAATAAGGGCAATGGCTCTCTTAATCTTAGTAGCAGCGTGGCAAACTCTCGTGTCGTAAGCGCCATCACCAGACACCTCAATGATACTTCGGCGTGTTTGTTTTATACCAATTCCGTTAATTTTATGATCTATTGAGGACTCTTAAAAGGAGTCCTTATGAAGCATGATTTTCCGAGTTTGATTAATTCCACATCCAACGCTCGACTTAAAACACGTTATTTGGCTGTTTCTCATTTTGTTGACAGTAAAAATCACCTTGAAATAGCTAAGTACCTTAAAGTTAGCAGAGTAAGCGTTAATCAATGGGTTAAAGCATATCTCGATAATGGTCTTGAAGGGCTTCAGGAGAAAACATACTCAGGTAGACCTCACCGCCTAACTGACGAACAGAAATCGCAATTCAAAGAATATGTTGTCGAACATGCCATTAATAAGAATGGTGGTCGTCTCCAAGCGAAAGACATTGGGCTTTATATAGAAAGTAATTTCGATACATCATATAAGAGTCAGCCCTCTATCAGTTATTACATGATACCGCTCTGAGTTGGATTACTACTCGCTCTAAATATTCTAAGCAGTCAGTTATGAGTGATACCTTTAAACCAAGCCCTAAAAAGACTCGTCCCCAATAATGTGATAATGCACATGACTCTATAGCCAGCAGGGTATTATCTGGAAGTTGACCGATTGTATGGAGTAATCTGTCTCGATGAACCTTACGGTTTGGCGAGATAGTTCCGTCAATATTCAATACGCATACTTGAAAGAAATCCTTGGCTAAATCGATACCGACAACTTTAATGGACATGGTTGTTACTCCTACTTTTTAATAGCTGTACCTTTAGTGCGGTACAACAACGCTAGAAGGGAAGTGCGCCCATCACATCGAAGCCGCCGCAGGCCGCTAAGACGACAACTTCGTCGGTTCTTAAGACTTTTTTTTTAATCCAACTGCATTTAATAGTGTTTTTTGTTTTAAATCAAAATCTTAAGTTAGGTTAATAATGAGAGCTCCGCATTTCATAAAATAAAATATTGGACTTTATATTTATTTTTTATCTAACCACTCCGTCTCATAATTGAGATTAATTGAATTATGTTCGCCTTTCTCTTTACAGAAAATTAATTTTGTCAGATTATTTCCACCAATTGAACAGTGTTTTATTTTAATTTAGGAAATTTACATCTAAAGCCTACGTTCAAAATTTTGTCCAAAGGACCCGTATTTTTCAAAGTAAATACAACCATCACTTTTGTCATGGTTCGATTTTTCATGAATAAGGATTAGCAAATATGAAATTCACACAGATTACTTCATTAATAATCATGGGATTATCTGTTACCGCTTGCGGTGGTGGAGGTGGGTCATCGAGCCCAAGCTCTTCTGGTTCTACTAAGTTGACAGTGGCAAGCACGCCAACACCTAAAACATCAATGACATCGGTCACGAATACGGCATCGAATGTGACAGTTCCTGCGTTAGTCGGGCAAAGTGCTGATATTATTCCAATGAACAACAATATAATTCATGTTGTTCGTGGTCTTATGTTTGCTCAGGAAGCTCAAAGAGGACAAGTGTTAGCAGACAATACGTGGCTTAATCTCTACTTATCAACCGATCTTGATTTAGCGTATGGCGGTGATATTCCAACGGTAAACATAATGATGTCGCTACCGACTGTTATCCAACAAGGGGCTATTGCACGTTGCTATAGTTCAAATAATCTAACGGTAAAACAGGAAGGTCGGAAGTTATATATTGACGGTGCTATTTCGGAATATGAAACAGTCACAAATCGTCTACCAGGAAACAAATTAGTTAGTCATTGTTTAACCAAAAAAAAGTTGTCAGAATTTACGTTTAATAACTCTGTAGTAAATGAAGCATTATTTGTCGAAGCAATTGATACTGTATCTTATAAAGATTCAAGTACAATAGGGCAAGCGTTTTTACCCACGTACCAATTTACCGCTTTGGTTTATGAACATAATTTAAAAAAATTGCACGGTGATGCCTGGGCTATAATGCAGAACGAATATATTAACGATGCTGCCAAAGAGCTGGGGAATCACCTTTTTAAACAAAGTTTGAATTCAATCGATATTGATATTACCCCCTTAACTAACGAAGCGTTAATTGATTTTGATAGTTTAGATAAATCTCAATTGCTAATCGGTAGTATTTGGGGATCGCCAGGTGCCGGCACTGCGGACAAACGTTGGTGCAAGATTGTCAATTTCCCTGAAAATTCACATGCAGATACGATAAAATATCAAACAGTGATTGCGGTCAACTGTGCTCGTTCGACAAAGCGTTGGTGTGGTACCAAATATTACAATAAAGCTTTAGACGCCGTAGCACCAATCGCTTGGAGTGATTCGGCAGCTCGAACAGCTAAGCTAACAGCGTACGCAGAGAAACTGAGAGCGACCATTACAAAATCTCAATCTAACCTGCCTAACGTATCACCGGTAAGATCACATTCTGCTATAAAACCTTTGTTTGGTGACGGTTATCCACAAACCAATACCATACTGAATCAAAGTAATAACGCAGGTTCTGCCTCTCAAACTGGGCGTACAATTTCATGCCAAGACATCATGAATCCAAGTCATACTGAAATCGGAATCGGATATAGCAACTCCCCTGCTAGTACAACCAATACTATGCATGATTTCTGGACTCATCAGTTAAATTAGTCGAGCAAAGATATTACAATTGAAACAGTATCAAGCTCAGAATAAGACGATAGCTCATAATGGTTTGCCGAGAAAGTCGTCATTGATGGTAGTAAAATTAGCTACGCAATATGGAATAAGCTGAATTTGTAACTTTGATTAACGAGTTATTCATCTTAGTACTAGTTAAATTTTTGGGTATTAAATACTTGGACTACATCGCCGATCAGAGTTAACACAGGGTCAAAAAAAACGGTAAGCTTCGGGATTAAGGTCAATTAAAGAGTCTCTGTAAGTCGTCATGGTAGGGAAGTGTGGCTGTGTTCAAGCGCAGCTAAAAAAGTTAGGAGGTAAGGCCATTGATTGCTTCTATGCAGCTTTCAAAGAAATAGTGCCTAAAGGCCATACCTGTTACGACACAACAACTATTTTTGGCCATGGCCGTTTTAAGGCTATATACAAGATATTTAGTTATAGGGGAAACAACATGAAAAAGGTAGCATTCTGGCTGATGTTAGTCACGGCTTCACTCGTTATTATGGGGTGTTCTGCTAAACAAGCCTCACGACTGGGTTTTCGCCAAAGCACTGTCACTCGGAATGCACAACAGATGTCCAACATAGAAGTTTGCGAAGTACAACTCTATAGAAGAAGCACAACCCAATCACGGGCAGCTGTAGCTAGTGAGTGGTCTCGCCGTAAACTTTCTCGCTCGTATTGTGATGATGCTTTAAATGAACTGTATATTGCTACATTCACAAAATGGCTAATGAAAGAAAATAAAAGTCCCCCAAATAATTAAATTCTGGCAGGCTTGCTGAGAATTTCTTCGGCTTTGAGCCTGTTGAGTAATTAAGTTTAGAGCGATCCCGTTTCGTATATTTCTTAGTCAGTACGACAGGTTTCACGTATACCTAACCCAGCAAGCTTATTCAACACTTTTATTCTGTGGATACAGAAAACTACAAGTGTACCTGTGGATGAATACCTTTGGAGATGGCACGATGACTAAATGCAATATTACACCTCGTACCACAATGTTTATTACATGAAATGTCACGTAGTTTGGGTAATTAAGTACCGTCGGAAAATCCTGAGTCCTGGTATGTGCAGCTACCTACGGAAAGTTATACCAAAGTTACTGCGAAGTTTACCGTAAGCGCACCATGAAGCCCGCATTCTAATCTTTCAGCACGAAGAATAAGATCAACTCTCCAACCCAAAGGAGAGTTGAAATGGCAAAACGACGCACCAATCTAGAATGGCAAACACTGTTTGAACAATATGAAAGCAGCAATATTACACAGCGTGCTTTTTGCGAACAACATAGACTGAGTTTATCCACGCTCTTCGCCAAGCGGCGTCAACTCCAAACAGCAAACCAATCGGAATCTGTCGGATTTGTTAGAGCCGAAATCGTCGAAAAGACAACGAAGTATCAGGCGCAGATAGCTACGGCTAACATGACACTGCTCGTCAATGATGTGGAGTTGAGCATTCCTCAAGGCACGCCAGCGACCTATCTTGCTGAACTCATTGGAGCGTTGTCATGAAAGGTATGCTTAGCGCTCCAGACATTTATCTTTATCGTGAAAGTGTCGATTTTAGAAAGTCCATCAACGGCCTGGCGGCGATTATCGGAAATGATACGGACTTGCCTCTTGGTAACGGGGGCGCTGTTCCTGTTTACCAACAAACAGCTCGATAAGATTAAGGTGCTGGAATATGTTCGCCCTAAGTACGCTTGCCGCCAGTGCGAAAAAGCAGGCGACAGTAGCCGTATCGTTCAGAAGCCATCCCCTCAGAGCCTCATACCTAAAAGCTTCGCCACAGAAAGCTTGCTGGCCAACATCATTCTTGGCAAATACCAATACGCAATGCCACTTTACCGCCAAGAATCGCTGTTTACCCAGTCAGATATCGAGTTATCACGTACCACGATGGCAAGGTGGGTCATCCAAGTCAGCGAGAAGTTCGCTCCGCTGTATGCGGCCTTGAAAGAGCACCTACTCCAACAAGTGGTGGTGCAGGTGGATGAAACGCCACTCAATGTGCTCAAGGAAGAGAAGATGCGTTATATGTGGCTCTACTGCTCAGGCGCTGACTCGCCCGAAGCGGCATTACCGAATGTGAAAAATATCGTCTTGTACGACTATCAAAACAGTCGCGCGAGGGCGTGCCCTGTTGCCTTTTTAGGCGACTACAACGGTTATCTACAAACCGATAGCTACGCGGCTTATGATGGTCTACATCAGGTCACTAATGTGGGGTGCTTAGCGCATGCTCGTCGTAAGTTCATGGATGCTAAGAAGCTTCAAGGGAAAGGTAAGTCGGGAAAGGTTGATAAGGCGCTGGCTAAAATCCAAAAACTCTACGGAATAGAATCACGCTTAAAAGGTGCGCCTGTCGAAAAGCGGAAAGCAGAGCGTCAAGCGTATTCCAAGCCGGTACTGGATGAACTTTACCAATGGATGACAACCCAGAAGGTGATAGGCTCAAGCCCATTAGGTAAAGCGATAAAATACACGCTCGGCCAATGGCCGAAGCTCATCCGCTACGTCGATGACGGTCACTTATCGATAGAAAATAACCGCGCTGAACGTGCAATTAAACCTCTGGTCATTGGCAGGAAGAACTGGTTGTTCTCGAACACAACAAATGGTGCTGATGCGAGTGCGATGATTTACAGTATCGTCGAGACAGAGGAAGCCAACGGCCTAATCCTCTACGGCTACATGGTCAAGTGCATGAAGGACCAGGCGAAAGCTGAGCCTGATATCAACGCACTCTTACCTTGGAACTTCAAACATTAACAGCATCGCCCCGTGGGTTCATAGGGTGTTTACATCCAAGTTTGCATGGACGAGAAGTGTGGACGATGTTGAAACAAGAGCAGATAGATGTAGAAGGTCAGACGGCCTTTGAACGATTCTATGCACTCACAGCGTAATTGTACCTGTAGGGGGATCTGTCACACCTCTAACTAAATTTGTGACAAAACCGTCTTGTCTTAGAGTGCATAAGAGTTCCATCACCTTCAATTACAGCAATTATAAATAAAGATGGCTTCAGAATTTCAGCTCGTTGTTTGCCGTTTTTATAGATATAGTCTGTCACTTTCGATGTATTGCTGAGAACGAACTGAACAGCAATACATCGCCAAGCCTTAATGACTAGAGTTTAGGGAATCTCTATAATTCAAATATAAAGCCTCTAGAAGTCGTACGAAGCACCTATCATAACGGTACTAAACGCTGTGTCTCTGCTTTTAAGTCTTTTACCGTTATTATCAGTGAATTCGATATTTACGGCATCTGCCTGTGAAATCAGACGTAACGTAAGCCTGTCAATTGGAGTATATTCAACGCCAATTCCGAAATGGAAACCGGCACCAGAATCGTCATCAATTTTGTAATTACTACCCTTACCAGAATTCAGGTCAACATAGCTAAGTCCAGCAACAAAGAAAGGTCGTATTGAATTATCAAATGTGTAACCGACATTAGCCGAAACAGACAATGCTGTTGGAGAGAACACTTTGTCACCAACTTTCGAATCGTAGTCACCATAATCGGTGTAGCCAAGTTCAACACCGATAATGCGGTTAAATTGATAACCACCATAAACGCTATATCCCATGCTTTCAGCATCTAGATTGCCACCACCATCGGTATCTGAATCTTGATGGACACCAAAGCCGGCACCAATGTATGAGCCTCCTTCGATATTCGCAGCAAATGTAGGAAATGAAACCAAACCAACTAGGCCTAATAGAAATGTAGATTTAAGCATGTAAATATCCTTTTAACTTGATGTGTCGTAATGAATTTATATTATAGACCGCTTACTCAAGATGAGTAATGAATTTATATTATAGACCGCTTACTCAAGATGAGTAATGAAATTGTATTTTTCCGAGTCTGCTTTCGTTATCCAGTATTCGCCAACTGCCGGGACAGAATCCAAGATAAAGATATAGAAACCAATCCCTTTTTCTCCCAACATAGTTTTAAAGTAGGTCGCTTGCCTACGATGACTCTCGTCAGTGTATGGGAATTATTTGACCGTTTTATCGTCCTCAGCCCAGCTGTGTACACCTATTTACTTATTCAATTCAATTGCTTTGGTGGCGTCTGCACGTTGTAAAATCCGTGGACTACCGGCTGCGAACAGATCTGTGCCGCCAGAAAACACCGAACCCGTGGGGTTACTATTGTAGTCCATGTCTTTTGCTCTAATGAAATCGTTTTCGATAGGGAGACTTTATTGTTTATCTGCCAAATTATCTGTCATGAGTATGTATGGATATGTATACTTTTTTAGGACGTTATTTTTTGTTTCTTATTCATCCACACCACATAAAATTAGCGTAGAACATATTTAACCAATCAGTTTAGGTATTTTTTGCGAAGTAATTAAACTCAATATGCAATATTTATTAAGCTAAAGATGAAGGTAATTCACGACATTTCATTTAAGTTAACACTCGATTAGGTTTGCGGTTGAATGGCAAACTCTAAAATGGTAACCGTGGAAGGCGATCTGTAACTTCAGAAATATTTCAAGATTACTTTGTCGTTCAACATTATGTGTCCTGCCTATGGCTGTAATGTTGCGCAGACCATCCTCATCGAACAACTTGACATCGTATTGCTGGATTTAATGCTTCCTGTAACCGCTAGACTGACAATGTTCCGACAGACGCATACACTCTATAAAGGTAAAGTATTGATACTCACCACTGGTGATGACGACTTTGATCGTATTGCGGGTAAGAAAGGACTGATGACTCTGCCATCAAGCCAATGAAACCAAGATTTCTGCTGGCCTGAGTTCGTTCACTATTACGCTGCCAAAACTGCTTCAGACGGTGGTTCAAATAACCTTCAATTTGATTAACTCGCTCTGAAAAAACATATAATAAATATGAACTTTCAGGTGCAGTTTATCACTCACAGTTCGCGAGTTTGATCGACTTTATTAGCAAGCAATTCAGATACGCCGTAATCACTTGACTATTTGACGAAGATACTGGTTAGCATTGAGTATGACAGGATCGACCGGACGATTAATAACAAGGTTGTGCGCCTAAGACAAATGCTCGGTGACGACCATGCTCGAGCAAAAATAATTCAGATCATTCACGATAAAGACTACTTATTTTTTTAACCGCTAGGTATTAACTTCGCTCACTACGAGCGTAATAAACGAGAACGATTATGCGACGTATTTATTTGGAGTCTTTATTGGGGCTGTTAGTTTGCTTTTTTATTGGTATTGTCGCCTACGAAGTTTCTGTCTATCAACTCAATACCGACTACGACTATGTGCTGCAAGATTACGAAGCGACAGCCCACCAGCAACTCATAGCAAACATCGCAAAAAATCAAGGCCTTAAAGCGGCTCATCAAGCGATAGATCAATTTGTGGAGGCCTCTCAAAATATACTCGTCACGTTCAGTTCAAATGATGAAATACCGGGGCCAGTTTCGGAGTTTTTTAGTACTCACCCGAATAGCTTTATCTTTCACGATGATGAACGAAATCTTTGGTTTCGTTTAGTAGGCAGTGATAACACCTATCATTACCTACCCGATAATCAAGCATTTGTTCGAGAAAAAATAGAATTGGAAGATAACCTCATTTGGGTATTCTTTTTGGCTAGTTGTATCGTTTACGGCGTAAGTCATCTGTTAATTATTTTCCGCCGTGTTAGAAAGCTTGAGGTTGCCACTTTGCGTTTTTCTGAAGGCGAACTCTCGACACGAGCCGAGACTTCAAGTGGTATTGCGATTGGTTCACTGAACAAATCCTTTAACCTAATGGCCGACCGAATTCATCACTTAATTGAAAGTAACCGCTCACTCACCAAAGCCGTTGCTCATGAATTACGCACGCCAATATTTCGTATTCAATGGCAAACTGAAATACTCAAAGACACGCCGCTTAATGAATCGCAACAACACACCGTTGAAAGTATTATCGAAGATACAGAAGAGATGGAAAAGATGGTGGAAGAACTGTTGTGCTACGCCAAATTTGATCGCATTGACCTCGAAAAGCAACCCCAGTCATTAGAGATAAGAGACGTTCTCGAGCACGCGATGACACGCTGGAACAAAGACACAGAGCTCAACATCGACTTATCACTGCCAGAACAACCTAGCTCAATACTAGCGGATGAAACTCTGCTTATCCGAGCCTTAGATAACCTAGTACGTAACGCAATGAAGTTCGCACGTTCACAGATGTCGATTGAAGCCAGCGTGCATCAAGATCAGCTACAGATTGCGGTACATGACGATGGTGATGGCGTAGCACAAGAACACCAGGCTCGTCTGTTTGAACCCTTTTACGTGGGCGATAAAGCGCGTAATAAAGCTAAGAGTGGCCATGGCTTGGGGCTTTCAATCGTCGATAAGATCTGTGCTCAACACAACGCAACCGTGGAGGTTGGTCAGAGCCCAACCTTAAAAGGTGCGGTATTTACTATTACCATTCAGATATGTAATGACTCAGCTGACAAACCCATACAGTAACTACAAAACATCTCTGGAATAATGTCCAACATCGGTCGGGAGATGCTGTCTCCCAATGAACTTATTGAGTCTAGATAATCATGACACGGTCGTTTATGGCTTGTCATTACAGCACTGCTAATTAGTAGCAAAGTAAACCGTTACTTATTAATTCGTACTTTGTTAGCAGTTGAAGCCATAGGCTTACTATCTAAATTCCCAATTATTCTTAAGGTATTTTATGAAAAAGTTATTGTGTGTTTTAGGCGTTATCTCTCTAGCAGGCTGTTCAGGTATTAGCCATAACGATGAGGTTTACACAGCGCATGCTGAAAGCTTCAATATTATCGGTTTCCAAGTACCTGGTAACACTCAAGATCGTGCAATGGAGTTAGTGCCAGAAGGAGCAACGGTTGAGACAATTCGCTCAACAAACTCTGATACAAGCTCTGCTATGGGGATCATCAATCGTATTATCGGTATCGAATACATTCAAGTCGGTGGTAAAAAGCAATAATTTAATTACTGTTCGTTTAGGTAGCAGCTATGTAGATAAATAGCCTAAGCCAGTGACATTGAAGTGACCCCATAAAGTTGGACATTTTTGTTAAGCGGCTTTCAAGGCCTGAGTTCGATATTCTATCGGAGTCAGGCCTTTTAGTTTCACTTTTATACGTTTGCTGTCTTCTACGACTACACCTTCTATTGTGGCTGTTGAAGGGTGTGCTAGCTGCCATTATTGGGGACGTTTCGCTGAACGGTTTAGTCACGATGTACGAATCATTAACCCAAAGAAAGCTAAAGGCAATCTTGAAGGTCCACAAAACTGACGCGAATGATGCGTTAGCTGTAGCGAATGCCGCATTACCAATTGATCTTAAATGCAGTAAGCCCAAAACAATTGACCAGCAAGGACTCCATTTTCTTGAAACCAGTCGTCAGTTATTAACTCGTTCTATGGTTTTGTACTAATTCAGACCTGATCTGACAGTTACCCACTTTTAGACTCGGTGCCTGTCAGATTATATCTGGGCTAAATTCTTTTCAGCCCAGATTGATTTCCCATCCTCTAATGTTTCTATTGGCGTTCTGCCGCAGCACATTTTTCCTTGATGGGTACGATGATTGTTGTAGTAGTCCATCCATTCGTCCAGATCTGTCTGCAACTCTTCCATCGAGCCATACAGTTTTTTTCTGAATGTTACTTGGTAGAACTCATTCAATATGGTCTTGTGGAAGCGTTCGCAGATACCATTTGTCTGCGGTGACATTGCTTTCGTTTTTGTGTGGTCGATATCATTGATGGCCAGATAGAGTTGATAGTCATGTTGATCAACACGGCCACAGTATTCAGTACCTCGGTCTGTCAAGATTCTCAACATTGGCAGCTCATGATTCTCGAAGAACGGCAGAACCTTGTCATTCAACATATCTGCTGCGGTGATTGGTGTTTTTGTCGTGTAGAGTTTTGCGAAAGCTATTTTGCTGTAGGTATCAACGAACGTCTGCTGATAGATACGCCCAACCCCTTTAAGATTGCCAACATAGAATGTGTCTTGAGAGCCTAGATAGCCTGGGTGTGCGGTCTCTATCTCACCACAAACTTCATCATCATGCTTCTTGCGCTCGAGAGCTGCGACTTGCTCTTCCGTTAGAATGATACCGTTCTCAGCAACTTGTTTTTCTAAGGCAATGAGGCGTTTTTTGAAGTTTTCTAGGTCGTTGCGGAGCCAGATTGAGCGCACGACACTTGGAGAGATAAAGACACCCAGTTTACGTAGTTCATTGCTTGTTCTAACTTGCCCATGAGCAGGAAAGTCGATGGCGTATTTTAGGACGGCTTGTTCAGTTTCACTATCGACTCGATTCTTTAAGTTTGGTGTTCTTCTGCTCTGATTAATCAGAGCATCAATACCGCCAGTTTCAACCAACTCTTGATAGCGATAAAACGTGTCTCGAGAGACACCCATAACCTTACAGGCTCGAGATACATTACCAAGCTCTTCTGCAAGATTGATAAGCCCAGCTTTGTGTTTGATGATTGGATTGCTAGTATGAAGCATGAGAGTTACCTCTTATTGTCTTTGATTGATGACTAAGCACCTTTAATCAAAGTGGGTAACTCTCTTCTTTTCAAATTGAAGTGTCAGATCTACTCTGAATTAGTACACTTTAATCATCACAGCTGTTTCAATAGCAGTATCAGGAAATTGAAAGCCTCTACCACGTTTGCCATGGTGGCTTTTGCATTGCCATGCTTCAACGGCAGAGTCGTCAATCCAAAACGTTACTGAGCCTCTTTTGCACAAGGCTTCATTATATTCACTCCAGTTCGTTATCTTCTTCTTAGATTTACCCAAAACATCACCATGTTTTGACTACATGGGATCAGATCGCACTATTGAGGAAAGGTTCAACTGATTTAGTCAACAACGCCATTGACATTTACTTACATCGAATTACGCAACAAAGCCTCAATGCGAAAGAACACTGCTAAGGCACATAGAACTTTTAGCGATTGAATATACTCAATTAACCTTACGTAAGTTGCAGTTGAACACCACTATTAATTTGAACAATCGTTCAATAATATATATGATTCACCAAAACAATACTCATCTAAACAGAGGTTGCAGATGCCTTTAGCTCAGTTTATTAAAACCGCAGGCGAACCTACGATACTGAAACGCTCACTCAAGGTTTCTCTCATAGTTGGCACCATTCTTATGTTCATTAATCACGGTGACAAATTGCTCTCCAGCAACATTGACATAACGCTGATCATTAAGATCTTGATGACTTACTGCGTACCCTTTTGTGTGTCTACCCAAGCCAGCGTTTCTGCAACTCTTCAATCCCGAAAGAAGGCCGTCTAATAATGATATTTTCGTTTAAAAAACCGTCATCGGATATTGTCGAAGTTCATACTAGCCATCTTACAGAACTGAAGAAAGTCTCTGAAAAGTACTCTCTATTCAAACAGAATGATCCCACCGACTATGCGAAGAAAATTTACGTCAATGCGGCCAATGTCCATAAAGCGTCACGAAGTCGTGCTGAGTCGATTAAACAGAGCTATGAGTTAGTGAATCACTTTATCGAGCAGTCAGAAAGTATTAACAAGCTGTCTTGTGAGAGCCATCAATACTCCAGTCAAACGGCAGAAACTGCGGCTAATACCATCGACAAGCTGGAGGCTTTGGAAGAGCAAGTATTAGTTTCCAAAGAAAAGATCTGCCAGTTTAGCGAACTGCTCGAATCACTGAATGAGATTAACAAGAACGTCACCCAATTGGTGGATTCTATTAAAGGTATCGCTGCACAAACAAACCTGTTGGCGCTTAATGCCGCGATTGAAGCCGCTCGAGCTGGGGAGCACGGCCGCGGTTTTGCAGTAGTCGCAGACGAAGTCCGTCAACTTGCGAACACGGCGAATCAGTCTGCTGAGAACATCGACACTGAAATGGCGTCGATTTCAAAGATATCAGACAGCATTTTCAACAAACAAAAAGAGGTTGAGGACGTCATTATTCTTAGCTCAGAAGTAACCAAAAACACCATGCATAACATGAAGAACTTGATGAACATGTCGCTTGATAGTAAAACAGCTTCTAAAACCATCATGGACGCCATTGAGGCTCAACTGTCCGACTCCAACACGGTTAAGCAAAACATGGAAGCCCTAGTTGAAGACACCAAGCTATCAATAAGCCTCTCGGGCAACAACCATGAACTCGCGGAACAGATCCTCAACTCTTTATCTTATCTGCAACTGAATGATAAAACGGACCAGAAAAGAAATGCTTAACTCCGATAGCGTGTAAGCAAACAAGGAAAATTGCGACATGAACCAAAGCCAAACACCACTTGAAACAGGGACTGCTGTTTCACTGAGTGATATCTTAAGTGAGCGTTCACTATATTCATATGTTCAGTCTATTAGAGATCTTAAACGCCAGACCACTTATGGACATGAGGTTTTAGTTCGTGGTCCTTCAGACTCCTTGTGGCATCGACCCGATCAGTTGTTTATCGCTGCTCAATCACAACAACTCAGCAGGCAATTGGAAATTGTCATCCTCGAAGTTCATCTTGAAAACATTGCCGCCCATACATCTATAGGATGTTACACCGTTAATCTTGCTCCTAACCTGTTGTTAGATAAAACCGTATTTCAGATACTAAACCGCTACGCACTGGCTGAAAGAATTAAGATTGAGCTCACTGAACACTTACCGATACGTGACTGGCAACCAATAAAACAGCGAATGGCTCAATTGAGAAAGCAAGGCTATCAGTTCTGGCTTGACGATGTTGGCTGCGGATTTTTTGATTTGGCGCTGATCGATGAAGTCAAACCAGAGGTAGTCAAACTTTGCATCAAAATCATCAGCAGACTTACGTTTGATCCTACTCTAGTTGATGAAATAAAAGCGGTCGTCAAAGCGGTTCATGACTACGGTGGCGCTGTTTTAGCTGAAGGGATTGAGGAGCACGTACAGCTCGATATGGCGGAGCAACTGAACATCGATCTAGCACAAGGCTATCTTTTTGATAAGCCACAGCCACTTATTTGAGTCACAAAAACCTAGTCCTCAATAAAAATCGTACAGTTGGATTTTGATATCCTTATTGTTCTATATATTGAGATTATAAATATAGCCACATTTATCTAAAAATACCAACAAGTATACTTTGCTTCAAGTAGAACAAATCCACCCAACTGAAGAGGTATACCAAATCTCAAAGTCACTCAACATTATCACTCGCGCATGCTCCGCTCTTTTGATTTTCGCAGTAACGCTACAACCACAGAACACACGCATACAAGATCAAGTATAATTGAAATTACCGCACAAGAGGGACAAAACACTGCTCTTGCTGACTTCCTTTCGGTTGGTGCACAACTCGTTAAGAGCTACGATCCTGACACATTGTTCAATAATTAGGAGGGTAGATATGACTTTTTGTAAAGTTTTGTCCAATAGTGTGCACGACCCTGATCTCGTATGACATTAGGGAATGGGTTCTTCTCCGCTTAAATGAGTCTGTAAATTAACAAAAAATATCCGCCTTCTTAGAAGACGGTTTTGCTTTATAGCCCCCTAGAAGGGGGCGTCCACGCTATCAGTTCTTCAATAACTGAAGTTGTTGTTCATACTCTATGTCCTGTTTATCTTGGTGTAGGACATATCGTCGAGGCTTTGTTGCGTAATTAAGTTGAGAGACAGAGCTAACCCGTTTCGTGTGTTTCTTAGTCAATAAGATAAGTTTCAGGCATATCTAACCCTGTAAGCTTGTTCAACGCTTTTATCGTCGCGTAATTTTCACCTACCTATGCATTGTAATTTCTTAAGTTCAGTTGCCCTCCTAGCAACTGTTTAACTCGTTACATCGCTGTTTCAGAGAGTGGACGTTTGTGATATCCAAACCGCTCTTTCCAATACTTATTCAAGCCGTTTAACTTCTGACAACCCACGGCGAGATTTCGAGGGTGACCACGCTCCCATAAGGCTGCCCCTTCTCTTGGGGGAATAAGCGCAACGGCTCGTTTAATCTTAATAGCAGCGTGGCACGCTCTCGTGTCGTAAGCGCCATCACGAGACAACTCAAAGATACTTCGCCGTGTTTGTTTCAGTAAATTCGGGAGTATTTCTCCAACTGTAACCGTTGATAAACTTAGCTCGACGGCAATATGAAGCTTTCGCCAGACTCTACGTTTGCCATCCGTCCCGTGTTTTTTGACTTTCCATTCACCTTCGCCATAAACCTTAAGGCCTGTAGCATCAATAACTAAGTGCTGTATTGCTCCTCTCTTTTTAGTCTTAAATGAGACCTCAACTTGCTTGGCTCTACGACTGATGCAGGTGTAATGTGGACAGCTTAATGGAATATGGGCAAGTCTAAAGATCGAGTCGATAAACCCTTACAGCGCTCTCAGCAATATAGAAAAAACTCGCTTCACCATGAGCGCTGTCGTGATATCTAGATCACTAAACCGACGAGGCCTCCTGCGCTTATTCTGTTTGCTTTGCGCCCACCCGCTTATCGCCTCTTCATCAATCCAAAAGGTCAGAGAGCCACGGTTAATGAGTGATTGGTTGCATTGCTTCCAGTTGGTTGTTTTGTAACGAGGTTTAGACATGAGACTACGAGAGATAGTGGACGTAGCTGATCAGCTCGTAGGCTCTGGATTTAGTTCCATTGAATTACGCAACAAAGCCGGGGTGTTTACCTCGGTAATAGGTGTCGCTTATCCGACAAAAGTTTGTTCCACACATGCTTGAAGAGCTAGTGCGATGAGTATAATCGCACTAGTTAATAGGCTTGGTTGAGGTGCACACCAAGTGATTATGGTAAATCGACCATGTCATTTTACCTACGCACAACGAGTGTAACGTTAAATGGCCTCTACAATCACAAGGCCTTATGTGAATTTAATTATCTCTCCAATAGTTATTAGCCTGAGATACTGTCTGAAAATGCATTGCAATTGTCTTTGATGATTCAATAAGCAGCGATGCACTTTCTGAGTATTCGGGTCTTAACTTATGTAAAACCTCCATGTCTGGTTGAGTTTTCTTTACTCCCATTCTGCTCAACTTAATCGCCAGTTCAAAACCCTCACTAGGCGTTTCTGTGATTAAACTAGGTAACCATTGCTCCATTATTTATTCCTTGCTTTATTAGATGATGGAGGGAAATTAATACCACATTCAAGCTGATAAAGTTAACTTTAAAATCGAGCTTTTAATAGGGCTGGCTCACGCTTTATTAACAAATTTGTTCTCTATAGCACCAAATCCGTAACTACATAGCTATTTTGAACTTAATTGAGCACAGAATTACCTTCTACTTCTTACACCAAGTAGTAAGTACATAACCCACAATGAATTTAATGCTTATACCACTTGCTCAAAATCCATATCAACTCCCATCACCTCGACAAACACTTCTGATATTTGTTCACCGCACAGACTGATTGAACTTCCGTCATTTCGCAGCTGATTTAGTAATTGAAATAGTATGAACCAGCGGTCATTTATTAGTAAAAACCACGTGACCGAGATTATCGAAGAGGTGATTATTTCGGGCTCAATTGCGCCTGTATTTGCCATTCAGTGGGCGCAGGCAAATAAGGTAAAAGATTTAACCTTCCTGAGCTCCGTAGGTATGTAGTGGGTTTGAAAAATAAGCCACATAGTAAATACGTTAACACGATTTATGGAACCCACTCTCTCAGTTAGTCTATATTTAGCGAAGTGGAACTAACTCTGAGGGCTGCATGGTTAAGACCGTATTGCTTCCATTTGGTTATTTTGAAATGAGGTTTAGGCATAAAGTTGAGAGAGGAAGTGAATGTAGCAGATCTAATCGTAGGTTCTAGATTTAACCCCACGAAATTACACACCCTTGTGAGTTTGTGGCGCTTTTTGAGCGATTTACAGTTCAAAAATCAACATGTTACTTTTATGAAAGAACCGCACAATAATGTCCATTTTCATACTTTGTGAATTTTGAGTTATATGAATTTGCTAAGCAGCTATCGACAGTTAACCTGACATTCGTTAACCAGCAAAACAGAATCAAGGGGTTTAAACTAGGTAATGTCACTGTTGCAGTTTAATCGTCTGTAGTTAGTTGTAAAACTACACAAGTATTCAAGAAACTGTATCAGGAAAACGCTTAAATTCTTTGGCTATATGCTTCACACTGGAGCAATTCCACGCTTTAGAGGTGTGTTATGGTCATTGTCCTGAGAATATAGCCGTCGAAGTAATTGCAGCGCTTTCTACAATATGATCGATGTTCAATCTCGCACTCTATAAAACAAGGTAACAACGTGTTAGAAGTAAGTGACTAACCATTGTAGTTTATTATCTCCATATAGGGCATCATTACATTTGTCATTCTGTAATGCTTTACATACTCCCAGAGCTTCCCTTGCTCTAATCTGTTAGCTCTTTTTGCCTCTGTAAGTGCTTCAATCGCCACATCAATCCCGATCTTGTTGCGGAACTTGAAGCAATCAACAATCGTCCGCTCAACGTCCGTTACTAAAACAGGGATGCCATCAACTTGTGTTGAGATCACCCCCAAATCCGTCACGTCCCTGGTACGAACAATCTTAATGCTTGGGTACTCAATATTGGGAGCTCTATCGTTTTTTTTAATGCTGAGCCATATCTGAAAAGGTGCTTGGGTAGTGAGATTGTGGTAACTGAGTGCTGATAGAAGGCAGATAACCCCTTTTTTCGCTCTGACACTGACCTCAGCAAAAGAGTGCATCTCCGATTCTTCTCTACCTACATACCCGTAGAGTCCTCGCTGTAGTTTTTCTATGTCACCTTTTTCCACAGCGCGAGAAAGGGCGGCACGAGTTACATTGAATTTTGCAGCGTCTGAGGTAGTGAATATGGATAGCTTTTTAAGCTTATCGAGTTGTGATGGATTCATTTTTAATGATACGTTTTGTCATACTTAATTTGTACTATATGCCAAAACGTAACATTTTTCTTTCATTCCTTAGATGGTGTAAACAACACTGCTATTGAGCGGAAATAGCTAAACCCATTAAAAATAGCCAACTTCCTACATATCAAAGTGATTCAGATAAACAAAAAATTATGAATTTCATATTTCAATAGATCATATTTCAAAATATAACCAAATCAACATCATTAACTAATTTTAGTGGTTAATTATGGTGGTTTTTGCTGGTTAAAATTCATTAATAAGTTAAATAGATTGGTTGGTTATATTGTGCGATATCGCTTAATTACTTTTTTAAGCGATTGTTATTTAAGCAATAATGTTGGGGTGTGTATTTATTTTATAGTAAAATCATGCACTTATGATTTACCAGTGTTATTGACGGTTTTTTTGTAAATCTGTAACGTAGATCGCAAATAAAAATGAGGTTTGCATCATGAAATGCAGAGATAAGTTTTTGTTTCGCACGGTAGCAGAAACAATGTTCGAACTTGAAAAAGGAACTTACGCTAACTCAACAATAAAAGCATGGAGATCTAAGTTAAAACGTATCGTAACGTTTTTCGGAGAACCTCGACATACGAGATATCGTACGAAGCTGTATTCTTCGCTACTTACATGTACACAATGATCTTACAAACAAAACACTAAATGAAGACCTGACACTTATCCGAAAAGTATTCACGTTTGCAGTTGGGGATCGGCTTATTACACAATCTCCAGTTGATGGTATCCATAACTTACAAAATGCTCCCATTAGCTGTAATCCATTCACACTGAATGATATAACCGTTTAACTCACCAAGCAGCAGCTTGCTCAAGTGTTAAAAATGGGGTCCTTCTGGCTTGCCATACAGGGCTTCGAAAAAGTGAGTGGTTGGCACTAGTTGTTGATGATTATGACCCAGTAAAAAGAGAGCTTAAAGTCGAGAGAGCTTGCGTCGTTAATCACTTTAAAAGGCCAAAAACTACGGGGTCAAAGCGTAGGATTCAATTGTCTAAGACAGCCCAAAAGATAATTGAAAACCAGTTAAGTTTAATCTTTGGCTTAGAGGATCAAGAAATCCATATCACCGAAAATGATCAAAAGACCCGAACCAAACTTACCGCAAAACCTCTATTCCCTAATCTTGATACAGGGAAGTTTTACCAAAAAGATAAAGCAATAGATCGCACCTTTAAAAACTGGCTCGTTACAGCCAACGTAGCTCATCGAGGTGCGAGTCAGGCCCGTCATACATTCGCATCTCAAGCTATTTTGAGTGGGGCAAATCTTTATTGGATAAGGTCTCAACTAGGGCACAACACTCTAGATATGCTTTATAAGCATTACTCAAAGTGGATTGAAGAAGACGCAAAAGACTACCCCAACCTGATTGATTTGCACTTTCAGAAAGCTGCAAATTCGGTCGACAAACCCATCCTTTAATTTGCCTCATTCCGGTGTCTCGACACCGGCTTTCAAAAAGATAACGACATCGTAACCAAGGACACTTTCGCAACACTTTTACTGCGTAAAAGATGAACGAAAGCTTCTTGGTGGGGGCTACGCACCTTAACCCCAACACAACAACACACAAACCGAGGACTACACAATGAAAAATAAAGCCATCACATGTTTTTTCTCTACGCTTCCGTATTCCGGCACAGCAGAAAAACAGGCCAAGCTTAAGAAGTCAGCAGGACATAGTATCCGAGATGAAAATGCGAAATCTGAAACCATTGAATGGAATCCCGACCTCAGTCACCTCAACGAAGTATATATCAATAACCAATGGACGAAACTTGATGAATTGAGCAATGACGATAAATCCCAGTTTATCGAATCTATAAGACTTCCTCAGAAACCTCAAGAAGGCCTAGCTAAATGTAAACAAAGAAAGAGAGCATATAAGAAGAAACTAAAAGCCGTTTTGCAATCAGAAAAGGGAAATACCGAGGGGTCTAATTTTATCACTAAGATTTTAAGCACCCCTGAACATGTCCCGCTTAAACTAGACTCTTTGCTTAATGAAGCTAGGAATATTGATTTCTCTCGCAAGAAGCAGAGGCTGAACGCTTTTGAGAAGTACATTTCACTTCATAACAAACTGGTTTCGTTCCCTAAAAATTTGAACTCAAACTTGGTAGAAGAGTCGATTTTTGTCATTCCACACCGAAATGAAGTTTCTCAGGATCTTCTTTGTGGTAAAGAAATGGCTGAAGCGTTTATGAACTATTATCGCCGATTCTTCAAAGACTATGAAATATTAGCCGTGTTTGTTCATAGCGATGAAAGAAGTCTCAATGAAGATACTGGGGAGCATGTCCACCTCTTCCTTAACGCGCAAAATAGCCGAACTAAAGAGTGGGATCTTAGAGTCGCCAAAGCAAATCTAGCTCAAAAAATGAAGCTCACCTTGAACCGTTCACACTCGCCAATTCAATACAAAAAAGGAGCATGCTTTACGAGAAAGGAACAATCAGAGCATGGAGCGCTGTTGCAGGAATGTTTTCGGCGGTTTATGAATAAAAACCTCTTCATAGAAAAAGGATTGAGCATGGAGTTCAATCAAGAACTTCAGAAAGATAAACAAAAAGTAAAAGAAATGCGCCGGCAAGGAAAGCAAAAAAAAAGTGAAAGGGATTGTAATTATCACACTAGAATGCTGGAAAAGGAGCAACTGCAAATTGAGCAAAAGATCTCATCGAAGCTAGAGGAGTTGAGCCAATTAAATCAACACATCAACGAAGTTAAAAATCAACAAAAGGAGGAACAAGAAAAAATAAGAAGATTACATGTAGATATAGACTTACTACGATCGGATACAAACGCTGCAACTAATCAACTGGATAAAACCTCTACCGTTCTATCAACAGTCAAAGAACAGCTCAAAACGGCAGAATCAAAAGCTCTACACAGTGAAGAAAAAAATGAACAGTTAGAGAAATCGAACTCATATCTAAAAAAGGTGATCGCTAAACTGACTCATACCGTTGTTGAAACGTTAGCTCCCATCTTTCAAGATCTAATGAAATCATTTGTCTTTGAACAAAGGGATGAGAAAGAACTACTGACTTTATTAGAAAGAAGGATGTCAGCTCACATGAAAAAATTGGATGGAAACCCAATACAGCAGGCACTTGTATGTGGGATGAAAGACGCCCTCCTAGATAATAGGGAAAACCTGAACACTGCTTCCCCCAAAAAACGGAGAATGAGTGCCGTCCGAGAGTTCGATTGATAAGGTCTTCATAATAATTTAAAAGGTAAATCTCGTGAGCTCTAAGGTGTTCACGAGATTTGGTTTTTCAAAATGACATTGAGATTCAGCGCTTTATATTAACTTGAATTTCTACTCCTGACACACGATGTACGAAAGTAAAATGCTCTTGGCTTCTAGTGCTAATAAGAACAATTCCTTTCTTTGACATAATGGTCCAATAAGGTAGAACAAAGGCATCAAAACACTCTACGTGTGACATGGGTGGAGGGCTTACGAGCCCTGCAATTTCTCTCAGTGTTTCAAAGTCACCAAACAGTGCCTGCTGTGTTTGCCAATCTATTCCTAATGCCATTAACGACATAGATGTTGTGCTTGGTTTATCTTCGAGGCGCTCAAAAAGCTGATAGAGGCAGTGGATATCTTGATAGTTATACTGTTTCGATAAAGCAAGCAACGAGGTTTCATCCCCTTCAAAATAGCTTTGCTTGAACGCCTTATAAACCGTGTGCAACTCATCATAGTTGAACTTACTCATGTGAGCCTCCCAGTTGAAGTGAGAACTGGTTAACCGCACTAAGCATAAGTTTCAGTTTTGTTTGCTTACCATATCGGCCAAATGTCATTGAGGGGTGATGATGGCCAACGATATCAGCGACTGTAGACTCAGCCACTTCCTTTTGCTTAAGAACATCAATGAAAGTGTGACGGAGGGAGTACGCAGTAGGGCGTTGCCCTGCTTTCAATCCGATCTTAGATAGGAGTCTGCCGAATTGTTGGCAATATTGTTGGCTCCAGTCCTTGTTGAGACCCAGTGGCTTGTAATCGAATAGACCGGTTTTGCTATTGTTCTTACGAAACTCAACATACTCAAGAAAGCCATGTTTGATTAGACTCTGATGAATGGGGACTTGTCGCAGAGCATAACGATTCTTGATCCGCTGTCCGTGCCCCCCATCTGTTACGTTTAAGTAAGGGACTGGACCGCTAACGACCACGTCTTCTGTACGTAGCTGACACACTTCATTCGGCCTCATACCCATATACGTGAGCAATAAAGTAACCCAGTAGAAACCTTTATCCACTTGCTGAAGCTGCTCAGATGAGAAGAGTGTTGAAAGCTGACTCTCTGACCACCTTGAGCGCTGCTTATCAGCTTTTATAGACTTCTTGAAAGTCGCTTTGATATCTGCAGACACGTTTCTTTCAATCAAAGACATGGTCGCACACCAACGTATAAATTGACTTAACGCCGCGTAATAATCTTTACAGCTTTTCGCTGAAAGACTAGAGCTATTGAGAGTCTTAATGTACTCCATCAGTGTCATCGCAGTTATTGTTGATAAACCAGATAGCGCTGTGCTCTCAAAGAAAAAGGTAATGCGCTGTTTCAACTGATGGACAGTCAATGCACTGACCCTTTGAACCCCTTTGAACTCTAGAAAGTGTTCTAACGCTTCACTCCAATGCTTTTCTTCACTCAAACGCTTAGAAGTATGACTTATAGAAGGTATACAACCTAAATGTAAGCGATCATCCTGCTTCTGTGATTGTAAGTTCAGATGGTGGGACAAGATGCCTTTTAGATGCAACTGAAACTCTGAAAAGCACAGAGAATCTGTAGTACGAAAGGCCTCTTTGACAGCACTGACAAGGCTTAAGCCAATGACTTTAGCTAGCTTAGGGTCTTTTGTTCGAAGGCTAATTTTCAGATCGAATGGGAATCCCAACGCTTTCAACTGTGCTGGAGTACAAATCCGTGCGTAATAGACGCCGTGGGGAGATTTTTTTATATACATTGACTTACCTCGTTGTTTCGAAGCAAATTCAAGTCTTACAGATACAAAAAAAGCCTTTGATAATCAAAGGCTTTTTTTGATGAATAGTGGTGGAGGGATAGGGATTTGAACCCTAGAACCGCTATTAACGGTTGCCGGTTTTCAAGACCGGTGCTTTCGACCACTCAGCCATCCCTCCAACAAATTGTTACTAAAATCAGTCTTATTTTTGTGCTGTCTTTAGCTTTTGTTTTTAGTTTTTTAAAACTGAAAACGTAAATAAAGCCTGGCGATGTCCTACTCTCACATGGGGAAGCCCCACACTACCATCGGCGCTATTGTGTTTCACTTCTGAGTTCGGCATGGAATCAGGTGGGTCCACAATGCTATGGTCGCCAAGCAAATTTTGCTTTTACTTTCAGTTTTTTAAAAACTGAAGGCAAAATAATCTGGAAAGCTGCTTCTCTATTTAATAGAGCTATAAAAGTTTCTCACAAACTCATTCAAGCGTTTGTAGTTTTGCTTCTGCTTTTTTAAAAGCGGAAACAAACAGTTTTGAGTCCACAAAACCCCTTGGGTGTTGTATGGTTAAGCCTCACGGGCAATTAGTACAGGTTAGCTCAATGCCTCGCAGCACTTACACACCCTGCCTATCAACGTCGTAGTCTACGACAACCCTTTAGGACACTTATAGTGCCAGGGAAAACTCATCTCAAGGCTCGCTTCCCGCTTAGATGCTTTCAGCGGTTATCGATTCCGAACTTAGCTACCGGGCAATGCCATTGGCATGACAACCCGAACACCAGAGGTTCGTCCACTCCGGTCCTCTCGTACTAGGAGCAGCCCCTTTCAATTTTCCAACGCCCACGGCAGATAGGGACCGAACTGTCTCACGACGTTCTAAACCCAGCTCGCGTACCACTTTAAATGGCGAACAGCCATACCCTTGGGACCGACTTCAGCCCCAGGATGTGATGAGCCGACATCGAGGTGCCAAACACCGCCGTCGATATGAACTCTTGGGCGGTATCAGCCTGTTATCCCCGGAGTACCTTTTATCCGTTGAGCGATGGCCCTTCCATTCAGAACCACCGGATCACTATGACCTGCTTTCGCACCTGCTCGAATTGTCATTCTCGCAGTCAAGCGGGCTTATGCCATTGCACTAACCACACGATGTCCAACCGTGTTTAGCCCACCTTCGTGCTCCTCCGTTACTCTTTGGGAGGAGACCGCCCCAGTCAAACTACCCACCAGGCACTGTCCGTAATCCCGATTCAGGGACCAACGTTAGAACATCAAAACTACAAGGGTGGTATTTCAAGGACGACTCCACCACATCTAGCGACGCGGTTTCATAGTCTCCCACCTATCCTACACATGTAGGTTCAATGTTCAGTGCCAAGCTGTAGTAAAGGTTCACGGGGTCTTTCCGTCTAGCCGCGGGTACACTGCATCTTCACAGCGATTTCAATTTCACTGAGTCTCGGGTGGAGACAGCGTGGCCATCATTACGCCATTCGTGCAGGTCGGAACTTACCCGACAAGGAATTTCGCTACCTTAGGACCGTTATAGTTACGGCCGCCGTTTACCGGGGCTTCGATCAAGAGCTTCGACCGAAGTCTAACCCCATCAATTAACCTTCCGGCACCGGGCAGGCGTCACACCGTATACGTCATCTTACGATTTTGCACAGTGCTGTGTTTTTAATAAACAGTTGCAGCCACCTGGTATCTGCGACTCTCGTCTGCTCCATCCGCAAGGGACTTCACTGATAAGAGCGTACCTTCTCCCGAAGTTACGGTACCATTTTGCCTAGTTCCTTCACCCGAGTTCTCTCAAGCGCCTTGGTATTCTCTACCCGACCACCTGTGTCGGTTTGGGGTACGATTCCTTACAATCTGAAGCTTAGAGGCTTTTCCTGGAAGCATGGCATCAATGACTTCACTACCGTAGTAGCTCGACATCGTATCTCAGCGTTAAGAAAGTCCGGATTTACCTAAACTTTCCGCCTACATACTTGAACCTGGACAACCGTCGCCAGGCCCACCTAGCCTTCTCCGTCCCCCCATCGCAATTGTAAGAAGTACGGGAATATTAACCCGTTTCCCATCGACTACGCCTTTCGGCCTCGCCTTAGGAGTCGACTTACCCTGCCCCGATTAACGTTGGACAGGAACCCTTGGTCTTCCGGCGAGGGAGTTTTTCACTCCCTTTATCGTTACTCATGTCAGCATTCGCACTTCTGATACCTCCAGCAGCCCTTACAGACCACCTTCAACGGCTTACAGAACGCTCCCCTACCCCACATACCCTAAGGTACGTAGCCGCAGCTTCGGTGTATAGCTTAGCCCCGTTACATCTTCCGCGCAGGCCGACTCGACCAGTGAGCTATTACGCTTTCTTTAAATGATGGCTGCTTCTAAGCCAACATCCTGGCTGTCTGAGCCTTCCCACATCGTTTCCCACTTAGCTATACTTTGGGACCTTAGCTGGCGGTCTGGGTTGTTTCCCTCTCCACGACGGACGTTAGCACCCGCCGTGTGTCTCCCGGATAGTACTTACTGGTATTCGGGTTTGCAAAGGGTTGGTAAGTCGGGATGACCCCCTAGCCTTAACAGTGCTCTACCCCCAGTAGTATTCGTCCGAGGCGCTACCTAAATAGCTTTCGGGGAGAACCAGCTATCTCCAGGTTTGATTGGCCTTTCACCCCTAGCCACAAGTCATCCGCTAATTTTTCAACATTAGTCGGTTCGGTCCTCCAGTTGATGTTACTCAACCTTCAACCTGCCCATGGCTAGATCACCTGGTTTCGGGTCTAATCCTAGCAACTGTACGCCCAGTTAAGACTCGGTTTCCCTACGGCTCCCCTAAACGGTTAACCTTGCTACTAAAATTAAGTCGCTGACCCATTATACAAAAGGTACGCAGTCACACCACGAAGGTGCTCCTACTGCTTGTACGTACACGGTTTCAGGTTCTATTTCACTCCCCTCACAGGGGTTCTTTTCGCCTTTCCCTCACGGTACTGGTTCACTATCGGTCAGTCAGTAGTATTTAGCCTTGGAGGATGGTCCCCCATATTCAGACAGGATATCACGTGTCCCGCCCTACTCGTTTTCACTGATGATGAGATGTCGATTACGGGGCTATCACCCTTTATTGCGGCACTTTCCAGAGCCTTCATCTGTCTCATTAAAAGCTTAAGGGCTAATCCAATTTCGCTCGCCGCTACTTTCGGAATCTCGGTTGATTTCTCTTCCTCGGGGTACTTAGATGTTTCAGTTCCCCCGGTTTGCCTCCTGTTGCTATGTATTCACAACAGGATACTTACTTATGTAAGTGGGTTTCCCCATTCAGGAATCCCAGACTCAAAGGTTATTACTACCTAATCTGGGCTTATCGCAAGTTATTACGCCTTTCATCGCCTCTGACTGCCAAGGCATCCACCGTGTACGCTTAGTCACTTAACCATACAACCCGAAAGGGTCTTATGTATGGCAACTAACCAAGGTTTTTGGTTGTCATTAAGAAGGGTTAATTCTTAATGACTGTTTGCCGGACTCAATGTGATTCAAACGAATTTGAATCGAATACAAGACACTTGAATGTGTTTGTTGTGTTTATACCGTTCTTATTAAATAAGAGCAGATAAACATTGAGAACTTTTAAATTTGATTAACTTAATCACAGCCTCGAGCTGTTTGATTTCACTTTTTAAAGTAAAAACCAATTAAGTAATCAGTCAGCTTTCCAAATTGTTAAAGAGCAAGAGTTTTTCAAGTTTTAAACTTTCAAAACCATTTTTAAAAACTCTCTGAGGAGAATGCTTAAAGATGGTGGGCGATACCGGGCTCGAACCAGTGACCCCCTGCTTGTAAGGCAGGTGCTCTCCCAACTGAGCTAATCGCCCATGATAGTTTTGATTCCTTCATGGAGAAAGAATGGTGGAGCTATGCGGGATCGAACCGCAGACCTCCTGCGTGCAAGGCAGGCGCTCTCCCAGCTGAGCTATAGCCCCATATTTTTATTTCCTTGGGAGGAAATGGTGGGCGATACCGGGCTCGAACCAGTGACCCCCTGCTTGTAAGGCAGGTGCTCTCCCAACTGAGCTAATCGCCCACGATAGTTTTAATTCCTTCGCGGAGAAAGAATGGTGGGTCGTGCAGGATTCGAACCTGCGACCAATTGATTAAAAGTCAACTGCTCTACCAACTGAGCTAACGACCCAATGGTATCCCGTAGGGGAGTCGAACCCCTGTTACCGCCGTGAAAGGGCGGTGTCCTAGGCCTCTAGACGAACGGGACACTGCTAATTTATCTCCACTTTAAAAAGTAGAAACAAACTTCGAAGAACCTTGGGAGTTCTTCTTCTCTTTGCTTTTCTAAACCTAATCAATCTGTGTGGACACTTATCGTGAATATCTTGGTATAAGGAGGTGATCCAGCCCCAGGTTCCCCTAGGGCTACCTTGTTACGACTTCACCCCAGTCATGAACCACAAAGTGGTGAGCGTCCTCCCCGAAAGGTTAAACTACCCACTTCTTTTGCAGCCCACTCCCATGGTGTGACGGGCGGTGTGTACAAGGCCCGGGAACGTATTCACCGTGACATTCTGATTCACGATTACTAGCGATTCCGACTTCATGGAGTCGAGTTGCAGACTCAATCCGGACTACGACGCACTTTTTGGGATTCGCTCACTATCGCTAGCTTGCTGCCCTCTGTATGCGCCATTGTAGCACGTGTGTAGCCCTACTCGTAAGGGCCATGATGACTTGACGTCGTCCCCACCTTCCTCCGGTTTATCACCGGCAGTCTCCCTGGAGTTCCCGACATTACTCGCTGGCAAACAAGGATAAGGGTTGCGCTCGTTGCGGGACTTAACCCAACATTTCACAACACGAGCTGACGACAGCCATGCAGCACCTGTCTCAGAGCTCCCGAAGGCACACCAGCGTCTCCGCTGGCTTCTCTGGATGTCAAGAGTAGGTAAGGTTCTTCGCGTTGCATCGAATTAAACCACATGCTCCACCGCTTGTGCGGGCCCCCGTCAATTCATTTGAGTTTTAATCTTGCGACCGTACTCCCCAGGCGGTCTACTTAACGCGTTAGCTCCGAAAGCCACGGCTCAAGGCCACAACCTCCAAGTAGACATCGTTTACGGCGTGGACTACCAGGGTATCTAATCCTGTTTGCTCCCCACGCTTTCGCATCTGAGTGTCAGTGTCTGTCCAGGGGGCCGCCTTCGCCACTGGTATTCCTTCAGATCTCTACGCATTTCACCGCTACACCTGAAATTCTACCCCCCTCTACAGCACTCTAGTTCACCAGTTTCAAATGCAGTTCCGAGGTTGAGCCCCGGGCTTTCACATCTGACTTAATGAACCACCTGCATGCGCTTTACGCCCAGTAATTCCGATTAACGCTCGCACCCTCCGTATTACCGCGGCTGCTGGCACGGAGTTAGCCGGTGCTTCTTCTGTTGCTAACGTCAAGAGATAACGCTATTAACGTTACCCCCTTCCTCACAACTGAAAGTACTTTACAACCCGAAGGCCTTCTTCATACACGCGGCATGGCTGCATCAGGCTTTCGCCCATTGTGCAATATTCCCCACTGCTGCCTCCCGTAGGAGTCTGGACCGTGTCTCAGTTCCAGTGTGGCTGATCATCCTCTCAGACCAGCTAGGGATCGTCGCCTTGGTGAGCCATTACCTCACCAACTAGCTAATCCCACCTAGGCATATCTTGACGCGAGAGGCCCGAAGGTCCCCCTCTTTGGCCCGTAGGCATTATGCGGTATTAGCCATCGTTTCCAATGGTTATCCCCCACATCAAGGCAATTTCCTAGGCATTACTCACCCGTCCGCCGCTCGACGCCCATTAACGCACCCGAAGGATTGTTAGTGTCGTTTCCGCTCGACTTGCATGTGTTAGGCCTGCCGCCAGCGTTCAATCTGAGCCATGATCAAACTCTTCAATTTAAGATTTTGTGACTCAACGAATACTGACTTCAAAACTAATATTCATGTAAACATGAACATGTAATTCTAAAGCTATTACCCCTCTCTTCTTAAATAAATAGGAACAGAATGGTAATGAATTGACTGTGCCAAAATTAAGTAAACTTAATTTTGTATTGGTCACTCAGTTCATTGAAATCAATTTTGATTCCGAAGAATCTGTTTTATCTAACGATAAAACGTTTTGATATTCATCAACGAGTGCCCACACAGATTGATAGGTTTAAATTGTTAAAGAGCTTTGCTTGTCGAAACTTTCTTTTTACAAAGAAACCCTTGAAAGCGGACGTGAATTCTAGCGATTTAATCTTAAGTGTCAAACACTTTTTAAAATTAATTTCTTTCGAACTTTCCGTCTTACTGATTACCGCTGAAGCCTTGTGGCGTCTGCCGTGTCAGTGAGGCGGCATTATAGAGATCATCGAAAACATGGCAACCCCTTTTTTGATAAAAATTCAAAAAAACTTGCTTAAGTGGCTACTTTTACGTCAAAAGGTTCTTTCGTCGTTCAAAACTCATACAATAATGGGCATATTACTTAAAACTTTGCGATTAGATCTTTCGAAAAAGCCTCTATATCTAGCTCAATGCTCCATTTCTCACTCAATTCTAGGATGTTATCTAGCGATTGCTGAACTGTTTTTATCGTCAATGTGTTGTTGTCTAGGTCGTATACCTGTTTTTGCGTGGTGTAATAGAAGTAAAGGACGGTCAGCGCGTCTCGGTCGCCTTGCTCAGCTTTGGGTTGAATACGCTTAAGCTTACGATAGATTTGATTATGGATTTGTTTAAGGTTCCATACATAGAGCGCTTCTTTGAAGTAATCATGCCCTTTCACACGACTCGCAATAAACCCATTCAAGGCAACTGATAAAATAACCCCAAGTACGTTCAAATGAAAGTTTCCTGTCGATTCACCAGTAATAGAAGTAGCCGAGCCAAACAATTCAATCAGAATGGTGCCGAATACAATGGCAAACAATGCAAGTGACCCAACTAATGACACCAACAACAGGTTCATCTTCTTTCTATATTCTTCTTTATTGATCTTTTGTAACTTCACCAACAGTTTCCTTATGTAAGTCACTTTATGATTTTGCGCATACTATCTATGTAAACATTGGTTCGCTTCAACCGTTACCGTCTTGTAATGTGGTCATTCTCTATTTAATACTCAAAGTTCGCTGGTTGGTGCTAAGTGCAACTCCATTTGACTTCATTAATAGAAAAGAGTTACATACCGCCACAATTTTGGTTATTCATCAATTCATGTTGATAAAGCCCGTTTCGCTTTATCACATACTGACAAGGTACATTCCATGCGTTCATTTGTATTACGCGCTCGCGCAGCCCCTACAGAGAGCAAACTTATCTTAGAAGGTGTTGGGCAAGACGCTCATACCGAGATTCTGGCTCATACTCTGATGAACACGATCTTTGTTGCTCAATCTCACCGTGAGAATGTCACCGTACACCTTGTATTAGAAAGTACTAAAGACTTTTCACGTACGATTACATTTGATTCAAATGAGATCACCAACATTGGTGGCTTTCATGAATCGGCATTGTTATCAGCGGTAGTAAGAGCGGTTGATGCTTCTCAAGGTATGACCAAAGAGCAGACTCGTCAGGTTGAACCGGGAATCATCGTTCGCACTATGAGCTTTGAAAAACTAGTCAAAGAACTGGCTGAAGACCACCAGCTATACATGATGGATAAGAAGGGTGACTTTATCCGTGATGCAGAGATTGCTGAAAACCCATGTTTCCTTCTAACTGACCACATCCCTATGCCGAAGAAGAGCTACAACAGCTTGAAGCGTTTAGGGACAGAGAAAATCAGCTTAGGTCCAAACATGCTGTTTGCTTCTCAGTGTGTTGTGTTAATCAACAATGAGCTTGATATTCGCGGTTTCTAACTCGAAAGACACAATCACATTTAACAAAACACAGTGAACAAAGCCCGGTTATGCGCCGGGCTTTTGATTTTTTGGATACAGAGAATCACTTCTAGTTTATCGCTAGCTTGACCCGTCACATCAGATCTCGCATTAACGTCTCATATTGTTCAGACACCAATACCACCAGATGATTAAGCTCTTTTGCATCTTCCTCTGCCAATAAAAGTTGCCAATCTGTCTGTTGACCACTTTCATCTCGTCCAAGCACTTTAGTCTTCCCTTTTTCAGCTTCAAAGGACAAGTGATTAAAGTCGGTATCATGATGTTCATGAGACTCTAAAATCTCAAACTCTAAATTTCCGGTTGGCTTTACTTGAATGTGGGCATGAAAATGTTGCTGATTCTGTAACTCATATTCCCTATGTATTGCGAACATACTCCCTCCTATAAACTTCAATCTAAGCTCGTAAGCGATCTGTTATAAATTACTCGCAATTCAAAGGTTGCCACTGAATAGCAAGTATCTATACAAAGTGTAGGCTTCAGATTTCGGTACTAGAACAAAATCAGCCTGCTGTTTGATACTAGACAAAATAGTGTTGAGTATTGTGACACTTCGATTGATCTTTCTTGACGGGTATAACCGAGCTCAAGAGTCCAATAGAACTGACCAAACAACTAATTTATAAAACTTGCGCTTCGTTCCATTTCTACTGCCTGTTGGTCTGACCTTTGCGAATAAATAGACATTTCTCTCCAACCTTTTGATTCGACAGTTATACTTCCGATAAATCCGGTGAATTAATTTAAGGGAATGTATGTCAATTTTTACCGTATTCTTCTGTGGAACAGGATCCAACTCAGAAGACAACAATCACAAAAACTATGTGTCTGGCGAATTGATTTCGACGTTAGCAAAAAATGCAACGGGCAGAGACATGATTGACTACATTCAAGTGGATGGGGTTGGTAGTGGGAATCAGAATGAGTGGTTGAAGCAAGGTAAGGACGACACCTATTCTGGAGTTAAGGGAACATTGCTAGGCAAAGGCATCGACAGCAATATGCGCCATGTACTGAATATCTTGCGCGGAAGCCAACAAGATAAGAATGATTACATGAAACGAGCCAAAGGACTGCTCAGTGAATCTCGCCCAGCAAAATCAGCTTGGCCTTTTGCAACCAACCAGAAATATCAGGATTGGTTGAAAGATTCACAAGCTCTAGCTGCAGACTTAAAACAAGGGATCGCTGATCGCCAACAGAACATCGCGATTGAACGCCAAACTAAACCGATTAGCCAAGTTAACATCGTAGGCTGGAGCCGAGGTGGTGTCAGTTGCTTTGAACTGGCGAACCGGATGCTCAAAGACCCCAAACTAAGCCACATCCCAGTAAACATCTTTGCTTGTGATCCCGTACCCGGAGGGATGAACGCATTCAAGGATTACAAATCACTCGGTAAAAACGTTAAACAGATCGTGTGTGTTTTCGCTGAAGACGAACGCTCACTCGCTTTTAAAGCAAGAATGCCCCGCTTGTCCCCTTCAACTAAATACTACACCACCTACATGCCTGGTCGACACGGCACTTTGGTAGGAAATGCCAATACTTCCGGCGGTAGCAAAGGTGCTGGATTACTTACAGGCCCCGGCCTTGTCACACGAGACTTCATGGAAAAGGTATTAACCGGTTGGGGCACGCAGCTTAAACCAAGTACGACATTAAATTTCTCTCGACAACGCATTATCGAACTGTACGAGCAAATGCGCAGGCATGAAGCGTATTTCAATAAAATGCACGGCATGACTTACACTGCGAAAAACCGACTATTATGGACAAGCAAAGATCGAATAGGTCAGCAAAGAGAGCGTCGCTATGGGATTCCAATGTATCGTTTTCAGTTTCCCGGCATAACCAACAACTACGGTGATGCTATTAATCGGCACCACTGCGATGTGTTAGCTATTAATGCTTTCGCTGCGCACGGAACTTCTGCCGCGCTACCAAGCCCAGTCTGATATTCCTACTTGATAAGCCGTTAAACAAAAAAGAGCTCAACTAAGTGAGCTCTTTTTATTATCTATGTACCGTCCTAAATATGGTTGACACATTTCCAACATGAAATTGGAGAGTGTCATGAAAACAACAAGTAGACGTACTCAACGAGATTATTCTCTTGCCTTTAAATTGGCAGTCGTAAGCCAAGTTGAAAAAGGCGAAATGACTTATAAGCAAGCTCAAGAACGTTATGGGATCCAAGGTCGCTCTACCGTTTTAGTTTGGCTTCGCAAACATGGTCAACTAGATTGGTCTAAAGGAATAGAACAATCGAGAGCGTTAGGAGCGACTATGTCAAACTCTTCCTCAACTCAAACCCCAGAGCAACGAATCAAAGAACTCGAGCAGCAATTAGAAGAGACTCAGCTCAAAGCTGAGTTCTTTGAAGCGGTTGTAAAAGTCATGGATCGAGATTTCGGTGTCCGAATCTCAAAGAAGCGCAAGGCCGAGTTATTAAGGAAAAAACGGTCAGAAAGTTGACCGTCACTAAAGCTTGTCACTTCATAGGTATTACACGACAAGCTTTCTACAAGCGCTGTGTTGCAGAAATTCATCAGACAAAGAAAGATGAATCAGTACTCGGTTTTGTGAAGGAGCAAAGGATGATGCACCCTCGTATAGGAACTCGTAAGATCAAGTATTTACTTGCTCAGAACGATATTGAAATAGGGCGAGACCGCTTATTCTCTCTGCTGAGAATGAATCGATTATTAGTGCAGAATCGAAGGGCTTATCATCGAACCACAAACAGTAATCATCGCTTTTACTGCCATCCGAATCGTGTCAAAGAAGGCTTAATACCGGAAAGACCAGAGCAATTATGGGTTGCCGATATTACTTATCTAGCAACGCGGCGTGGTAGTACTTATCTCAGTTTAGTGACGGACGCTTACTCAAGAAAAATCGTGGGCTATCACATAAGTGATGATATGAAAGCTCGCACGGTCAAGCAGGCCTTTTTAAACGCGTTGAAAGAACGGAAGAATACAGGTGAGCTTGTACATCACTCAGATCGAGGTGTTCAGTACTGCTCTGTTGAATACCAAGAGTTGCATCGACAGTATGATGTATCTTGCTCAATGACTGATGGCTATGACTGTTATCAGAATGCGTTGGCAGAGAGGATCAACGGAATACTGAAGATGGAGTATCTGTTGAATAAGCCTAATGATTTAGATGAAGCAAAGAAAATGGTCGCCGAATCAGTAAAAATCTATAATGAATATAGGCCTCACACAGCTCTAAAATACAAAACGCCCGATGAAGTACATCGAGCGTTTTAGTCAATCAAGTGTCAACCCATATCAGGACGGGTCACTATATCTTGTAATCAATTGGGTTATCTAGGAATCAGACCAGATCAGCCAAAGATGAAGCTGTATAGGAAGCCTGCACCCATCGCCATAGTTAGGATAACGAATAGGAATGCTGCAATCATTTGGTTTTTGAAGATTGACTTAAGCAGAATAACTTCAGTCAAACTTGCACCCGCACTACCAATGATCAATGCCATTACCGAACCTAGCGCCATACCTTTTTGTACTAGAGCTGCACTTAGTGGGATTACCGCTTCAGCACGAATGTACAATGGAATACCAATCACAGCCGCTACTGGAATCGCATACCACATACCTTCACCAGCGTACTGTGCAATAAGGTCTGTTGGAATGAAACCGTAGATGAATGAACCAATCGCGATACCCATCATTAGGTAAGGGAAAACCTGTTTGAAGTCTTTCCAAGTTGAGAACCAAATTCTCATCCAACGGCTAGGTTCTTTCTTCTCTACGATTTCAGCAGTTGCGCTTCCATCCATTGAGCAGCATGAAACCGTTACTTGTGGCTCTTCTTTTTTCGAATCGCAGCAAGATGTTTCTTTAGCCATTACAGGTGCAGGTTCACCACATGCACTTGTACCACATGAAGATTCTGCCTTCGCTGGCGCTGCTTTCTTAGGAGCAGAATCACCACAGCTTGAAGCAGAACCTGTCGATTCATACGCTTCAGGTTTTACGTAACGCTCAAAGCCAAGCTTCTCAAGTGCGTAACCTGCCACTACCGATACTGTCATCGCGACTAAGAAGTAGAATACCGCCACTTGCCAGCCGAACGTAATCACGAACAAACCAATGATCACAGGGTTCAATAGTGGGCTACCGAATAGGAACACCATCATTGGACCAAAACCCGCTCGTGCTCGCAGCAATCCTTTTAAGAAAGGAATGGTCGAACATGAACAGAAAGGCGTAATCGCACCCAGTAGCGCTGCAACCACATAACCCTTACCGTTACGCGAGCTCAGAATAGATTGAATCTTCTCTGGTGTAAGAAACTCTTGCAGAATCCCAACAATGTAGCTGATCGCCAAGAAAAGGATGATTAGCTCTACTGCTAAGAAAGCGAACATATCAAGTGCGTCTTTCAGCATTGTTAACATTTCATTGCTCATAATTAACTCCAAACAGGATTGAAGGCCGGACTCTATGAGGAAAGTAACCAACCCTTAATTTCGAATATTCTCGAATTATAGAAATATTTAGTGACAGATCAAGTTTTATTTCGATAAAAATCGAAATAACTTTCGAAAACACAGTTTTTCAATAACTTACACAGCCACCGTTTTTAAATTTGAATTTGGCATACATTTCGACTAACATCGAAATTAAATCTTGAGGAGTTAATATGAACTTAGAAGTCGTTGCGAAAGCACTTAAAGAGTTGGGGCACCCTATCCGCCTGACTATCTATAAAAGTGTCGTTAAAGCTGGCTACCAAGGCATTGCAGTTGGCGGCCTACAAGAAGAACTCGGTATCCCCGGTTCTACCTTGTCTCACCACATTTCAAGCCTAGCGTCGGCAGGACTAATCAGCCAAAGACGTGAGGGAAGAACCTTATTCTGCGTGGCAGAGTATGAATGCCTAGAAGGCGTGATTGATTTCTTACAAGACGAGTGTTGTGTGAATGAACAGTGCAACTAAAGCACCTTTGAATAGGGCTTCTTTGAATTTGGAACAAGTTTGGGCTGAGTATCAGCAAGCGTTAAAGTCATTCTTGCATTCCAAGGTCAACAACACCGCTGATGTAGACGACTTACTGCAAGAGATCTTGATTAAGACGTATCAGAACTTAGATAAGGTGCAAGATGCGAGCAGCGTAAAATCGTGGCTATTCCAATTAGCCAATCACACCATTATCGACTTCTATCGTAAACATGCTCGACAACAACGTGATAGCCAAATTGATGCTGAAGATCTATGGTTCACCGATTTAGACCACAACTCTGAGTTCAAACAGAAGCTTTCATTGTGTATCGAACCCTTTATTCAGGCGCTACCAGAACAAAGTTCATCGTTACTGCTCGCTGTCGACATCAAAGGCAAAAGCCAGAAAGAGATCGCAGAGGCGCAAAACGTCAGCTACTCAACGGTTAAGTCTCGCGTTCAGAAAAGTCGCGGAGATCTTAAGAACCTGTTTGAGGAGTGCTGTAACCTGTCACTTGATCAACAAGGCAATGTGATTGACTGCGAACTCAAGCCAGACAACGATTGCAGCAACTGCTAATAACTAATAACTAATAACTAATAACTAATAACTAATAACTAATAACTAATAACTAATAACTAATAACTAACTCGAACCTGTTATTCAAATACAACAAAGCCAGCAATTGACGCTGGCTTTGTTGTATTCAGAATCTGTAAATCACTCTTTATTTAAGCAAGTCTAGAGCTTAAGCGAATCGAGTGTTTGAGCGAACCGAACTATGCTGCTTCCGCTTTTACCACAGGTTGATAGCGCCCCGGTTTATGGTTCATTGCTAGAATCAAGTTGGTGACTATTGCGCCAAGCACAGACAGAAGAACCAATGACACATCAACAATAAACAATGAAAGCACAACAATCGTGCAGTCTAATGCCATCTGCACCTTGCCCGCGCGAATTTCAAAACGTTCTTGTAAGAACAACGCCAGAATGTTGAAGCCACCTAAGCTCATCTTGTGACGGAAAATCACCAGCATGCCGGTACCAATTAAGCCACCACCAAGTAAAGCTGCATACAATGCATGAATTTCGGCAATTTGAATCACGTGATACAAGTGATCCACAGCGAACGAAACAATCGAAACAGCGATAAACGTATTGATGGTGAAGCGCCAGCCCATACGAGCAACCGACAAAATATAGAAAGGTAAGTTAAGTGCGAAGAATACTTGGCCAAAGCTTAGGTCTGTTACTTTGGTAATGAAGATCGCTAGACCAGCCGTGCCTCCGGTGAGCAAACCGACTTGATTGAAAAAGATAACGCCGAGTGAAACTAGTGCGCTACCTAAGATCAGTGCCAGTAAGTTTTCGCGAAGGTTATGATCTTTATCCATGTGAATGACTCTCCCTGAATCTTTTAACATCGCGTTTCAGTAGTCTTGAAACGATTTATGCCCAAATTTACGATGTTTGACAGATAAGTCGAGTCGACTAGTAATATTACACTCGATTACTATGTATAATATTATTTACACAAGTAGTGTTTATCGATATTTTCAGTATAAAATTGTCAAGTGCCTCGCTTTTTACATTGGGAGGCACTATAAAGTTAACGACTTACGTTAATCATCTATTATTCATGTCTTTTTAAGAAGGTAAGCTAATATAAGCCGATGAAAATACTGCCTAGCACTGATATTCACGCCAAAACCCTGATATTTTTCATTAACTTCAGTAAAGTGACGTTCAATTTTTTTTGTCTTCCTTAATTTAATATTCTTAGAACGTGAGAGTTGTAAATCACCCACATATAGATCCATATTTCCCTCTAGCGCCTTATTAACCAATAGTAGAATTAGTTTTCGATCATCAAGTGTCGATAAAATTGGATCTCGTTGTTTATAGTCGATTAAGTAGCGTTCTAACTGTTCACTTATAGCGATACTGTAATACTCCGCTACAATCCTAGCCTGTCCATCTGCATTTAAATTCATATTTTTTATTTTAATTTGACTCGAAATAACACGTTACATTTTATGTTTATTTCGACTTTACTCAAAATGAATTTTGGATCAGGTTCACATTTTAACAAATTATATTACCAACAAATCAGACCAATGTTGGTCGATGTTATCCATTAATCTCTTTATGTTAGACCAAGTGTATTGCAACAGTTTGAATCCCATTTAAGAATGACCGCGTCTATCTAATGTAAAGGAATAATAAAAATGAAAAAGTTCGTTCTATTCGCAGTATCAGGACTTGTGCTATCTGGTTGTCAAATGACTGGTGGGCAAACTAATATCGCAGATGCCGATTTTGATTCAATGACATGTGAACAAATTCAACAAAGCTTTGCTGACTACCAAACTCAAATCAACGATATTGATACTGGTTCAAGCCTTCTATCGACAGTCGGTTTTGAAGCAGATACAAGCGAGGCAAAATCAGCGATGATTGAAGTTGAAATGCAAGCAAAAAAATTGGCGCGTCCAGCATTAAAAGCAAAGCAGTGTAGCTTCACAATATAAAGCTCTTAGCCTCGTTAACGCGAGGCTATAAATCACTAGTTACTATCGTCAGTCCCCCTCCCCCCTAACATTCACTTATTTTTATCTTATTCATCTATGCATCAAACGCATAGACTAAATCACAAATGGTCATTTGATACATAACCTACTCATCACTATGATGCGCGACTTCTTACAACATTGAGCGCATGTAAACACCTTATGTTTTCACAATCTCTTTTTGCCCAACTGGCCAGAATGACGTTATTCCTCGTCATTAGTTTGGTTATTGTGCATCACAGTCAGCCATTGATTGATCTCTTGGCTCAGCATGCCGTAAGCAGTGGTTGCCATCAGCAATCAGGGCATGATCATTCTGGGCACGAACATCACCATGAAATGACTGACCAACACATGTCAGCGCAAGACCACTCACATCACCACCATTAATTAAAGAGTATTAGAATGAGCATTTTCCGTTTTCCTTTACTGGTATGGCTAGGGATAGGCACACTTATTATCAGTCTAGGGATCAGACAATCATTCGGCATTTTCATGATGCCAATTTCAGAGCATTTCGGTACAGGTCGCGAGTTTTTCAGCTTCGCTATTGCTCTACAAAACCTGCTGTTCGGCGTGTTCCAACCTTTTGTGGGCATGGCGGCTGACAAATGGGGAGCAAGACGCATCATTATCGCAGGAGCAGTTGCTTACGGTTTGGGTTTACTTCTTACCTCAATTTCTACCGAATCGAGCATGCTTTACGTTTCACTGGGTGCACTCGTTGGCCTTGGGTTAAGTGCGACAAGTTATGTGATCGTGCTTGGCGCAGTAGCGAAAGTTGTACCAGCAGAACACGCGGCTAAAGCGTTTGGCTTAACCACGGCTGCAGGTTCGTTTGGTATGTTCGCGGTGATTCCTGGCGCGCAATACATGTTGAATGAATTTGATTGGCAGAGCGCAATGCAAGTGTTTGGCGTACTGTGTTGTTTGATGATCTCTTTTGCCCTGTTCATGCGAGCGCCTAAAGTAGCCTCAAACAAACAAGCGCAAGCAGAAGAGAACCAAACTCTGAAAGAAGCGCTTTCTGAAGCGTTCGCTCATAAAGGTTACTGGTTGATTCACGCGGGCTTCTTCGTGTGTGGTTTCCATGTAATGTTTATCGCAACGCACTTACCTAGCTACTTAGCAGATAAAGACCTACCGGCGAGCAGCGCTGCGATGGCATTGGCTTACGTTGGCATCTTCAACATCTTCGGATCTTACTTCTGGGGTGTAATGGGCGACAAGTTCAGCAAGCGCCACGTTATGTCTGCACTGTACTTAGTGCGTACTGTAGTTATCGGCGCGTTTGTGACTCTGCCAGTAACGGAATCAACCGCAGCTATCTTTGGTGCAGCCATTGGTTTCTGTTGGCTAGGTACGGTTCCACTCACTTCAGGCTTAGTTCGCCAAATCTTTGGTGCTCGTTACCTATCGACTTTGTATGGCTTGGTATTCTTCACTCACCAAATAGGTAGTTTCTTAGGCGCTTGGGTTGGTGGTCGTATTTACGATTACTACGGATCTTACGAGCCAATTTGGTGGTCAACGGTGGTATTGGCATTTGCAGCAGCGCTTATACATTTACCCATCAATGACAAACCGATTGAGCGAATCAAATTGGCAATGGCTTAACATTTAACGCTGACTCCCCCACTAGCGTAAACAACAAGTCGTTCCAATAAAGCGAGTGAGTATTGAAAGGAAGCATCCTGAGATACTCACTCGCTTTTTTGTTGGTCGTTATAATAGAAATTATAACTAGCGAAACTGGCATAAAGCTCACTGAATAATAAGACTATTCTTTTGGTTTTCATTTATAGTATCCACCCGCTCCTTTAGAACTTATTCGCAGGCTTATGGAATACCTAGATCAGACCGCCCTTATCGCGATGGCACTCATTTTTGTCGGCTCGTTTGTACAAACAGCAATCGGCTTTGGCTTGGCTATTGTGGCTGCCCCGTTGTTGTTTTTGGTCTCGCCTGACTATGTACCCGCACCGATCTGTCTTGTTGGTCTGTTCATTTCTGTATTCAACGCATTCAAACACCGAGCAAACATCTCTATCGGCGGATTAAAAATCGCACTATTAGGCCGTATTCCGGGTTCACTGGCTGGCGGGGCTTTGTTGGTCATGGTTTCGACGAGTGTACTGTCACTGTGGTTAGGCTTATTGGTAGTATTCGCCGTGATTGTTAGCTTACTTCCGTTTAGGTTAGAACCAACGCCTGCCAAAATGGGCATCGCTGGATTCTTCTCAGGATTCTTCGGCACCAGTTCTGGTATTGGTGGGCCACCAATGGCATTGTTACTTCAACATCAAGATGCCAATCAGCTTCGTGGTAACCTATCTGCGTTTTTTGTGTTTAGTTCTATCATTTCATTACTGGTACAGATCCCAATTGGCTTCTTCACGATGCACCATTTGATCATCACAATCCCGCTGCTTCCTGCCGCTTGGCTGGGTTACAAGGTGGCGTTATTGACGACGCAAAGCATTCCTAAAGAGAAGATACGTATCGGCTCTTTGTTGCTATGTTCTATCAGCGGCTTTACTGCCATTTGGCAGGGGTTAGCTAGCTAGTGCTCGGCGAACTAAAGACGGAAAGAAGAAAGACATCTTAGAAAACTAATACAGATCAAACACCCAATAGATAAAAGGAAGTTCTATGACTTACGATGAATTCAATACATTCTGCGAGTCACTGCCTGCAACCAGCTATGTGATGCAGTGGAATAACTCTCACGTTTGGAAAGTGGGAGGGAAGGTGTTTGCGATTGGAGGTTGGGGGACGAACGACGAGCCTGCATTTATCTTCAAAGCGTCCGATCAGAATTTCGACTTTCTAAAAGAAGAGCCAGGCTATAAACCCGCGCCCTACTTTGCTTCTCGTGGCATGAAGTGGATTCAGCTTTTTGAGAGCACATCAGAAAGGGATGAGGAACTAAGATACTACCTCACTGAGTCACACCGAATTGTGTCTTTGGGGCTTCCCAAAAAGAAACAAGCAGAACTCGGGCTCAATCAGTAGCTAGAATTTCTACTTGTTAATAGACCACCCAAGACTAGATAACCTTTCAAAACTTAGGCGGCTATTAAAAGCTTAAATCGCTCTTAAAAACTTAGGCATTTCTGAGGAACTTGGGCAATAGAGGTTCTATTTTTTGCGTTGGCACCAGTGGCACCAATAAATAGATTAAACCCGCAAAAGCAATAGACGCCGCTAAGTCTTCAGGACGATGCATACCAAGCCAAACACGGCTATAAGCAACGCCGCCAGCCCAAACCAACATACCACCCACTAAATAAAAGCGCTTCGCCTCTAGGAACAATCCGCCAAAGAATGCCAAACACACACCGACAAAGATCATGTGTCCCGATGGGAAAGAGTAATCCGTTTCGCCATGCCAATGACGCGTTCGCCACTCACTGACCTTATCTTGCACAGATTCAATCGCCACGTTCTTTTCTACCAATGGCAGTTCATAAAACAGCTCTGGCATTTCAACCACTTCTTGCGTAACCAAATACTCAGAATAAGGACGCGGGCTCTCTGTTGAATGCTTTAAGAAGGTTTTCGCTGCAAAGCTAAGCACCAACAAAACGCCTAGTTGCAGACAAAGGCTGACTAGCTTAGCTTTGGAAAACTTCATCGTGAGCACTACTAAAGACAAAACAGCGAGCGTTACCAAGAATCCTTGATTGCCTGCCGAGTAAGTCACGAACGTCATGAAGGCGCCATAGAAAGGCAGAACCGTGCTTCCAAGGTCGAAGTCAGATCCAAATATCAAAAAGGGTACTAGGGAATACAAGCTTAAAACGAGCAGTAATAAACCTTTGGATTTGTTAGAGAACAGAGAAGTCATGGCTAAGATCTTTGAGATAAAGTGGTCGGATGCTATCGCAGCTTAACATCGCCAATATCAATTTTGTGTCAAAACGGTCAGTCAGCCGTCATGGTGTAACAATATTCAATTAATGCGGTGCTTGAGTATTGATTCGGTGAACCCACACTTCACCACCAATAACCTTTACCATCCACCTATACGCATACCGACAGTAAAACCGACCAAAGACCAGCTGTACCTTACTAAACAATGAGGCATTGTGTTCTGCTGATAAAGTGAACACTCACCGGATTACCAGGTCAAAATCTGAAAAACTTTGCTGTCAGTCCTTTAAATCCACTATCGAAAGGATTACCATCTGGCCTGCTTTCAAAGCAAAACAGATTATTAATTTTTATTCTCAGGGCGGGGCGAAATTCCCCACCGGCGGTATGTCCTTAGCAAAATCTAAAGATAAGCCCGCGAGCGCTCGATTCGTCGAGGTCAGCAGATCTGGTGAGATGCCAGAGCCGACGGTTATAGTCCGGATGAGAGAGAATGGAAACACACTCGTTTAAGTTGGAAAGGCGTACCTATTTATTGGGTTCATGCCTCCAACTCGAACGGGTGCATTTCGTTTTGGATAAAACCATAATGAGCTAAAGCCAATCATAGTACGATTGGTACAAGCTACTTGTAATGAGTAGGCTTTGTTGTGCTCGGTTGAGATCCCTCATACAGCCCTGATTCTGGTGATATTTTAGGAGTTAAACCATGAATCAGTCTTCACTACTTTCCGAATTTGGCGAACCAATCACTCGCGTTGAAAACGCATTGCAAGCTCTGCGCGAAGGTCGTGGCGTACTTCTACTTGACGATGAAGATCGTGAGAACGAAGGCGACATCATCTACTCAGTAGAACACCTAACCAATGCTCAAATGGCGCTTATGATCCGCGAATGTAGCGGCATCGTGTGCTTGTGTCTAACTGACGAGCAAGCAAACCAACTTGAACTTCCACCTATGGTTGTTGATAACAACAGCGCAAACCAAACAGCGTTTACCGTAACTATCGAAGCAAAAGTGGGCGTAACAACAGGTGTTTCTGCCGCTGACCGTGTAACAACGATCAAGACAGCTGCAAACCCAACAGCTAAACCTACTGATCTTGCTCGCCCTGGCCACGTATTCCCACTGCGCGCTCGCAAAGGTGGCGTACTTGCTCGCCGCGGCCACACAGAAGGTACAGTGGATCTGATGCAAATGGCTGGTCTTCAATCGGCAGGTGTACTATGTGAAGTAACTAACCCAGACGGCACGATGGCAAAAGCGCCAGAGATCGTTGCTTTTGGCAAACTTCACAACATGCCAGTACTGACCATTGAAGATATGGTGATGTACCGCACTGAGTTCGACCTTAAGCTTGCGTAACGTTTAGCCCTAAATGCTAAACACTTAGCTTTAAGCTAACGAAACTCAGAAATGAATATTGAAAGGCCTCATCCTTACTGCTTTTTATAATTAAAAGCATATAAGGGGTGAGGCCTTTTTAATTTCTGCAGCTTGAAACAACCCAGAGATGGATCGCCAAAGTATCTCTACTTATCGAAACCTCCCCAACCTAATCGTTAGAAAAGCGTAACCTCTCAAAAAATCCTGCAAAACATGAGAAGCATTCACTCGAATGGTGAAGTTATGCACCATAATCGATCATTCATAATTCGAGAGAAATCATAAGGCACTGAAATATAACACTTATTAATTTTGGCACGGTGTCTGCACTACCACTAAGTAGGTATACAAATATTAGGAGTTGAATATGTTTGTAGTTATTTCAGTGGGTTTATCCCTATTAGTACTTGCGGCCCTGTTTCATTTCTCAAGGAAGAGACAAACAGCGTTATCACACAGGTTTGAAACCTTAGTTCTGCTTCGAGAGTTATTGTTGTTATCACGCAAACATCGCGCGGCCACGCATTACGCTCTAGCTTATAAATTGTCTAGCGACTCGATTCGTAAAGTGAACGAGATTTACGACAACATACTTGAGGTATCTGAGCTACTTCAATCTCATGTCTCGTTCGATAGTCGCCCTATGTATCGTATCTTTCACCTCAAGCTCATCGCCATGCACAGTGACTGGCAAAACCGAACTTTGGTACGTAACCAATCAATTCATGGCAAAACAATTCGCCATAGCATGTTCTTGATGGATGAAGTGATGATCATCTGGCTGATTCAGTCTGAGCGTGAAGACATGAGCCGTGAATATCACATGAATTGGCAACAGATCTTAGATTGCATGGAGATATTGACCAAGCTGAGAATGTGTATACCTGATATGGAGAAGCCAGAAGAGTATGCGAGATTCAAATTCTACGCCTCTCAGACACACAGAAAACTTAACCAATTATCGATTATCTGTCCTATAAGCAGTGGGTCACCCATTTGCACACGTGCGATGCATGCACTTACCGAGATCGCATCAAGTACCGAAGCAAATCAACCGGCAGATACCATGTACGAATTGACAAGCGATATATCAACCGTCGTTTCAAAAGTGTACGACCAAGTATTAACGGACATTACCCGAAGCTTGTATCGACCTTTACCTGACATTAACGAAAAGGCGATAGACACCCGATTATCCGTACATCATTACATGTAAAGACTTCGTGAGAGGAGAGCGTGCTGGAACTCTGAATTATTGAGTTCAAATCCGATATCACCATTGATATCGGATTTTTGTATTTTGGGGTTTAAATATCTCTATCAGTATGTCTAATGACCTATGTAACTTGAAACATCCCCGGACTTGATATCGTTAGTCAAAGGTGAATTAGCCAATCACTATTTGGAAAAATCGACACTGTCACTGGGCGATATATCCTTCTTACTGGGATTCAAAGAAGCGAACTCATTTATTCGTGCGTACAGCAATTGGAAAGGAGTATCACCGGGTATCTACAGAGAACAAGTTCATTGATTTATTCCAGACCAAAACAATGGAAACCAAAACAATGGCTCAGTTATGGCGCGAGCTAATCGATCGGCAGGTGTCCAGTTTTGACTAAGATGACCGTATCTTCTTCCACATAAGGGAAATGTTCGCTCATGTGGGGGCTGCGCATCCATGTGTGTTTTGGATACTCGCCATGTTCATCTTTAAAGGTGCCCGACAACACAAAGATCTCTTCACCACCAAAATGACGATGTGGCTGAAAACGTTCGCCAACTGGCCATTTCACCAAGGCCACATTTTCGTGCTCAAAACCATGCAGTGGCATCACTTGTAATCCACCGATGCCCGGAAGCCATTCCGTTTCTAAAGTATTGATACGAACTTGAGTTAAGTCTCTCGCATCAAACTGATTAAGCTTAACCAAGATCGTGCAGCCATTTCTACTTGATGGAGAATGCGCACTGCCCGGGGGATTACGGATATAAGTACCTGCAGGGAAATCTCCGGTTTCATCAGAGAAAACACCCTCTAACACGAAGATCTCTTCACCTTGCGGATGCGGGTGCTCAGAAAACGAAGATTCAGGATCGTACTTTACGACGCTAGTCGTGTGACCCGATTCTTTCTCTTCTCTTTCAAGCGGCTTGCGCCAAACCCCTTTGGCAGGGCTTGCAATCCAGTCTAATGATTCGGTTTCAATAACCAGCTTTTTTGAAAAGTCCATGTTGAACATAGTGGCGACCTTACTCTTGTTATCGTTTTAATTATTCTTATTATCTTTCTAGCTTTTATTCTACGCGAATACTCATCAAGGAGGCCATCTCGCTGTTATTTTCCTGCACGACAGCCACCTAAAAAGAATCCTAATTAATTGCGGCCAGCAATCACACCTCCATCAACATCCCAGATTGCACCCGTTACCCAATCGGCACTGTCTGACAGTAAGAAAGAGATGCTATTGGCAATGTCTTTCGGCAAACCGACTCGACCAATTGGGTGGAACGCGTTGAAGCCTTCTAACGCTTGATCCACTTCTTCTGGTTTAATGAAAGATTCGTAAATCGGCGTTTTAACCACAGCAGGAGACACGGCATTCACACGAATGTTATGCTCAGCCAGTTCCATTGCCATGTGTTGTGTTAATGAGTGCAGGCCAGCTTTAGCCATTGAATAGGCAGAAGATGGCGTCGCTTTTATTGCTTGCTTACCCCACATAGAACCAACGTTAACCACACTGCCACCGCCATTCTTGATCATCAATTTGCTTATCGCTTGAGTGATGAAGAAGGTTGCTTTATTAAGCTGCATGTATTGCTCGTAATCAGATTCTTGGTGCTCAATAAACGCTTTAGGGTTGAAGTAACCTGCAGCATTCACAAGGTAACCAATACCTTCATCTAACGACTCAAGGTGTTCGATAAGACGAGACACACTCGCATCATCATAAAGGTTAGCTTGCCAACCAGAAGCGTGGCCTAATGATTGAAGTTCAGACACCGCTTTATCTAACTTAGTTGGGTTATTGCCAACAACCAAAACATGGATGTTTTGAGCGACTAACTGCTTCGCTGTTTCAAAGCCCATACCACTTGTGCCACCGATTACTACTGCAATACCATTTTTAGTGAAGTTCATTTTGTTATCTCCTAAGTCATGTGAACGTGGTAATCTTAGGCTTTGAACTAACACTATGAATAGTAAGTACAAATCGGTTAGGTAGGTACTTATTGGTACATCTTTATGAAAAATCAGGAAAACTTTTTTTCAAGAAAATCAGCACCAGAGCGTTCCGCTCGCATGGTCGAAACCATCTACGGCTGTAAATGGTCGCTAACGGTTTACCAATTATTGGCAAATGGCATCAATCGCCCCGGTGAAATGGTGCGTTCGGTCGAAGGGTTATCGACCAAGGTACTGAATGAATGTTTGAAGCGAAATGTGGAGTTTGGGATTTTAGACAAGCAAATGTTCAACGAACTCCCACCAAGAGTTGAGTATCAAGTAACACCCTTTGGTGAGAAGTTTTTGCTGATTCTGGACCAACTGGAAAGCCTGCAAAACGAAATCGACGAGATGTAGCCCAAACCAGTCAAACGAATCGCAGACACAGTAAGCACACTTAACTGACTGGCATTTGCTCGAAGCGACCTTTTACAAAATCAATGAAGGTTCGAATTCGGCTCGGTTGATAGCGGTCTCGATGGTAGATCGCTGAAAAGTCGACCTTAGGTACTATCCACTCATCAAACACCTGTTCCAATTGCCCGTCATGGAGCTCTTGTAAGCAATAGATGGTAGGTACACGAATAATCCCGTTGCCCGACTTCGCGCCCTGTACCAACACTCGCCCATTTTTACATTGCAGTCTGCCCGTCACATGCACATCGACCGTTTTCTTGGTGTCATCCAACGCTTGAAAACTCCACTTGCGCACCGACCCCGTTAAACAATCATGGTGGATCAGATCTTTAGGGTGGTTAGGCTTCCCTTTGCGAGCGAAATACTCAGGGCTTGCGAGTGTTCCCATCTCTATGTCCAAAAGCTTTCTTGCGATAAAGCCCGCGTCTTCTAAGCTTCCCATGCGAAAAGCGATATCAAACGCGTCTTCAATCAAGTCGACTCGGTTACTGCTGAAATCAAGGCTAATACTGATGTCTGGGTAGAGTTGCATGAACTCATTCACTAGATCCGCAATGATCACTTCACCAAGATAACCACCGACACAGTTTACTTTTATGTCACCACGTACTTCTTCGACGTCATTCACAGCAGCAATCAGAGCTTGGTCTATATTATCTAAGGCTTGTTCACATCTCGCGTACAGATCTTGCCCTGCGTGCGTCAGCCTTAAAGTTCGAGTAGTACGGATAAACAGGGTCACTCCCATCTGTTTTTCTAAGCTACTCACTTGGCGTGATACGTGGGATCGCGACACGTCAAGCTCCTCCGCTGCTTTAGTGAAGTTACCTAAACGAGCGATAAGCACGAAAGAACGAATATCAGACAGGTTAATTTGATTGAGCATGGCCGCCAACTTACTTGTGAAATTACTAAGATATGAAGCTATAACGTAAACATCTTTATTGTTGCACCACAGCAACAGTGTTTCAAGTAAAGCGCTATATATCAACAATGATATTTTCCTTAATATACCTCCATCGCAACGAAGCAAGGCAACAAACACTTGATTCGAATGCACTTAAACAACACGTCGTAGCCAACCGACGCAATAAAAGTACAGAGGAAATAAAATGAAAAAACTAATCGTAATTACAGGTGCAAGCTCTGGTATTGGTGAAGCAATCGCTCGTCGTCTAAGCGATGAAGGTCACCCTCTGCTACTTTTAGCTCGTCGTATTGATCGCCTTGAAGCACTAAACCTACCAAACTCACTATCAGTGAAAGTAGACGTAACAGATAAAGCGTCTTTTGATGCAGCAATCGCACAGGGTGAAGCGAAATTTGGCCCTGTAGATGCTCTTATCAACAACGCTGGTGCAATGCTGCTTGGTCAAATCGATACTCAAGATGCGCAAGAGTGGAAGACAATGTTCGACGTGAACGTAATTGGTCTTTTAAACGGCATGCAGTCTGTACTTGCTCCGATGATGGAACGCAACACAGGTACTATCATCAACATCAGCTCTATCGCGGGTAAGAAAACATTCCCAAGCCACGCTGCTTACTGTGGTACTAAGTTCGCGGTTCACGCTATTTCTGAGAACGTTCGTGAAGAAGTAGCAGCTTCAAATGTTCGTGTTACGACTATCGCACCAGGTGCTGTAGAAACTGAGCTTCTGTCTCACACTACATCTCAAGAGATCAAAGACGGTTACGATTCTTGGAAAGAAGACATGGGCGGCGTATTGGCAGCTGACGACATTGCACGCGCTGTATCATTCGCTTACCAACAACCACAGAACGTATGTATCCGTGAAATCGCTCTAGCACCAACTAAGCAACAGCCATAGGCCTTTGCTATTGCTACTAAATCAGCGATGAAATAAAAAAGCGCCACGACTTTACAAGTCGTGGCGCTTTTGTTTTGATTCAATCTAATTGCTAGCGATAAGCGAGATTAGAACTCAACGCGATAAACGGATGTGCTACCACTCACTTCGTTGCCAACCGCAATAAAGTGGTTACCAGAGCGAGTGAAATACTTGATTGACTCTGGGCCTAAGTCACCCGCTTTCGAGTTATAGGTATCGTTGTCGCAATCACCGTCTTCATCAACCTTGGTACACACTGGTTGTGTAAAGTCTCGGTTGTTCAAGTAGCTGATGAAACTTGCGTTTTTAGGCTGTGTTACGTCGTAAATTATGATGCCACCTTGGCGCTCAAGACCAATAAAGGCATAGTGCTTACCGTTAATCTCAGCCACTTCGATCGCTTCAGGCTCAACCCCTTTGTCATCACTGCGATCGTCGCCACTTTGGTTGTTATCATTGGTGCTATTGAAGTTTGCAGGATCTTGATCAAGAACGATTCGAGCAAAGTCATCACCGCTATCAAACACTAGCTCACCTGACTCATCCCAGATAGAGAAAGAACGGCTACCGAATGCTTGAACTTTTTGGTCAGCAGCAAGTGTTGCTTGTGGCTTAATCACCTTAAGGCGAGCAAGTTGCTTATTGTCTTTCAATGCACCTGCCAATGGGTGGTTAGCCTCAACATCTAACTTCTTGCCGCGTACTTCATCGACATAAGCGATACAAAAGTCTCTTTCTGTGGTGTAGTTTTCGGTGCCTTTATAGTCATCACCATCCCACTCAAACCCTTTATCATCACACACTTTTTGTGTCGTCTTAATGCCATATTCACGGCCATCACCTTCGTTTGCTGTCACAATGTAGGTGTTACCATCAACACTGTAGCTAGTGATGCTGTCTGGCATGTAAAGGCCTTCCAACATTGGATAATTTTGTAGGTTACCGATGTTTTTGTCTTTGTTTGACGCATCCAACTGAGCAGTATCCCAAGGTTTTCCGCCTAGTCCCAAAATCACATCCACTTCTGCACTCGCCACGTCAATCGCTGCCAATGCATTGTTCTCTTGCAAGGCAACGTAGAGCTTACCGTTATCCGCAAACGTTAGATATTCCGGTTCTAGATCTTGAGCCACAGTCGCATTAGGCGCTGAAATTCGAACCTTGCCAGTCAATTCTTCATGGCGAGGCTGACCTTGATTGAATTCCTTGAAATCAATTTGAGTCACTTTTGCTTGTAAAGGACCATTAGCTAAATCAACCAGCGTCACAGAGCCTTCAGGATCAATGCTGTAATCTGCATTCGGCTCACCTTCGTTTGCTGATGCGATGTAACGGCCGTCTTTCGAGAAGCTCACCATGTCTGGCAATGCGCCAGCAGTGTATGTGGTGATCAGCTCTAACGTGTCTGAACGATAAAGTGCAATGATGCCGTTCTGTTGCTTGTCAGCATTTTCAATCGCGACAGCAACTAATCCTTGGTGAGTCGACACACTGTTCGCTGCACCGATATTAATACCCGAAGCCGCAGCGGCTGATTGAAGGTCGATAGAACCCTCAGATGTTGGGGCGCTGTCAGCGTTCATCGACAACACATCGACTTTCTGCGCTTGAGCGTTCACAACATAAAGCTTGTCGGTACATGAATCGTAGCTGACGATTTCGGCTGCAGAAGTATCAAATGGGGCGTCAGCAATAGCACGACCAACCAGACTAATCCCAGTAACAGCGGCATCTGTCTTGTTCGGTTGTTGAATGGATTGGCATTGAAGGCTAAAAGCATCAAGTGACGTTTGAGATGATGTTGCCGGCTTTGTCGTTGATTGAGAACACCCTACTAGAGCAGAACTAACCGCGATAGGCAGTAATAATGTCAGCTTATTAAATTTACGATTCATATATCCTCCATAATTAGAATCGCGATCATAGGAGCCGAATATGACAGTTGGCTTTCTGTTTTATTAACAATCCATTACGAATGAGGAATATTTTTCATTAATAAAGTTAGCTAGTGAATAAACAAAAAAAGCGCCTAAGCTGGCTGGTGCTTGAGCGCTTTTAGTAAACGGAATCGATAGGTTAGAAGTTGTAACCACCACCGATCATGAATACCCATGGGTCGATATCAACGTCTGTTGAGTACTGTTTTCCACCCGCTTTGTATTTCGCTGTAGTACCTATGTCTGCATACCAAACTGACGCATTCAAGAACCAATCTTCATTGATCATGTAATCCATACCAATGTTTGCCGCAAGTCCCCAAGAGTCATCAAGAGACAAGTCACTCAAGCCTGCATCTTTACCCGTACCATTAAGTTCTTCATCAAAGAAGACTGTGTAGTTAATACCTGCACCCACGTAAGGGCGGAAGTCGCTGTTCGCTTGGCCAAAGTAGTACTGAACCATAAACGTTGGCGGTAGGTGTTTAGTGTCAGCCACTTTACCTAAACCATTAACAGAAATACTGTGTGAGAATGGGCTCGCGGCTAATACTTCAAAACTGATGTTGTCAGTAAACATGTAGCCGAAAGTAAGACCCAGCTGAGTATCTGAATCAACTGAAAACTCTAGGTCTGAATTGTCAAGTACAGCGCCACTGCTGTCGTTTGGAGAGACCGTTGCTGCGCCTGCACGGATGATGAAATCACCTTCTTTATGAGCAAGAACGTTGGCTGACATAAGAGCCGCAATAACCGCAATACCACATACTGTTTTTTTCATTATAATTTCCTTTTGAGGGCTTCATTTTATTGGTGAATGAGTAATCATTTCTTATTTTGCGTGCAAGGTAGCACAGAATAACCCTACTTTATTGATGGAAATCAATTTGTGAAAATTTGTAGTTGTTTATGTAAATTTACATCGACCCGATCACTTTATTCATTCATTTTATTGACAGTTTTGTAATGCAACTTTCCCGTGCGTCATATCGTTAATCCAACCCAATCACTTTGCTCAGATCTCTTTGGATCAAAATAGAGCAAGCCAACACCTCATGCGCATCAATTTAGTGCAACCCAACAAGAAATATCCCCACCTTGCTTAATATTCAATGAGTTACATTTGGCTTAGTGCTTGCAAGTCTATGTTCATAATCATAAATACATTAAGGTTCTGACCATGCAAGACACTCTAACAATCGTTCTGGCCGGCGGTGTTGGCTCTCGGCTTTCTCCCCTCACCGATAACCGCGCAAAACCAGCGGTACCTTTTGGTGGCAAGTATAGAATCATCGATTTCACTCTCGCGAACTGCCTACATTCTGGGCTTCGCCAAATTCTGGTGCTGACTCAGTACAAGTCTCATTCTTTGCAAAAACATTTACGTGATGGTTGGTCGGTGCTTAACCCCGAGCTCGGCGAATACATCACCAATGTTCCCCCACAAATGCGCACCGGTGATAGTTGGTATAGCGGTACTGCCGATGCGATTTATCAAAACTTGTATTTGCTGTCTCGCAGTGAAGCCAAGCATGTGGTGGTGTTATCGGGCGACCATATCTATCGCATGGATTACGCACCAATGCTCAAGCAACACAAACAGAATGAAGCCGACTTAACGGTAGCTTGTATGGAGGTTTCGATTGATGAAGCCAAAGAATTTGGTGTGATGGAGATAGACGAGTCTCTACAAATCAATAACTTTACCGAGAAGCCACGTTACCCAGCATGTGTACCTGGTAGACCGACTCGAAGCATGGCTTCAATGGGGATTTACATCTTTGATAAGGAAGTACTGACTCAAGCACTACTTGCGGATGCAGAAGATCCGAACTCAAGCCACGATTTTGGTAAAGACATCATTCCAAAATTAGTGGGCAACAACAGTGTTCACGCCTACAAATTTGGTGATGAAGAAGGCCGAGTGACCCAAGATGCGTACTGGAGAGATGTTGGTACACTCGACTCTTACTACCAATCCAATATGGACCTATTAAAGCCAGCCTCGCCTATCGATTTATACCAACCGGATTGGGCGATTCGCACCTATGATCAACAACTGCCGCCCGCACGAACCATTGCTTCGGTCGAAGGTAACCAAGGGATATTCATCAACTCGATGATCGCCAATGGCGTAGTCATTGAAGGTGGTTCAGCGCAAAACTCTATCTTCTTCCCTAAGGTAAAAGTCAACAATGCTGCGATTGTGATTGATAGTATTCTGTTTGAAGATGTTGAGATTGGAAAAAATTGCCACATACAAAACTGCATCATCGATAAGAACGTAAAAGTGCCTGACGGAACTCAAATCGGTGTTGATAGCCTTGCCGATGCGAAACGCTTCCACATATCAAAACAAGGCGTGATTGTGGTGCCGTCTTCTTACGAGTTTAGTGGGGCCTAAACTTCAATACTGGTCACTCAACATTCATCCGCAATAGTCCCTTTAGCGACAAAAAGCGCCCGATAAAAACAGGGCGCTTTTCTAAATGAATCAAATTACTTAGGTGCTAATTCGTAGTTTTCTTGCATCTCATGAGGGGCAATCCCGTACTCATAATCCGCTAGGTAGCCATCCTTATAAACCTTCATTCCCTTCTCATCCCAGCTCACTTTGATCATCGCCGTGTTGCCATCTTCACTGCCTAACAACTCAAGCATTTCTGCATCAATCTTAATCGCTTTGATGGTTTTAATACGCTTAAACGGCTTAAATTCAGTGGTCGAGGTTGGCAAAGAACCGTAGCTGCTGATCCACGTCTCTTTAGGTACTAGCCATTGGTTGAAAACATCATCAACAATCGCTTTCGGCATGCTTGCGATAACAACAGAATCTGTCATTACGTTGTTTGTCTCTAGGCTGTAACCGCCCTTTCCATCTGAAACATAAGTAGGAAAATCAATGCCAATTTCAGACTCGGCTGGTAAACGACCTAGGGTGACTGACTTCTTAATGTACAGCTCTGCAATATCAAACTGCTGCATGATCTCTGGAATTTTCTGAAACTCGACAGGCGCAGCAAAAGCATTAAAAGCGAGAGAAAGGGAAGCTGCAATTGCAGCGAATTTAACAGGGATTTTCATGATAACGTGTCCAAATAGAAGATGGCGGTTAGAGTATCCCGTACTAACCAATACCTCAATTAACTGCAGCGTCTTATATTTGTAATTGTGATACTGAGAGGCTAAATCATAAATAGTTACTTTGCCCTCTTCTCCTCAACTCTACCTCCAAGTTTCACTGTTCTTCAGTTTCAACCTAAAACTTTCAACCATTTTTACCGTACTGTCAGCCTTATGTCAGTGGCGCAAAATGGTAAGTCCTGTATTGGAACGAATCTAAAATAAGTCCTCGATCATCATTTTGAGGTTCTCATGAAGGCTATTTACATCATTGCTGCCGCGTTATTGCTGAGCAGTTCTTTGGCAAACGCAAACGTGCACAAGTGGAAAAATACCCAATTTCAGACCTACTCCGACAAAACACAAGTCAGGTTCTTGCTGGTAAATCGTTATACCAAACAAGCGGATTACTACCTGCGAATTGATGACAAAGAGTTTCCCAACAAGATCCAATTGGATGCAAACCAAGAAATTGAGCTGGATATCAATGTGAAGACGCCAGCCGCTCAAACAACCAAGAAGAAGATTTGCACACGCATGGTGACGGATTCCCCGAACAGCTACGAAGTATGCACAAATCTTAAATTCAAACGGTATTAACGACATTCAAGCGGTATCAATTATGCGTAGAACAATCAAAGCGTTAATTAGTGCTTTATTTACTGTCGCTTCATTGGCCATTGCTTCACTGACAAGCCCGGCATTGGCAAACCCAATACCGAGTGTGTCTAACCCATCAGGCACCGACCGAGTTCGAACCTCTGAAGGGGCTTCGTGTGAGCAAGCTATTTCCACAGGTAAAACCGTTCAGTTCGGAACCTACGGATCAACCGGCAATGAAGATAGCGACAGCTATTACAACAATTATTACTACCAAAATCAGGATGAGGCAGGCGTATACGCGGCTGTGACATTTCAATTTGGTGGTGAGGATCGAGTTGACTGTCGTCGACTCTACGAGTTCGAGCTCCGTGAGCGAGAACGTTTAGAAGAGCTGGCTCAAGCGGAGCATGAGTTAAAGCTATTACAAATCGAAGCAGAGAAATATCGTCTGCTGAAGATGAAACAAAGCAATACCACTTTTTCGGAGTAAAAGATGTTTAATAAAAAACCATTACTTGGCCTAGCTGCCATGTCTATTTTTGCAACAACTATTGCACATGCACAACCATCTAGTCTCGATGATAGTAAAACTGGAGATGTTATTTTCTCAGCATCTGTCGAGTCTCAATGTGGTATAGAAGCAACTGAAGACCAAGCCGACTTAGCTTTTGGCGAAAATTACAATGAATCTCACGCAACTGTAAAGTTAGTCAGCAACAGAAACGGCATTAAAGTTCGAGCAGAAGAGATCAAAATCGAATCGTTTGACGGACAAATTCAAAAGAGCGATGTGTTTTTCCAGTCAACCGGTACAACAGAGCTAGACCAATCGGCAGTTAGCTGGGAATCTGGTGTAGACATCACTCGAGACCAAATTCGTGAAGATAACAATATGAATCTTTTCGCTCGTGTTGCGGTTGATGAAAGCAATCTCGATGCTAGTGATGATTACGAAGTAAAAACAAAATGGAAGATTGAATGTAACTAACCCATCATCTCTCCCACGGTAAGCCCTTTAAACAAGAGGGCTTACTGACCCAGAGGCACTATGAAAACTCTAGTTTTATTCTTGGCGATATTGTTTATCGCGCCCTATGCCATGAGCACAGGATTTGATAGGAAAGAAGTCGAACAGTTCAATCAAATGTGTGTTGATGGTTCAGACAACCACCAACGCCGAATCTTTGATGCGTTGTCGAATTCCGAATACATCGATTGGTCGAGTATCGAGTTAATCGACACCGAAAGTCGTGTTAACTACACAGATACCACAGTCGCAGCGAAGCAAAATGATCGTGTCACGTGCGATCTTATTGTCGAATACAAATATCATCATGCCGACATTGTGCTGAGCTCAAGCTATCAGGTCTCTCTCAAAGATAAGCAAACCATCAGTAATGTGGCTGTTACTGAACAAGCGGTCACGGACTTTATTGTCCGCGTTATGGTGAACTAACATGCTACGATTTATTGTCGCGTTCACTTTAATCAGCTTATCCAGCTGTACATTGGCATCCAATAATCACTCTACATTGAGCTTTAAAAAGCATGTGCGGGAGCGCTGTGGGCTAGAAGTGATCAATAACCAAGGTGAAATGAGCTTTGGCCAAGACTACGATGGCCGAGCCATCACGCTTAAGCTTGAGTCCAATCGAAAGGATTCGCGATTGTTGCTCAAACTGCAACATATTGACCTAGGCTCAATTGATGAATCTCGCATTTCAGAACTTGTGCGATTCAAAGTTGAAACACCCGTTCGCTATGAAGGTGACATTAATTATTGGCGTCAGGGAGTCGAGTTTCCTAGCGAGCAACTCGCATCGAATAAAGAAATCGCAATTCAAGCACGTATTACTATACCAGAGTCACAACTCACGGCTGGAGAGTTTCACTTCAATATGGAGTGGGCGATTGAGTGTCTATAAATGAGTAACTTAAGGCGATTTTTTAATCAAACAAGAAAAAAGTGAGTGAGCTGAGAAAAAAATTACTGAAGTGACAAGTTCGAAATTATAAAACCGATAAAGAGAGATTCACTGGGGATTTGCTGTAGGTTAGAGCAAATTATCAAGGATGGAGTTTTTTTGAACATATCTTTAAAACACGAAACATAATATGCGATCAGTTCATCGGAGTTTCAAGGGAGGAACAAGAGATTATTTGATAACACTGAAGTGAATCACACATGTGTACTTTCTCTATTGGTGAAACTATCCGATGTTTGCTACGTTTAAATGACACAGTCATTGGAAAGGTATGATTTATGAAAATAAATGTTCAAACACATCATGTATCAATTAACGACGAGTCACGCAAAGACATCGAAGGTAAATTCGAGAAGATATCTAACCATTTCCCATCACTGATCAGTTGCGACATCATCATTACTAAAGAGCACGGTCAACATCAGGTTGAAGTATTCACCAACTACGAAGGTGTACGAGTAACAGCAAAATCTACAGACGATGTTATGTACCCAGCTATCGCTGCAGCACTCAAGAAACTTGAAGCAGGCTTAAGTAACCGTAAAGGACAATTGAAAGCAGACCTACACGAGAAGCCTACCAGTACGAAGCCAGAAATCGCTTCAGATATCATCCAAGAGATGAAGTTGGTATAACTCCACAGTAGAAGCGCGCTAACGAATAGCAGCGCACAAGAATTTCAAAGCCAGCACATGTTGCTGGCTTTTTCGATCTTAAAGCGAAGCCCCCTTCCTTGTTTTCCGTCTCTCTAGTTCAGTTCAGACCCACATCATTTTTTACTCCCTTAAGTTCTTAGCAGCTATAACAATCACTTGTGGTATTTGATACAGTTATAAACAGAAACTTAGACCACAACGGAATGTTTAATATGAAGAAAATCGCGTTGATACTTTTCCTAGCCACTCAACTAATGGCTTGTACAGAAGTGGGCAGTGAAGCTTGGTGTGCGGATATGAAAGAAAAACCTAAAGGTGACTGGACGGCTAATGAAGCAGGCGACTTTGCCAAGCACTGTATTTTTTAAGCACTCGTTTCAAAAGACACCGCATAAAAAAACGACCTCTAGGTAGACCGAAGTACCTAGGGTCGTTTGAGCTTCAAAATGCTAGATAAGCTCTCAACTTTCACACAACATACAGTCTATATGAGTTTGTTACGGATGTGGATCACTACAGCTTCAGCAATTATAACCACAGCGAATATACTCACCAACACCATTGATACTTTCTGCCACTCAAAAAGGTTTTGCGCATCGTTTAGCACCACGCCAATACCACCCGCGCCCACCAACCCCAAAACCGCAGACTCACGTACATTGATGTCCCAGCGGAACAGCACGATAGAATAGAACGCAGGCATTACTTGTGGCCAATAACCTTTAAGTAAAACGCTCATCCACGAAGCGCCTGTCGCGCGTAAAGCTTCAATAGGCCCCATGTTCACTTCAGCGATTGCTTCCGCTAACAGCTTCCCTACAAAGCCGATACTACGAATAGCAATTGCCATAATGCCTGCGAGAACACCGGGGCCAAAAAGTGCGATGAACAGCAATGCCCAAACCAATGAGTTCACAGAACGTGAAGACACGAGAAAGAATTGAGCAATCCAATTCAAAGCTTTATTCGGAGTGATATTTGGCGCGTTCATCAGCGCCAAAGGGATAGCAAATACCAAGGTAAACAAGGTACCTAACGTCGCGATATGCAGCGTCTCTATCATCGCCGCGTGAATCGATTCTGGATAGAAACCATAGTCCATTGGCACCATACGCTCGAACATATCAGCAAACTGAGTAGGCGCGTCATAAAGGAACTCAGGAATCACTTCTACCGTCTGCCATGACCACACGATGGCACACACTAGGCTAAGGTAAACGGCAAATCGAGCCACACGCTCATTAGGGGTAAAGCGCTGCCACTCTCTATCGATAGATGCAGTTGTCATTAGAAGATTCTCCTAACAATGTTGGAAAGAAATTCACCCACAAGAATCAGTGCGATGATGGTGATCAAAATAGCGGCAACGAAGTCGTAATCAAAACGTTGGAATGCCGAGAAAAGCGTACCGCCAAGACCACCCGCACCCACGATGCCAACCATGGTTGAGTTACGCAGATTGGAATCAAGCTGGTAACTCGCAAAGCCAATAAAACGAGTAAATACTTGAGGCATCACCGCGTACAGGATGACGCTGATAAAGCTCGCCCCCGTCGCTTTAATCGCTTCAACCGGTTTAAAAGAGATCTCTTCAATCGCTTCTGCAAACAACTTGGCGATGAAACCAATCGATGCGAATACCAAGGTCAGGATCCCAGCAAGGGCACCGAAGCCCACCGCTTTCACAAACAAGATGGCGATGATCACTGGATGGAAAGAACGACACAATGCGATAAAGCCACGAATCGGTGTCGATACAATCGAAGGCATCATGTTTCTCGCGGCCAGTAAGCCTAGAAACAGTGAAATAACGATGCCGAAAAAGCTAGAGATGATCGCAATCTGTAAGCTTTCTGCTAAGCCGCTCAATAAAAGGTTAGTACGTGAAAAATCAGGCGGAAACATTCTTGATAGTAACCGCTCACTTTCACCGAAACCGATGATCAAACGATCAAAGGTCAGCCCCAATGTCGAGAAACTATAAAAAAGATACCCAACAATTGCAGCGATGATTGCACGGTTCGTCCACGAAGTTTTGAACGGATTTTCATGCTTCGAAAATGAACTCGCTGACGAAGACTCGTTTGTTGACGGTACGCTTGTTGAAGAGCTTGGGTTTAATCCAGCCATGACTCACCCCCATAGATAATTTTCAGATCTTCCTCTGAAATACCTTCAGGGCTGCCATCGTAATGCACCTTACCATTACACATACCAATGATTCGCTTGGCATAACGCTTGGCCAAGTTCACATCATGGATGTTAACCAACACGGGAATGTTTTTCTGTTCTGCAAAGGTTTCCATCAACTCCATGATCTCAACCGCTGTTTTTGGGTCGAGTGATGACGTTGGTTCATCCGCCAATAGAATATATGGGTCTTGCATGACTGCGCGAGCGATACCGACACGCTGTCTTTGACCGCCCGATAAACTGTCGGCACGTTGGTTTGCAAAGTCTTGCAGGCCCACAAATTCGAGTAACTCGAACGCTTTTGCTAAATCTTGTGCAGAGTAATTTCGACGCCATGCATCCCAAGCGGTCATGTAACCTAAACGACCACTCAGCACGTTCTCGATAACCGTTAAACGCTCAACTAAGTTATATTCTTGGAAAACCATTCCTATATGACGGCGCTGCCTACGTAACGCTTGTCCTTTTAATTGAGTCAGGTCTGCGCCATCAAAAATGATTTCACCTTGGCTTGGATCGTTGAGTCGGTTGATACAGCGCAGAAGCGTACTTTTACCGGTACCAGATGGACCAATGATCGCGATGATGCCTGGCTCATCGATATCAATATTAATGCCTTTAAGGATTGGCTTGCCTGCCACATATTCGTGGAAAAGGTTGTTTATCTTTATTCCTTCATAGCTTGCTACGGCCATACTGCATTTCCTTGTGCGAATTTTAGAATGATCTATGCCCTACCCGCGAGGGCATAGATTTTAAATAAGCTTACCCAGTGAATAAGCTGAATAGTTAACTAATTAACGGATGGAATTACTGGCTATTGGCTTGTTTTGCTAGCTCAGCGGCTTTTTTCTTTGCACGTTTAGCCGCATCTTTTTCAGCCAATTTCTTCAGGCCAGTTTTGGTGTAAGCCGTACCTGTCGCATGAGCGATATCACGAATCACATCCCACTCTTCTTTGTAGCTGATTGGAGAGAAACGGTCGGCACCTTTAAACGATGCGCTCATCTCTGGAGTAAAGCGGTAGCTAAAGAAAGCTTCGTTGATCTTCTCAACTAGCTCTGGTTTTAGGTTGTAAGCGTAACCAAAAGCAGACGTTGGGAAACGTGGACTACGGTAGATGATCTTCAGTTCAGAATCGTCGACACGACCTGCAGCCACCATACGATCGTAAACATCTGATGCCACAGGCGCCGCATCATAGTCTCCATTGAAAACACCAAGTATAGATTGGTCGTGTTTACCTGAGTAAAGCACTTTGTAATCTTCATCTGGCACTAGACCTTTCGCTGGGAATAACGCACGAGGAGCTAGGTTGCCAGAGTTTGATGATGCAGAAGTATGTGCAACCTTTTTGCCTTTCAAATCAGTCATTGTATTAATACCGCTGTCTTTACGCACAATGGTGATCAGGTTGTAACCTTGGAAACCAGACTCATCGCCTTTAACTGCAATTGGAACGTAACCCGCTAGATTAACTGCGTAGCCTGTTGGGCCCGTAGAGAAACCCGCAACGTGCAGTCGACCAGAACGCATTGCTTCTACTTGCGCAGAGTTCGAGTGAACTGTGTAGTAAATCACTCGCTTACCCGTGATTTTGCTTAGATGAGCTTGGAAGTCGGCAAACGCATCTTTGTATAACGCAGGGTCTTCTACCGGAGTGTAAGTAAACACAAGCGTACTTGGGTCGTTCCACTCATCTGGATTCTTTGGTGAATCGGCGACCAAATCTTGGTTTTCATCACAGTATCGATCGTCTAACACACCACGACTAGAGCAGTCGCTTGCTATAGCCATTGAAGGAAGTAGTAATGAGCTAGCGATTAACAGTCCTTTAACACTGATTTTCATATTCAAACCTTACTTTTACTTATTGTTGAAAGTCACCTTCGCTATTGCAGCCTTTATGCCATATTTTTATTTATTTAATTTCAACAACTTACAATAAAACCTAAACTGACTAATATCTTTTGAGTCATTCGTGTCCAACTCAAAATCAATAATTTGGGTCATTTCTGTCCCATCGATTTCAGTGGTAAAAAAAGAGCCCGAAGGCTCTTTGGTTCACTGTTTTTTCTCTTATTATTCTTTAGCTAGACCGATAACTTAAGCGTCGCTGTCCATGCAGTTTGCATAGTAAGTTACCGTTGCAGGCCAATCACTGAATACGCCCATCACGCCAACATCTTGTGCCAACACATCGAGCATTTTCATCATGTCGCCATCATTGTTGATGCCATCTTTTACGCTCTTGTAGTACCAACCGCCACCTTGCGCAAGTGGGCCTGAACGTTCCAGAGTCCATGCAATGATGTCGAGGTCTGCACCTTTAGCGAGCTTGGCGTAATTAGACGCAACCAGTTCGTTGTTCTCATCTAAATCAACCAACGCAAATAGAGGCGGCGCGATGATGTTTACACCCGCATCGTGCAGCTCTTTCATATTCTCAACAGACGCGACAAAGTCCGCTTGTTCGTAAACACGGTCATCAAGATAAACCGCTTGTTTGCCAAACTTCGGTGCTTCTTTGATCCAGTACTTCACATCATCCAAGTTGAATGACTGTAGGTAAGTCTCCGAAGGCTCAAAGCCCGCCTCTTTCAGCTCATCCACCAGCTTCTGCGCGTACATCTCTTGGCTAAAACCATTAAAAGGCATTTCTACCGCCGCCGATTTCAGCTCAGGAGTCACCTTTACGCCGTGCTCTTGAAACAATGCCGCACTTTCGGCGTGTGTCATCAGTGTGCCACTTTGGCTGTAAAGATCGGTTCTCCAACCAGGTGTGCCGTTCATGTACTCTTCAACTGTGGTGGCTTTCGGGTTAGCACCATCCATTTTGCCTTTTAACGTCTTAAACTCCGCCAGCGTGAAATCAGAGGTACGACACTCAACTTGAGCATCTTCGCCTGTCGCTGGGTTAGCAGCTATAAATGGCACTGAACACTTCTTAGCGAGATCTGGGTGCGCCAAAACATCGGTTGTGGTGTGCAGATCACTTTGCGAGTGACGACATACCAGCGCCTTATCTTTAGTGAAGGTCACATCACACTCGACAACGCCTGCGCCCATTTGAATAGCCGCTAAATAAGACTCCTTAGTGTGCTCAGGAAACTGCATCGCAGCTCCGCGATGCCCAATAGAAAAATCACTACGATGAAAAGGTCCTTCACTGCAACTCAGTAGCTTAGTTTTCAAAGGGCTCTCATCCATATTGTTAACTAAAAAGAGAGGACGAGGTCCTAAGTTTGCTGGCTCTGCTGCGGCCCATGCCGTCATCGAGCTCACACCTAGTATCAGAGCAATCGAACCTTTCAGTATTTGCTTCATGTTTGTATCTCCTTGCAACAAGCAATTATTTTTCTAATTTCCTTTGTTCGATCATTCGGTGTTGGATAGCTGTGATATATAGATAGCTGTCATATGTTTTTTGACTCAACACCGAATAACCTCATGTGGACTGACTCCACAATGTAGGGATTGCACGCTTTGTGCCAAATGTTAAAGCTCTTTTATTACAATCACTTGAAACAGTTAGCCATTCGACTAAAAACCAAATGGGTCATTGTTGTCTTGTGCTTTTTCTTTTGGTTTTTGGCTTTCCATTGAACAAGCAACTAAGCCGTTAAACCTTGAAACTCTCTTTATCCAATTGGTGTTTCTTCATTTTTCGATAAAGCGTTTTGCGTGGCAGATTCAGCTTGCTTGAGACTTCATTGATATTTCCCGCGCTCTCTATCAAGGCTTCGGTTAATACATTTCTCTCGTACTGCTCCATCTGCTTTTCAAAGGCGAAATCTTCCCCGGTTGATTCACAAATTGGCGATTGAAGATCAAAGCCATCGCCGACAATACCGAGTACAAATCGGTCGGCAACATTACGTAACTCACGCACGTTTCCAGGCCATTCGTGTCGACATAGTTGTTGTATCTGCTCGGGGTAAATCGTCGAAGGACGCGTCTTATATTTGTGGCTCGCTTGAATCACAAAATGGCGAAACAACACCTGAATGTCTTCTTTTCGTTGGCGCAGTGCCGGAAGGTTTAAGCTCGCAATGTTCAAGCGATAGAAAAGGTCGGCTCTGAATTCACCGGATTCACTGAGGCTTGCGAGGTCAGCTTTACTGGCTGCCACCACCACAATATCAACAGGTATCAATTCATTACCGCCAACACGCTCAATCATTCGCTCTTGAATCACTCGCAGCAGTTTTATTTGTACCGCAATCGGCATGCTTTCAATTTCATCAAGAAACAGAGTTCCGCCATTGGCTTGTTCTATTTTTCCAATACGTTTCTTGTTGGCACTGGTAAACGAACCCGCTTCATGACCAAACAACTCACTTTCGATAATGCTTTCTGTCATGCCACCACAGTTGATCGCGACAAAGGGCTTCGCCTTACGACGGCTAAATTGATGCAACGCGCGAGCAATCACCTCTTTGCCAGTGCCTGTCTCACCATTAATGATGGTGTCAACGCCAGTATGAGAGAGTGCAAGCACTTGCTTACGTATGGTGTCCATCGCTTGGGATTGACCAATAACCACCGACTCAATTGGTAAGTCGGTTTCCTGATCGTCACCTGATATTTTCGTACTATTGTGCTGACATTGTGCCAACGCGAGATCGAGTTTTTCCACCAACTCGCCAGCATTAAGTGGTTTTTCCAAAAAATCGAAAGCACCCAACTTCATCGCTTCTATCGCCATGGGAATATCGCCATGGCCACTCATCAACAACACAGGAACATTAGCCGCTCGGTATTGAATTGAACTTAATAACGTCAAGCCATCCACTTTCGGCATGCGTACGTCACACAGCACCACTGAATGGCTATTCGCCTTGAGTGATTTAAGGCCAAGGTTAGGGTCGGTAAAAGTGGTGACGCGAAAACCTTCCAGCTCCAACATTTCACTCACGGCTTCAACAACATCGATTTCATCATCGATAAGAACTATGTGTTTTTCTGCAGTCATGAGGCTACGCCTTTTGGTAGAGTGACGATAAAAGTGGCGCCTTGGTGTTCAACTGATTCCACGTGAATCGAGCCGCCAAAGTCTTTAATTATGTTGTATGCGATAGACAAACCGAGGCCGAGTCCTTTGCCTGTGGTCTTGCGGGTATAAAATGGGTCAAACAGATAAGGAATGTCCTCTTCGGGTATCCCTAATCCATTGTCTTTAACTGAGATCTGAATTGTGTGTGTGAGTTCTTGTGTAGATATTCTGAGTTGAGGCTGATCTTTATGTTCGACGGCATCCAAAGCATTGCTGATTAAATTAACCATTACCTGCTCTAAGCGGATGCTGTTGGCTCGAACCATTTGATCACTTTGTGGCGAATAATGAATCAACACCCTACTCTGCCGAGCTTCAAAGAGATCGATCGCATCACCAATCACCTTATCTAGTTCGACGTTATCAATCTTGCCATCGCTCTTACGTGAGAAGGCCTTTAGGTGACGAGTAATCGCTGCGACCTTATCTAACAAGACCTCGATTTTTTTCAGGTTCTCTTCTGCTCTATCTGGCCTCTCTTTGCCTAACCACAGTTGCGCGCTTCGAACATGACTGTTCACCGCCGTTAATGGTTGGTTGATCTCGTGAGTAATGCCTACACTTAATTGCCCTAGCGCAGCCAGTTTTCCGGCTTGGATTAACTCGTCTTGAGTCACTCGTAATTTGGCTTCGGCTAATGTACGTTCTTCAACCTCGGCTTCTAATTTTCGATTGGTTTGCTTAACAACTTTAGCCGTGGTCTGGAATACCTTTAGGTACTTGGCCATTTGCGTCACTTCGTCTTTGCCACGAATCGAAACTTCGGTATCTAAATGACCGGTAGAAATCGCGAACATGTTGTCTTTAAGCTGTAAAAGCCTTTCTAAAATACTCTTACGTACGTAGAACCACGAAATGGCAGCGGCAGCCAACACGCTGAACAGAGAAAGAAAAAGAGAGAGTTGTTGGTTCGATTGTAAAGACAGCTGCGCCTGCTGAATCGATTGGTCAATATTGCTATTCACCTTGCTGGTGTTGCTTTCGATCTGCACGGTTAACTGATTCAAATGCTCACGGCTGTTTTGCAGGAAGTATTGTTCTTGATAGAGATGATCGAGCGCTTTGTTTTTCATCCCATACAAGCTGCTATCACTTGAGGCAAGGTTATAAATTACGGTGAGTTGATGATCTAATTGAGGAAAATCACTTCTTAAATCACCACTGACCCACAGCTTCCACCACTCTTCCCCGACTTGCTCTAGACGGTAGCTGGTGTAATCGAGCTCATTAAAGCTTGAGTCGTTATACAGCTTCTCTACCAAGCCTAATTGGTAATAAAGCAGAGATTTCAACTGGGTATATTGGATTTGATCTTTAGCTGACTCAGGTAAACTATCGAGTGAATCACTGGCTTGTTGCAATAGAGGATAAAAGCCTTCAAGCAAATTACGAAGTTCTTGATTGAGTTGTTCTGACTCAATCTCACTTTGATACAACAGGCTCAGACTATTATTAACTTGGGCGATAAGATCTTTAAAATAGGCGTGATAATCAGGGAACTGAACCATAACGCTATTCATCACTGAAATAGCGTCTTCAATTTTGAGCATCGCTTGTTTACGCTCTAAATTAGATTCAGCGTCACTGAGTTGAGATGAGGTCGTGATAATCACACGCACCATATCATTGAGGCGTGCAGCGTTGTCTAAGGCTGGGATTTCACTCTCTTTTAATTCGACAAGGCGTTGGTTTAAATCGTCAAAGGTGAAGCTAGAGACAACGGAGAGGAAGATGGTGGTCATCGATAACATAGCCAATGCCAACACCAAGCGCAGCTCTATGCCTTTCCAGCCAAACCACTTACGACGCGGAATCTTGATCGGAAATGGACGTTCAAAGCTGTCTTTGTTTTCTATCACCTCGGAGACATGACTACTCACTCGCCCCACCTTATTATCATCAAAAACCAACAGTAAAGGTCAATGATTCAATCAGTTAGGTGGTTAGCCTGACTTAAAGCCACTTCAAATAGTTTTAGTGAAACTATGAAAGCAATAGTAATCATTAACATTTCACATGAGACACCATAACAATTATTTTATAAACCCTAGACTGTCTGTTTTGAGAGAGAAGAAAGTGACCTCACCGACAGAAACGTGATTACTTTATCAATACCAAAAATCGCATAGGCTTTCACCTATGCGATTTCATTGTGGCATGTTCATCTACTAGCTGAGGCTAAACGATCTTAGATAATGATCATCCCATCTCGATAAGTCAGTGCTGGTGCTACATCTTGGCCAAGTAAAACTGGGCCGTCGAGGTCAACGATTTCAGATTGAACGGCAATAGGCAGCGCCGCTCGCATAGCCAATGAGGTGCCTAGCATGCAACCCGACATCAAAGTAAAGCCGAGCCTTTGAGCTTCTTTGGCAAGTGCCAATGCTTCGGTCAAACCACCGGTTTTATCGAGCTTGATGTTGACCATTTCATACTTGCCTATCAAAGATGAAAGTTGCGAAGTGGTATGACAGCTTTCATCCGCACACAGTGGGATCGGGTGATTGATGTGTGCCAATGACGCATCATGTTGTTGCGGCAAAGGTTGCTCGATCATCGCAATATCAAACTCTGTTAGTTGATTAAACAACTCTTCGAGATTCAACCCTGTCCATGCTTCATTGGCATCCAGTACAATTTTTACTCCTGATGCTGCTTCTCGGACAGCGCGTACACGCTCTAGCACTTGTTCGCCATCAAGCTTCACTTTTAGAAGTTTTGCGCCATTCGCCACATAATCATGAGCTTGTGTTGCCATGGCTTTTGGTGTGCCAATCGATACTGTCATTGCGGTAACAATTTGCGCAGGTAGTTCGAACAAGCTATTCGGAAATATCTGCTCGCTCTGCTGCGCTTGATAATCCCAAAGCGCACAATCGATAGCATTACGCGCAGCTCCTCCGGTCAATGAAGACTGAAGATGATCTCGTAATTCTTCAGGATCGGTCATACCACGCTCAAAGGCCATTTCAAGAGAGCTAGACGCTTGTTGGATTTGCGCTAACACAGACTCGGATGACTTACCATAACGGGGGTAAGGCGTGCATTCGCCCTGAGCTCGTTTGCCATCATGTTCAATGTAAACACGAACAACGTGACACTCTGTTCGGCTGCCTCGAGAGATGCGAAAAGGCGTTTGCATCGCGATAGTAATAGGTTCTGCAGTAATCTTCATAATTTCACTCGGTTGATGTTCGCTTTAACAAATGGAAACGTAGAAATGATGAAATCGTTAAAGTGAATGTCGCAAATGATCAGTAATATGTTGTACACCAAATCGCACCGGGTCCGTCACTGGTACTTGATAGTGCTTGGTCCATTCTTGGCACAATATCTCAGCATCTTCAATGCTAATCGCCGATGTGTTTAAACAGATACCCACCAGTTTCACGTCTGGATTGGTCAATCGTGCCGCTTGCAAGTTGGCTTCAATCGTCTGTTCTATCGTTGGCAATTTGGCATGCGGAAGGTTACGAATATGTGCTCGCCCTACTTCATGGCACAACACCAAAGCGTCGGCTTGTGCACCATGCAATAACCCTAAACTCACGCCTGCAAAAGACGGATTGAACAACGAACCTTGGCCTTCAATGATGTCCCAATCGTGGTCAGTAAAATCGGGGCTAATCGCTTCAACCGCGCCGGAAATGAAATCCGCGACTACTGCATCAATCGAAATACCGCTGCCTTCAATCAAGATACCAGTCTGCCCTGTCGCTTTGAATTGAGCAGAGGTTCCTGCTTGTTTAAGCGATTTTTCAATGGCCAACGCCGAGAACATTTTGCCTACTGAGCAATCGGTTCCGACCGTAAGCAGGCGCTTACCTTGACGAAGCTTACCGTTACCAACATTAAGAACACCATCAAAATGTCGTACATCATGAAGCTTAGTCAAACCTTGTTGTTGCATGTCAGAAAGCGGTGAAAATTCACTCAATCGTTGGTGCATGCCAGATGCAATCTCAAATCCCATTTCTGCAGCGGACATAATGGTTGACTGCCAAGAATCAGGAATTACACCACCCGGGTTTGCAGTGCCAATGACTAGGGTTTTCGCCCCCTGTGCTTGAGCCTCTTGCAAGGTCATGTCCGTTAAGCCAAGTGAAACAGTATCGCTCGTTAAACGCAGTTGGCCTAGACAGATTTCTGGTCGCCACTGGTGAATACCACGGGCTGTTTTTGCGGCAAGTGGGTCAGTAACATCCCCAAGAAAAAGAAGATAAGGTTGAGCGATAGACATGAGCTTTCCTAATTAATAAGTCCTTGTATGGGTTTACTTTAATTAAGAACTTAGAAGCTGCCGAATACCTATTTATGGCGAGCCTATAACCTTAAGTTATAGGGTGAGTATGGCTCTTCAATGAAGCGATAAATTGCTTAACGGAAATCGACTGAGGGGTGTGCTCTGCGCAAAGCATCGAAACCGAAAATCGAATACATGGCTGCAGTTCTAACACACAGACCGCATCGTCATTTTGATACTGTTCTGCCGTCCACGGATCCACAATCGCAAACCCAGCTTGGTACTTAACCAGTTCCGCCGCCGCGCTGTATCCGCGTACCGATATCGGATGATGATAATGCTCATCTCGCGCCACAAGGCTTTGATGGAGCAGCAAACCTAATGGGTCACGGCTATCGAGCCCGATGATTGGCAACGGATAATTGATCAGGTCATAAAGGGTTAACTCTGTCGGTAACTGATCAACAGTGTTGGATGGAACCAGAACCTTGAGTGATTCGGTCAATAACATCTCAGCCAATATCGCAGGCGGCGCTTCGTCTCCAAATGCGATCGCAATATCAAGCTCATGCTTTAATAGCCCAGCACACAGTTCGTCGCGATTGGCAGTCAGTAACTCAAAAGAGAGCTCTTGTTTACTGGAATATTGCTCGCGAGACATTTGGGCGATCACCGGAGTCAGCAATTTAGTGGCTAGAATTGGCGGCGCACCAATACGTAAATGCTGATGGCCTTGCTTCACTTTGTTAGTCAAAGATCGAAATTGACCCAGTTGTTGGTAGACCTTCTCCGCTTCTGGTAACAAGGTTTTCGCTTCAACCGTTGGTACCAATCGACCTTTGACACGCTCGAATAAGCCAAACCCGAGTTGTTGCTCGGTGTGCGCCAAAATACGGGTCACATTAGGCTGGGACACATGCAAGCTGCGTGCGGCTCCAGATACGGTTCCGGCCTGCATAATGGCGTAAAAGACTTCCAACTGTCTTAGGTTCAAATTGATGTCCTTATGGTTCACGAAACCAGTTTAGGCTTGGCTTTCTAGTATTGGCTAAGTTGTCTATCTGTTTAATTAGCTAGCTATTTACGTGAGTTTATTTTAATAGCTCTGTTATCGTAGGTTGAAGTATCTCAGCCCAAGCTTGATAAGCCTTAGCATTCAAATGCAAATCATCACAACTGTATTCATTGGATAGTAATTGATTCGGTGCTAGCACACGGTTTACATCCAAAAACTCGATATCATGTTGTTCGCAATAAGCCTGTAGTCTTTTGTTGAGTTCTGAAACTTGAGGATTCAACCCTTGCAGTTTATTGCCTACATGCAGCGTTGATTGAACAAGAATAGTAATACCTTGAGCTCTCCATGTTGTCAGTATCTCAACATAGTTCTGGTAGATATGATCAACGCTGTAACCTTGTGCAAGATCGTTAATTCCCGCCATAAAACATACTAGCTTTGGTTTCACGTTTAACGTGGTATCAATACGGCGCAACATACCGGTTATGGTATCGCCTGCAAGGCCACGGTTGACCATTGAGACATCACGAAAAATATCTGCCCACGGTGCCCATTCAGTGATCGAATCACCAAACATGACTAAGTCTGCATTCGGAGAGAAATGGCGATGATTATCTGATGTCATGATGTAGCGGCTCATGCTATGGCCTCGCTGTTGAATCTCAGATTGAAGTGCAATCGATTCGAGGATTTCACGATCTGGTGTAGTACTATCAAACTGAGCAAGTAACCCTTCGATGTGAGGCTTGAAAGGGCTAAGACGAGTACTTAGTTGGTGCTGTTCTTTAAGGGAAGATAACCGCTCTAACAAAGCATATAGAGATTGATTTTGACCGACTTCTTGGAATAATTGATATAAATCGAGGACAGGATGTTGTTGCAGTGCGGCAAGTAATTGCTTGTCTTCCATGGTGTTATCTAACCCTTCAATTATCTGATGATGAACTCAAGATAATATCCGATTGCGTACGGGATAGATAACACTAGAAGCCGAGAGTTACTTTTCTTTTACTAATAAGTGATTGCGGTTATCACGGCTTTTCTTGATCAGCTCGTTGCTCTCGTCCATTTCATCTGACTTAGCAAGGCGATCATAAAGCAGCACGTTAACCGTTGCAGCCAAGTTCATGCAACCCACCGTTGGTACGTACACGACGTGATCCGCTCTATCGGCGACATCTTGAGAAATAGAACCGTCTTCAGGGCCAAAGATATAGATAGCGTTTTCTGGATGTTTAAAACGCGGTAGTGGTGTTGCGCCCTCAGCGAGCTCTACACAAACGATCTTGGTTTCTGGATCAAGGTTATCCAAAAACGACTCGACACCCGTCAGTGGGATAGTACGCGCAGCACTCTTGGTATCGGTGTGAAATTTAGCGGCTTTTTCGTAGCGTTGCCCTGTGTATTTAACTTCGTCGACTTGGTAACAACCAGCCGCACGCATAACAGCACCAACGTTTGTCGGGCTCTTTGGATTAGTTAAACCAATAGTCACATGGCTTTTGTTCATGAATCTTCTCACTTAACGAATAGACATAGCAGGGTGCTACAAAGCGTCGCATTCTAACAAAGCAATGCCGAATGCAAAAGCACATAAACGCACCAGATAACGACGTGCACTGCCCTTGATTACATAGGCCTGTGAGCAAGAAAACAGAACCACCTTCATATTTACCAAACAAATGCTATTTGGGATAACAATTAAACAACAAGTCCATTTACATTTTTAAATCACATTAATAATCTGTTGAAAACTGCATTGGACAATCGCACAGGAACCGTGACATGACCCTAACCATCAAAAACCGCCTTTATATTCTCTCTTTCATTCCGTTGCTACTAATGGCAATTGGCATGATGAGCGTAACGTATATGAAGAGCACCGAGCTAACCGCACAGCAAGTAGAATCGACGCGTAGCAATATGATGGCGATGAAAGAGAAGGAACTCAAAGCGTACCTACAAATGGCCTACTCTGCGATCAGTCCATTTTTGGACAGAGGCGCAACGCTAGAAGAAGCTTTACCAACATTGAGAACATTAGAATATGGCGAATCTGGTTATATTTTTGGTTATGACTCGAAAGGTGTCCGAGTTGTGGTTGGGCAAAGTAACGATGGCATCGGTAAAAACTACTATGACCTTCAAGACAAGCAAGGCAACTACTTAATCCGCGACCTGATCAAGAATGCTAAATTAGGGGAGTTCACGACTTACTATTTCCCGAAGCCGGGCCAATCTGTCGCGCTACCAAAACTCAGTTACTCAGTATTTGTTCCGCAGTGGGATTTGATGCTGGGCACGGGTTTCTATACTGACGACATCGATGCAGTCATCGAAGAGATGAAAGAGAGTTCAAATGCTGCGTTACAAGGCTCATTGACGGCCATCGCAATTTTCTGTGGCTTTATTGCCCTTGTTGTTGCGATATTTGCTGTCGCGGTGAATCGCACTATCATGCAACCACTCGAGCAATTTGACCGTTCAATCAGCGCATTCGCGAGTGGCGAGGCCGATTTGACCGCTCGAATGGAAACATTCAAAGCGCCCGAGTTCACTAAGCTCAGCGAAAACTTCAATGCCTTTGTTGCAAGCCTGCAAACCATCATTCGCAGCGTAAGTGATGTGGGGCAGCAAGTAGTAGCCGAAACATCTAGCATGTCTTCTCGCGCTGCACAGGTCGACGAGATTGCTACTGGGCAACGTGAAGAAACAGAACAAGTTGCAACAGCGATGACTGAGATGACCACAACCGCGCAAGAGATCTCAAGCAACGCAAGTCAAGCGGCGGATTCAGCGAAACTGGCAGAAGGCAACGCAAAAGAAGCGCAACAAATAGTAAACGCAGCTGCCGATTCGGTGGCAGGCCTTGCTAGCGAAGTGTCAGAAGCGAATACTGTGGTATCGCGTTTAGAAGGTGATGTTCAGAACATTTCATCTTCATTAGCGGTCATCCAAGACATTGCCGAGCAAACTAACCTACTTGCATTAAATGCCGCAATTGAAGCGGCTCGTGCTGGTGAACAAGGACGTGGTTTTGCAGTCGTTGCAGATGAGGTTCGTAAACTGGCAAGCCGAACTCAAGAGAGCACGGGCGACATTCACAAAATGATTGAGCAGCTAAAAGCTGCTTCAGATGCCGCAGTAAAAGCCATGGATTCAAGCCAAAACCGCAGTGCTCAAACGGTGGAAGAAGCAAACGCTGCGGCCGCTGCTCTTGCGAAGATCCAAACATCGATCGATACCATCATGGACATGAACTCGCTTATTGCGACGGCAACTGAACAACAAAACATTGTCGGCCAAGAGATATCTCAACGCATTGTGGTGATTTCAGATCAAAGCTCGCAGTCAGCCGCACTAGCAAATCAAAACCGTACAGGTAGCCAAAACCTCAACAGTCGTGCGAATGAGCTTTACCACCTAGTGGATCGTTTCACTGTCTAATACATTTACGTTCAATTAAACAACAAGTAAACGCGACAAAACGTTAAGATTTCTCGCACTACAAAAAAACGGGCTTCAGAATCTCTACTCTGCAGCCCGTTTTTATTTGAATGACATATTGATACAACAAGCACGCAAGTCGAACTAAGATCCTACTCCAGCCTTAACACAATCTTGATGTAGCGGACAATCTTGACACTTGGGTTTAGGGTTACAGAACTGCTGACCATGTTCGACTAACAAACCATGATAATAGCCGTACCTTTTTGCATCCAGAGGGATTGTACTTTCCATTAAGGCTCGAAATTTTTCATACGATTTAGGTGCATCGAGTCCATTGCGAGTGAAGATCCTTCTTGCGTAAGCATCAATCACAAAAGACGGTTTACCTATCGCGTAAACCAAAATCGCGTCAGCTGTTTCACCACCGATCCCTTTGACTTCTAATAGCTCTCTTCGCAGCTGTTCTTTATCCTGCTCACGAACCTCTGAAATGTTGTATCTGTATTTCGAAAACCACTCAGTCACAGCCTTTAACTTAATGGCTTTTTGATTATAGTAACCACTCGAACGAATCTTTTGGGCAAGCTCATCAAGCTCTATCTCGGCAACCGACCTTGGGTTGCATTGCTCACCTAAGTTAATAAGTGCTTTCTCTGCGTTCTTCCAGTTGGTGTTCTGAACCAGAATAGCGCCTAAAATGATCTCGTAAGGGTCATCCCTTTGCCACCAATCAAAATAGCCATAGTGCTGCTCAAGGGTATTAAATACATTCAGTATCAGCTCACTCTGGTTAGTAAGTTCCTGACGGCCGACTGTCATTCTCTAATCCAATTGATCAGAAAGGAAGTCCACCAGCAGGCGAACTTTCGAAGATAAGTTGCGGTTCTGCGGATAAAGCGCCCATATACCTTCCTTGTCGTCGCGATAATCAGACAACACCTCAACCAACTCACCAGAATCAAGGTCTTCACTCACATAGTATTCAGGTAACTGCACCAAGCCAATGCTCTGTTTTGCAGCATCTAATAGCGCTAAACCACTGTTGCATTTAATTCGCCCATTAACGCGAACCGAACGAGGACGACCATTTTCTTTAAAACGCCAGTGCTCAAAGCCACCGACCAGGCATTGGTGACGGCTTAATTCAGAAAGCGTGTGCGGCTCGCCATAACGTTCAATATATTCAGGGCTTGCACATACATAGAGTTGGCGTTGAGAGAGCTTCTTTGCCACAAGGCTTGAGTCTTCTAAGCGGCCAAGACGAATCGCCACATCGACACCAGAATCGATGAGATCGAGCTTTTGGTTGGTCAGCATCAGCTCAAGTTCTACTTGTGGGTGAAGCTTTAAGAATTGATGAAGTATTGGGGCGAGTTGACGCTCGCCATAAGTCACAGGTGCAGTCACCTTCAACAAACCTTTCGGTGTCGATTGCATCTGCGTGACGGCTAATTCTGCAATTTCTAAGCCTTCGACCAGCAACTTACATTGTTGGTAATAGAGTTGCCCGGCTTCGGTAAGAGAAACCTTACGAGTCGTTCGATTAAGTAGTTTCACTGCGAGGCGCTCTTCGAGGTTTGCCACTCTGCGACTGATTTGAGCCACCGATGTAGTAAGCTTCTGCGCCGCACCAGTAAAGCTTTCACGCTCTGCCACTGCAACAAACTCACTTACCCCTTCCCAATTGGCCATACCTTTACCTTATGCTGAACTTTGGTTACCCATACAGTGTATTGAAGTTACAAATTGCTGTCACCTTGCTTGATATGCTCTGCGCATAAATCTTCACCACCTCCGTTTCTATTATCCAACACCTTACAGAAACACATTTTTGTCCTAACATTAACCCAATCACGTAGTGGTAAGTTGAGATAGTCTGAATTATTGGTTTCAATAAAAAAGTAAGGTACTCCTATGAAAAAATTAATCATACTTGCATCAACTCTTGTACTCAGCACAACAGCGTTTGCAGCAACCAAAACAACGATTCAAGAAACAACGCTAAAATCTGATACATTTATTACTGAAGCGGAAGCATACGATGCAGGCACAAACCTTATGGATGAGTTAAGCGCAAAAACACCTTTTGAGCTTTCAAGAGAACTGCCACAGTTCCAACAAACAACCAAATACGATTCGTTCAAGATCGATGATGCGAATATGGAAGTGAAAAAAATCACTAACATGAACGGCGACATCCACTACCAAGCGAACGTAAAAGTTGACTACCGTTACACGTACAAAGACGGTCGTAGCAGCTAACACTGAATGATTGGTTAGGTCTAAAACCGATCACGCATCCAAAAGAAAGCCCGCACTCATAGAGTACGGGCTTTCTTGTCATTCAGCGCTGATTAATAGAATTCAAAACAAGCAACCATTATCAGCTCATATTCGTCAGTCTAGTTTTAAAGATTAAACTTCAAACTGAGACACAAGACTATCTAGCGCCTCACATTGATCGGCCAACGCCATACATGCGTTTTCTGCACTGCTCGCCATTTCCACCATTTGCATAGTGCTTTCCGCGATACGTTGAACGTTCTGGTTCACTTCTTCCGATACTTGAGATTGCTGAGAAGCCGCAGTTGCGATTTGCGTGTTCATCTCATTCATCATACCGATAGAGTTGCGAATTTCACTCAAGGACGACGCAGCTGTACTCGCTTGAACAATGGTTTTCTCGCCGCTAACTTTACTTTCGTTCATCACGCTAACCGCTTGTTTAGCGCCAACTTCTAAGCGTTCAATCATCGACTGAATTTCACCTGTACTGTCTTGAGTTTTACTTGCTAAGGCTCTAACTTCATCAGCAACAACAGCGAAGCCACGACCTTGTTCACCGGCACGTGCCGCTTCAATCGCTGCGTTCAATGCAAGTAAGTTAGTTTGTTCGGCAATGCCTCTAATCACACCAAGAATAGAAGCAATGTTCTTAACATCACTGTCTAGTTCATGAACAACACCACTCGCGTTTTCGATATCATGCGCCAAGCGCTCAATCGAACTCACCGTTAAGCCTAGTGTTTTATCTGCAGATTCCACTTCACGATTTGCCGTATTGCTTGCAGAAGCCGCTTCTAACGCATTGCCACTTACGGCAACGCTGGTTGCTTGCATCTCATGAACTGCAGCAGCAACTACTTCACTTTCTTTCTGTTGATTCGAAGAAAATTGAGCCACACCTTGAGTCAGTGATTTGATGTTTTCCATCTCCGAACGTACAGCGTTAGAAGTGGTAATAACCTGTTCGATAGTCACATGAATTTTGCCAACAAACTGGTTGAAAGCAGAGCTAAGACGAGCGATTTCATCACTCCCCTCAACGCTCAAACGTTGAGAAAGATCACCATCACCAGAAGCAATTTCAACCATCGCCTTCTCAACATCTTGAATCGGTTTAACGATAAAACGATTCGACAACCATAACGCGAAAGCAGCAGCCAGAATCGCCACACCCATGCCGACTTCAATGATAACCTTGCTTGATTCAATAGATTCATCGGCTTGTTGACGAAGTTCTTTCTGCTTCAATTCAATCAAGGTTCTGATGTCACGAAGTTGATCTCGAATGATCGCAAACTCAGCATCTAACTCAGGAGAGTAATCAATGTTGTATTGGTCTGCGTTTGCCGGATCAGCGAACATTTGCTCGTGCAATGCCACCCACTTGCTCATCGCGTTAACAAGCTTTGATAATTCACCACGAGAAGATGGATCCAACACCCCTGCTTGATACAAGGTTTCGACACTTTGAAAACGAGGAACCGCTTTGTAAGCATTGTCTTTAAATTCAAACTTTTGGTACTCAATCGCCGCTTGGTCTTTAGCAAGCAACAGACCTTGCGCCGAAGCGATAACTTGGTAAATATCACGATAGCCATCTTCCAAATTATCTAACACTGGCTGAACCACATTATTCAACTCATGGTTGATTGCAGCTTGAGCGTTAGATTTAAGGACATTAAGCACAGTAACAGTAGAGAAAACGATCACAATAACCATTAATGGGATCGCAATTTTACTCTTAATTGAAAGGTTGTTGATACTCATAAGGGGGTTTATAACCACACAATAAATAGGGACGCGCGCATAATATACAGTATCAATTTAAAAGCTAGCTAAAAGTTTGTGAACCTAGTCGCATAGCAAACGTTACCCTTGAATCGACTGTCTATTATTCAACCAAAGGTCAACGTTAAAAAGTAGAGCCAAAGAAATTTTTGCACTTATTTACCACAGACATGCTCAAATACTGGAGAAGTCATAGAAATAGCACCATAATGTACGGCTCAAAAGTAAATAGGTATGAACATGAAAATTTGTGGTGTTGAAATCAAAGGTAACGATGCAGTCATCTGTCTTCTTTCTCTGTCAGATGGTGTATTTAATATCCCTGATTGCCGAGTTTCTAAAGTTGCAATTAGCGACGCAAACGACACGCAGAATATGAAAGACTTTCAATTCTCTTTTGCAAAGTTGATGGAAGATTACCAAGTAGATAAAGTTGTAATTCGTCAACGCCAAACAAAAGGCAAATTTGCTGGCGGTGGCTTTGGCTTCAAACTAGAAGCAGCAATTCAACTGATCGACGGCCTAGACGTAACGGTTGTATCTCCTGCTGACATCAAAGAGAGCCTAAAGCGCAACCCTCTTATGATGAAATTCAAAGAGACTGGCCTTAAGCAATACCAAGAAGCACCGTTTACAACGGCTTACGCTTGCTTGATGCAGCGCTAATCAAAAGTCGCTAGCCAATATTGGATACAGAAAGAGCCTGAATATTGAATATTCAGGCTCTTTTTTGTTTCTAGTCATCGACTTTAAGTAGAATGAGTTTTGGTATACAAACTATCGCTCCAAGGCTGTTCGCCTGCGAGCCTTAATCCATTCTGGCTTCCTCACCACCAAATAAACCGCAGCGGCAGACAAGGCAAAGCCCATCGCACCGTAGATGTCGAACGACTCACCGAAAATAAGCCACGCTTGGATTGCTGTCGTCGGTGGTACTAAGTAAAACACCGATGCAACACTTGAAGATGCGCCATGCTCAACCATGTAAAGAAGCAATAGAATAGCAACACAAGACAGAACAACCACCAGCCAGATTAGAGTCAATGTAAATTCTACAGTCCAGTTCACCTGCATCGTTTCGTAACGCATTGCGAACGGCAGAAACAGCGCCGCCGAAGCCAAGTATTGCACCATCGCACCGCCGACCATATCTGTCCCCTGACAAAAGCGCTTCTGATACAGAGTGCCGCAGGTAATACCCACCAAAGAAACCAAACACAATAACGTTGCCAAGCCTTTTTGGTCGTCTGACTGCCATTCAATATTGCCCATCAACACCAAACTGATACCGGCAAAACCAAGCGCTAAGCCCAGCCACTGCGCGAAATTAAAACGCTGTGAGGTACAGCTGATCATAATCAAAGCAGTCAGAATCGGTTGTAAGCCAACAAGTAGAGAACTCAACCCGGCAGGCATACCCATATCAATCGCCAGATAAGTGCCACCAAGGTAGAAACCATGAATCAAGATGCCAACCACACTAGCGTGGAAGAATGCTCGACCACGAGGAATACGACGCTTAAGGATTGCAATCAAAACCAAGAACAGCGCCACGTTGGCTACCATCCTCAGAGAAAGTAATGTTGCGGGTTCCGCGTATTCCACACCAAGACGTGCACCGACAAAACCTGACGACCACAATATTACAAACACAAACGGAATCATTTTAATCAGCATTACAAACCTCTGGTCAACTCTTCATCAATGCTGTTACCTTAATTGGGTACAGATAACTAATAAAGATACAGATATAACACTTTAAATGGTTACAGATTGAGAGTGAGCAACGAGGGAGAAAAACGTGGAAGCAGAACTCAGCGGCAATAAATACCTTGCTACCGAACAACATATTAAGGCTCAGATCGATAAGGGACTCTTTCATCCAGACGATCGCCTTCCCTCAATCCGTCAACTAAGCGAACAGCTTGGCGTGAGTAAAAATACCGTGATTCGTGCCTACCAAGAACTGGAAGCGACAGGCTGGGTTTATTCAGTACCTAAATCTGGCTATCGCGTGAAAGCACCCAACACCACTAACTGGGATGCATCAAGCCAACCTCAAAAAGTCGATCTGTTGTCTGTCACCAAATCGGTACTCTCTCGTCCAAAAGGTCGCTTGAAATTGTTGGCAGGCTCGGCCCACCCGAATATCAACAACCCTGCGATTCGAAGCTTGTATGCCGAAATCGGTCGCCATAGCCGTTTGCAAACTCAACTGCCCGGTTATTACCAACTTCCCCCCGGCGACGAGCAATTAGTAAAGCAATTGTTAAAGATCACCCATGATCTTGGTGTACCTGCGGGATCGAAAGAGATTGCGATTACTCACGGTGCTCAACAGGCGATAAGTTTGGCTCTGCGGGCATTAACCAAACCGGGTGACATCGTCGCTGTTGAGTCACCGTGTTATTTCGGTAACTTACTACTACTTGAATCACTTGGGTTACAGGCTCTTGAAATACCAAGCAGTGTTAGCCACGGAATCGACATTCCTTCGCTACATAGTGCGTTGGACAAATGGGAAGTGAAAACCTTACTGCTAACGCCAAACTTTACTAACCCAACCGGCTCAAGAATGCCATTGGCGAATCGAAAAGCATTACTGGAGATCACGGGATCTTTACCAATTATCGAAGACGATGTGTTCGGTAGCTTGGCATTTGACACACCCATTGCCAGCCTCAAAGAGCTTGATGACCAAGATCGAGTCATTTACGTCAACTCGCTATCTAAAACCTTAGACTCTCGCCTGCGAATCGGTTGGTTACTATCGGGTCGCTACCAAGCTCAAGTCGAAAAGTACCTTTTATGCGACAATATGGGGAGCTCAAACCTGATGCAATCCGCGGTGGGTCAATTCCTCACTACCGGTAAATATCGCAGCCATTTGTCTAAGATGAAGCGGCTCTACCAAACCAATCAAAAGCAATTTCAAAGCCTTTTAATACAAGCACTAGATAGCTACCCACACCTTGTTGGACACTACCACCTATCCAAACCGGAAGGGTCTTTTTTAAACTGGATAACACTGCCTGAATCGGTCGATAGCTACGCGGTCTATCGAGACTGTTTAAAGCATAAGTTGGGGATTTTACCCGGTACAGTATTTGGAACCAACGACCAATATAAACACTGCTTGCGCTTCACTGTCGCCAATATTGAAGAGAGCAAGGAATGGAAAGAAGGGGTTGTGACACTAGCCAAGATAATCGCTAAACACGTACGTTAATTTACCTTTCTAATTCCCCATTCACTCCAAACAACAAAGCCCCACTCAACTGAGTGGGGCTTTCATCACTGTCATATTGTTGGGTTAATTAAATGCGATTAACCTTGCCAAGCGAACTGCTCAAATACTTTATCTACTGGCGTTTCAGCAACGTGGTTTACGTAGTTACTGATCACTTTCTGAGATAGGCCAAGAATCACTTCTAAAACTTGCTGTTGCCCGTAACCCGCAGCGAAGAATGCTTCCATTTCGTTTGCTGGCACATTGCCACGATTACGAACCATGCTCAGTGTGAAGTTGTGCAAAGCTTGCAGCTTTTCTGTTGGTATTGCGGTGCGATTACGCAGTGCTTCAGTGATAGCAGGATCAACCTTCATTGAATGTGCAATGCCTGTGTGAGCAGGTACGCAGTAGTGGCATTCGTGTTCAACGTTGATGGTTTGCCAAACAACCGTTAGCTCTTCAGCATCGAAAGATGAGTCACTAAACGCCTGATGAAGCTGAGTGTAAGCCTTAAGCGTGTTTGGAGATTCAGCCAAAACCCCGAAAAGACCAGGCACTCTACCCATCTGCTTTTTAGCGCCTTCAAGAATAGGTTGGCTTTGTTCTGGCGCGGATTCTACTGAGTGAATTTTGAAATTGCTCATGTTCTATTCCTTTCGATTCTTTATCTTAATTAGGTTCACAATCGGAGCTATATGAGACTGTTCTCCGTTGGCGTGAAGACAATATAGAACAAACCAGAACGATCGTTCAAGTGTTATTTTGAACATTCGTTCAAATGGGCTGTATTTGTCGAATCAACAATTATGGAATAACCGTATTCATTTGAGCAGTTCTGACCCTACCTGCATGATTTAAAATGAAAAACCCATCAGCTAACACCTGATGGGTTCTGTTCTAAGTCTGAATTCTTATTTAAATCAACGTTCCAATATTAACGGCACAAGCCTTCAGGTCATCTAATCACATTTAATCTCATCACAAGGTTAGACACTTTCACCTTCAAACTGGTAAAGATCTCTAAGCGTATCTTTTAACCATAGAACGATCGGATTGTAGGCGTTGCGTTTATGCCAAATCATAGTAAATGGGATCAGCAACTTATTGGCATTTTCTTCATCTAGAGGGATAGGTAAGCAGGTAAGATTGGGGTGAAGCTGCTCTACGTAACGTCGGCAGTAATTTGGTGCAACGGTAGTCATGGTGTGATTTGACTGGGCAGTCATAAATAACGATTGTTCGAAGCCCGCTAATGTCAGTGCGATATTGCGGTCGAGCTGTAGGTCGGTAAGCACTTCATCCAGCGCCCATGTTTCGCTTTTCTCCCACACAATATTGATATGAGGGTATTTAAGGAAAGCCTCAAGGTTCCACTCTTCTTGCAAGGCAGGATGGTCTTTTCTCAGATACACGACAGGCAAGTCGTGGAACAGAACCTCGAAGTCGATGAAGTATGGCAACGCGTCTAGAGATTCTTTCGAACGCGGGTGGCTTTCTCGCCCAGAAAACCCAATATCAGATTCGCCACGAACGATGGAATCTATAGAGTCATAATCCCAATTACGCATTTTGATTTTTGCATCTGGATAGCGTTGGTACACGCTTTGCGTCAGCTCATTGAGCATGATTAGCGACAGAGGAGATTCCGCCTCGAGATTCAAGCGCAGATCTTTAGGCGCATCGTCGCCACGAGTCGTCAATATTTGGCTACCGATCTGCAACCAGTCTTGAAGATGTTTCACCATGCTCAGCGCAAGTGGTGTTGGCGTTAAACCTCTTGGTGTCTTTACAAATAGAGGATCATCGAACCAGTCTCGAAGTTTAGTAAGTGATTTGCTCACCGTTGAAGGCGTGACGTTGAGCTTTTTGGCAGCTTTCGAAACACTCTGCTCTTGCAACAGCAATTGCAGAGTAAACAACAAATTCAGATCAAGACGGGCTAGTGGCTTCTTCATAATCACTTTTAACTTGGGAAGGACCTACCCATAGTATTAGAGCAATACTGATAACTCCACCAGCAGCCAGTATAAATACCAACATATTCAATACACTGAGTCCGATAGCGCCCATCAACCAGATAAACAGTGCCGAAGTACACACCTGAGAAACGCCCAGTATCGAACTTGCCACACCTGCTCGCTGTGAGTAACAACTCAATGCTTGACTCATCGCAACACCGAAACCTAGTGAGAAACCGCCGCACACGAAAGCAAAACCCAACAACGTGACGTAATGACCTAAGCCGCCGTCAATCGACGCGAGCAACAAAATAGCTGCAATAACGAAGCACGCTTGTGAAGTTAGCATGAGGTTCTTTTGTTTAAAAACATTCAAAGCAAACGGGGCTGAGAAAGACACCAACATACTCACCAAAGCCGTGAGTGCCATGGTGTAAGAGTACTGACCTCGGTCGAAGCCAAGCTCTGTCATGATCAGCATTGGAGACACATTCACGTAAGTCAGAATCGCCGTCACGCCTAAGCTGGTTATGATCACACGGCTGATAAACAAGGGGGCTTTGAACGTTTCGGTTGAAGTGGAGTGAGACACAGAAGCTTTGGTCACTTCAGAATCTTGACCATTCGGCTTGGTTTCTTTTAGCACTAACACCGACAACAAACACACCACCACACCCATGCTCGCCATGGTCGTGAACAAGCTCGGCCACGGGTAAACCGTCATGATTAAGTGGCCAATCACAGGCGCAAGCACTGGAACGATGCAGGTAATGCCATTCATCATCGACAACACCTTAGCGCGTTTTTGATCGTCTAACACATCTCGCAATATGGCGAATGCCACTACATAACAAGACCCCGCACCAACACCTTGGAAAAAGCGTACCGCTAGAAACGGTTCTGCGCTGGTGACGACTCCGCCTAGCATCGAAGAGAGCGCAAAGACAATCGCACCGAAAATTGCGACAGGTTTTCTACCCACACTGTCGGCAAATTTACCCGCAAACAACATCGTAATTGCCATGCCCGCTAGATAGATGGAGAACGCGACATGAAGCTGCGCCTCAGAGGCATTTAAGTCCGCGGCAATTTGAGGCAAGCCAACCAGATATAAGTCAATCGCCATTGGATACAAGAGAACAAGCGTAAAACTACAAAATAGAAAACGATACATAAAACCCCCACATAATTGGTGTGAGGATAATAAGAGTGAAACGCCAAACTACCGAGTGGCTTCTGCGACAACGGATCTTTCCATTTACGACAAACCCTCATGCTACAACTGGATAGCCTCTTAATTGAGGAGATCCAATTAGTACTCATAAAATAAGGGAATCCGGCAGGAAGTCATCAAATAAACAAGGTTTTGACTTGGTTTCACTGAGATTAAGACATCCGTTAATCAGCCGTATAGAACGAATGATTAAACGGCTGTTAATGTTCATAAGTTATCAGAAAGATAAAACAACTCACAAGATGAATACAAAAAACAACCAGCCATATACAGTGCAAATCTCTTCGTGAATTTTTTAGAAAAATTCAAAATTTATTAGAAATTAACCCCTAACTTTACTGAGTATTTTGTTAGTCTTGGAAACAATTATTTACAATCCAAACAAAAATTAATTGGATCGCTTGAGGTTGTTTTCTTGAATATGAAATTATTCGGCAGTTCTCTAATCCTTTCGGGAACTGCACTAGGGGCTGGCATGTTGGCTATCCCTATGGTTTTAGCTCAATTTGGCTTCATGATCAGCTCAGTGCTGATGCTACTTATCTTTATTGGCACCACCTACTCTGCCCTTCTGCTCGCAGAGGCGTGTACAAAAACGAAAGACAATAGTGGCATGAGCAGCGTTGCTTACTTAACGCTAGGCAGCAAAGGTAAACACTTTATCAATGCACTCTTTTACTTGCTGCTGGTATGCATGCTGATCGCTTATATCTTGGGTGTTGGCGATATCATTCATAAGCTATTGCTCGATGTGGGAATAGACATCTCTGCATCCGCTGCGTATACCGTTTTCAGCTTATTTATGGGTGTCGTTGTTGTGTCTGGTAAGTCCTATATCGATAAACTGAATCGAGGGCTATTCATCTTAATGGTCGTGATGTTACTTATCGTTATCGCGTCATTATTCAGCAACATTCGCCTTGATTACCTAACTCAAACCAGCCATTACACGGCCAACGATGTGGTGCAATACAGTGCGGTTATCTTTACTAGCTTTGCCTCTATGGTGGTGATCCCGTCACTGGTGATCTACAACCGTGAAGCGACTCAAAAGCAGATCCGCAATATGATTCTGCTTGGCTCAGTGATTCCACTAATCTGCTACCTAACTTGGTTATTCGCGATTATCGGTAACCTTGGTACGGACGCTATCAGCCAATTCCATAACATTTCAGAACTGATCTCGGCGTTTAGCGGACAGTCTTCTTGGCTGAAAGTAGTGATTGCGCTGTTCTCAGTATTGGCATTGGTAACCTCTTTCCTTGGTGTGTCTATGGCGCTGTACGACCAAAACAAAGATGCAGTCACCAGCAACAAAGCATTGGCTTATGCCCTAACCTTCGTTCTACCTTTGGTATTAGCTGAGTCATTCGCTAGCCAGTTTGTAAGCATGCTCGACTATGCAGGCATGGTGCTGGTGTTCTTAGCTATCTGGGGACCACTTGCGATGGTAGTTAAAGTTCGTAGGCCTGACTTTCCTCACCTACAAACTCAGGGTAGCTATACCGCAGCCGGCGGCGACACGGCACTTATCGCAACATTCGGTTTTGGTGCTCTGATCTTTATATCTTGGTTCATGAGTTAGTTCTAAATACAGCATCAACCCTTGTCGCAATGATATTTCCATGTTTGTAAGTGAAGATTAACTTAACAAACCCTTTATTAAAAAACCGAGAATTTTGAGATTCTCGGTTTTTAGTTTTTACATAGACGACTAATTCCTAACTACCGTTGTTACTAACTCTTAAACGTATTCGAAAGCTCTTTTAGTGATGTTGCCAATTCTGCTTGTTCTTTCGCTGTCGCCGCAATTTGAGTCGCGCCCGTCGTAGATTCTGTCGACTTCTGCTCTACCGCCACCACGTTCTGAGCAATGTCTTGCGTAACGACCGCTTGCTCTTCAGTTGCCGTTGCAATCTGTTCGGTCATGCTGAATATCTCGCTCACCGCACCTGAGATATCTTGTAGGGTCTGTTCAACCTCTCGCGAATCTTCAACCGCTCTTGATGACATTTTTTTACTGTTATCAATCACATTGAACGCTGTTTGAACATCAGACTGTAGCGAACTAATGAAGCCTTCAATTTCCAACGTCGACTCTTGAGTTCGCTGCGCCAATGTACGAACTTCATCAGCAACCACCGCAAAACCACGACCCTGCTCACCCGCACGAGCCGCTTCAATTGCCGCATTCAATGCCAATAAGTTAGTTTGATCTGCTACCGACTTAATCACATCGATTACGCTGTTAATATTATTGCTGCTTTCGTGTAGGTGGGTAATTTTCTCAGCTAAGCCGTTAATCTCAGACGCTAAGATTTCAATCGATTCATAAGAGTGTTGGACCGTGCTCAAGCCCTCTTGTGACTGTTGATCCACCATTTTCGCCGAAGTCGCCGTTTGCTGCGTTTTAGCCGCAACTTCATTCACTGTTGCCGAAAGCTCCTCAGTTGCCGTTGCAATCAGCCCAATTTGGTCTTGTTGCTCAACCAAGGTATTGGAGTTGTATTGGCAAGTTTGCGCAGTCTCTTCTGCTGCCGAAGCGAGTGTTAAGCTCGATTGAGACAAGTTATCGATCACCTGGGAGAACTTCTCTAAAGTTTCGTTAAGCGATGAAGATATCTGACCAAGCTCACTGTTACCTACGTAAGTCGCACGAACTGTCAAATCATTATCATCACGAACTTTTGAAAGCACTAAAGTAAGGTCTTTCACTCGTGTGGTTAGATCGGTAATGGCCTTGAAGCTAACAAAAGTTGCAAACAACGTAATCACAACAAACATCGCGATACTGCCCATCATCGCTGATTGAGCTTGCTGAGTTTTCTGATCGGTCAATGCAATAAGAGAATCTGCCAGCTGGTTCTCTGTTTTATTCAACTGAACAATACGCGCCGTTGATTGTGTAAACCAGTACACAGGGTCGACATCAAAGCCGCTCATCTTAGATTCAGCCAAACTACGAAGCTTTTCGACTTCTGCCACAGAGCGGTCATTTAACTGTTGCTCAAAGAAACGAACGTTAGCTGGGTTGCTCAATATTTCAAAGTTCGAGAAATAGGTATTTTGCTCTGTCACCAAAGAGATGAATTTTACCAGCATACCCGGGCCAAATTCATTTTTAGAAAAGGTGTTATTTAAGACAGCACGTTCAATACCTGCACGCTCTTTACCTTGCAAGAAGTTGTAGTAAGCGATGGTTTCTGTAGTGATGGTGGCATCAGAGCTCAACTCTGCAATCAATGCCGATACGCTCAATAGCTTTGCATTCAGTTGAGTGTAGTAACCTAACGCCTCAGAGAGTGGAATTGATTGAGAATCCACTCGATTACGAATAGAAGTGATCTGATTGAGGCTTCGGCTGATTTCTGTATTCAACTTTGTGATTTGCGGTAAATTGATGTCAGCAGACTGCCAATATTCGTTTCTCCGGTCACGTCGAGTATCCGCACTTGTTCTTTGTGAACGTAGTTCACTGACAAACTGAGTACCCTGTGAGCCGATAAAACCGGCAGTCATTCCACGCTCTTTCTGCAACTCATGCACTAATTCACTGTATACAACAGACAAACGCGTCAGTTGGTTTAATGATGCCATTTCACTGGTGGTCTCTACGCCTTTTGATATCGCAGAAACACTAAGCCATAAGAAGCCTAAGATCGGCAAAATAAGCAAAGCGATAATTTTTGCTTAAAAGACATATCAGTTAATTTCATTTTTATTCCCTAGCAGCTAACAAATTTCTTTCTGTTTGTAATTAGACACACTTCTAAACCGGTATACCCTTGTTGAGATCATATAATTATTCAGTTTTAGTAATTACCATTCCCTATCGGCGGCAATCGATAAACCTAACACTTAACCTTATAGAACTCATTGACTTGTTTATAAAACTGTTAGCTATGCAACTTAAGCGGAAAACAAATACGCTCTTCAACATTTTTCCGGCGCAAGTGACTGAAAATTGACAGGTTTTACATAACCACAAAGTGGTAGGTCACACTAACTGTACAAGCCTTATCAAGCTATGTCCCCACGACCATCTATATATTCAACATCAACTATGTATAATGCCGAGCTCGTAAAAATAACGTAGATGCATAATTAGAGGTTTTTATGGATTGTCCTGCTTGCGAAGAAAACATTGGATGGGAATGGGTAGAAGAGGCAGCAATTGAACCCAACGAAGAATTCAACTGCCCAGAATGTGATGAAATTTTAATGTATACCATTGATGAAGGCACCTATTACGGTGCGCAACATAAAACCGTAGAAGTTGTTGACGCATAAATTGCAGCCTGCAGCTACACACTAGCCATTTTGTTTCAATCATTTAGCAAATAACTAGACTAAGCAGCCTGTTTTCTTACTGGTGTGGCTTTACTAGAACGAGCGTTCAGCATAAAATATTGAGTATGTGTTCAGTTTAATGAAGTAGATGTTATGGCTAAAACGGCAAAGTTCGATAGACAAGATGTAGTAGACAAAGCAACTAACCTGTATTGGGAAAAAGGCTTTCACGCAACATCTATGCGTAACCTACAGGACGTGATTGATATGCGCCCGGGAAGCATCTACGCGACTTTTGGCAGTAAAGAAGGACTGTTTAAGGAAACTCTTGCTCGCTATACCGAACTTGGCATCCTTAATCTGAACCGCTTCCGCAGTGAAACCGAATCGCCTATCAAAGCGCTTGAAAACTTCGTAAAACGTGCAGTTATCGAATCTAAACAGAGCGCACCAAACGGCATGTGTATGTTAGCGAAAACAGTTGCCGAGCTGACTGATGAGCACGCGGAACTATTAGCAGAAGCTAAGAAGTCACTGAAGATTATGGAAGGTGAATTCGCCAAGCTGATAGCAGAAGCGCAAGAATTGGGTGAGATAAGCAAAGAGCGTGAACCGACTCAACTTGCTCGTCATGTTCAAGTTCAAATCGCAGGCCTGCGTACATACGCGAAAACCTGTGACGATATCGATCTACTTAACTCTATGGTTGAAGACGTATTTAAGTACCACCCTTTTTAGGTGTGAGCTTATCTACTAGAAAGCCATACAAAAAGACTCCACTTTCACCTTATCAGGTCTAGAGCGGAGTCTTTTTAGTTTTGATCTAGTTAACTTTATAGATGATTAATTTTGCGGTCTAAGGATTACACCTTTCTCATGATCAACGCCTGCGCATTAAGCATCGCCTCTTTGGTGCTGACGTCCAAAGTTTTCACGTTCGCAAAGCGCTCGACCTCTTTAATCGCCACATCGTGAGCAAAGATCACTAGCCTCGCCCTTTCAATGTCTTTCTGAGTGATGCGATTGCCTATCCCGTTAGCACCTTGTGTTTCAACCTTTATCCGAACCCCAAGATGATGCGCCGCCTTTTCCAGAGACTTCGCTGCTAGGAAAGTATGGGCGACCCCCGACGGGCAAGACGTAATTGCGAGTACATCCGCTTGCCCTTCTTCTGTTACCGAGCCACCCGTGGACTGATTAGAATTCGCTTCGCCTTCGACCACATTCTTTTTCAGTAGTATCACAATCAGAGCCGTCGTTAGAGCACCTGCTAGTGTCCCGACAATATAGCCAATCTTGCCATCAACCACTGGCAGCACAATCCAACCACCCCATGGTGCATGGTTGACCACATGGAACATAAAGCCGACCACGTTACCGACAATACCACCAGCAACAACCGCAGGCAGAACGCGCGCAGGATCGGCGGCAGCAAATGGGATCGCGCCTTCACTGATGCCGATCATTCCCATGATGCCCGCAGCTTTACCCGCTTCACGCTCGTCTCTTTTGAATTTCTTCGGCGATAAGAAAGTCGCCAGTGCCATGCCGAGTGGTGGTGTACAAATCGCAATCCCTACACCGCCCATCAACCATGGTTGAGTATTCACTTGAGTTTGCGCAAACAGCGTTGCGACCTTATTGATTGGGCCCCCCATATCAAAGGCCGTCATCGCGCCTAAAATACTGCCCAACACCACTTTTCCTGAGCCTGCCATGCCAGTCAGCATTTGGTTCATCTCAAGCATCACCTGCGCAATGGGGGCACCAATCACCCACATCACAGCCCCACAGGTAACAAACGTGCCGACAAGCGGATAGATGAAGATAGAGCTCAGCGAGATCATGCTGTCTGGCAGTTTGATCTTCTTAAGTAGATTAACCACAAAGCCCGCGAAAAAGCCGACCACAATCGCCCCAAGAAAGCCGGTGTTGTATTGATTGACCGCGACCCAAGAACCAATCATTCCGGGCGCTAAACCCGGTTTGTCGGCCATCGAATACGCGATGTAACCACCGAGTACCGCAGTAAACAGGGTTAGCCCCGCTATGCCCATTTGTGCGATATCAGCCAGAACGCCGCTCTCAGGCACAGCACCATGACCAGACATCATCACCGATAAAGACAAAAGCACACCACCCGCGACCACGAATGGGATCATGTGCGAAGTACCGTACAACAGGTGTTCTTTGAGGCGATTAAGAGATTGAGCCCAAGGGCTTAGTGGCTCAACATACACTTCATGATGGCTAGAGGCGTAACTATCGAACGATTCAGAATTGGCTTCAAGAAACAGCTCTTGAGCCTCCTCAACCGATTCCACCGCCTTTAATTTTGTAACAAAGCCATCTTCGATAAGTCTGGTCGAAATCTGAGCTAGCACCTCGATATGGTGGTCGTCGTTGTTGTCAGGTGAAGCAAGCATAAAGAACACATCCGACAGTTCGCCGCCGTCTGCGCCATAATCGATACCAGAGCGGCTGATACCCACAGCAACGGCAGGCTTTGCAACCGCGGTGCTTTTTGCGTGTGGAATGGCGATACCATCGTCAAAGCCCGTGTTACCTATGGCTTCACGCTTCCAGATGTCATCAAGGAATTCACGTTTATTGGAGAGCTTACCGGCACGGTCGAGCAGTTCTACAAGCTCTTCAAATACCGCCTGTTTTGAGTCGGCTTGTAAATCTAAGCAGATGATCTCGGGCTCGATAATGTTAGTGATATCCATATGCTGCTCTGCCTCGCCTGATTTCAGACTGAAGTAATTACGTAAGTGATAAGGTTAATAAGATGAAAAGATTAACGGTGTGAAGGCACTCAATATATAGGACGAAAGGTGCATTAACTGGATTATTGTAACCAAGAACTCAGAGTGTGACTTTCACCTTGGAATAAAAAACGCCAATCCATAAAATCCACAGAACCCATAACAATATCGCCCCTCCCCTATGCGAACTTTCCATACTGGTTTCCCATGCAAGGTAGCTTCTGTCTGAAAGGTAGCTTATGTAAGGTAACAGGGACGAGATTAAGCCGAGAATAATAATGAGAATTGTAGCGGTAACTGCGTGCCCTACAGGCATCGCACATACTTATATGGCAGCTGATGCTCTAAATAAAACAGCCCCTAAGTTCAACGTTTCAATCAAAGTTGAGACGCAAGGCGCTATGGGTATTGAAAACTTACTGACAGCCCAAGATATTACCCTCGCAGACAAAGTGTTGATCGTCTCTGATATAGACATCGAACAACCAGGCCGATTTGACCCAGCTAAAACCGTATTTGTTCCAATGGAAGAGGTGTTGTTGAGTGTCGATAAAGTCTTTATTAAGCACTGTCGAACTTAAACTTTTGATGAACGAATACCAGATCACCTTCTTCGTTAACGATCCTGCCGCGAACTCACATGTCGCGCAGCCGCTGACTCGCTTAGCGAAGAAGTTCAAAAGTACCATTCGCATTATCAACATCACTCAAAATCGAACCGCTGATCTCTCCAAATCCGTCGCGATGCTGCAAGTAGGTTTACTTCGTGGTGATTTATGTCAGATCACCGCGGTCGGTATTGATGCAGAACTGGCCTGTTTCGTTCTTAAAGATGTCATTGCCGAGCACTACGCGATGGTTGGGTCGCAAGTGAACCATGAGTTTTCGAACGATCTAATCCAGCGTATGCCTCAGATATGCCCACCTTGTGATATCAAATGGCACCACGCCAAGGCGCAAACTCAACTGACTAAATTTGAGTGCTTGAAAGGCCTCGCTCACCTTGTTTATCCAGAAGATCCAGATGAATTGATTCTGGCATTTATTAAACGAGAAGAACGCTCCTCTACATGTGTATCACCAGGGATCGCTCTGCCCCATGTGATGTTTGAATCGACCCAAGATCTCTCGATTGCGGTCATCGTCAGTGACGACCCGATTGACTGGGCCTCACGCATTGGTGAAGTACACGTTGCTATCGCTTTGGTATTGCCAACCAAACCACAGCGTGAGCATATTGTGGCGGCGACCAACCTAACTAGAAACCTACTTCACGATCAGGTCAATGAGCGTTTGCAAAAGACCCGAAGCAGTGTCGACCTACAGGCTCTGTTGATGTACATCTCGTCTCGCCTTATCTAATTTCTCTTCTAATTCACCCCATCTAATTCAACTATTCTGGTTAAGCTCAAAGAATCCATTTATCTCCTGTTATGACACTTATCCAATCCTTCTATACTCATTTGCTCATTTGCTCATTTGCTCATTTGCTCACAAAATAAAAAACGGCTGAGCATTAGAGCTCAACCGTTTTATGTTTAATTACTTGTGTAACTGGTTAGCGAACTTAGGCAGTTTTCTTCGCTTGTTTCGCATCCTCAACTGAGTCGTCTACGGCTTTCACTAACAGCAGACCAACGATGAACACGATACCGCCACACAGTACGAACATCATTCTTCCCCAGAATGGGTTCGGCAGAGCAAACATCGCCATCACGGCTACACCAGACACTGCGATCAGAGAACCCAGCATGTGACGTTGTTTGTTATCCAGTTTCTTCTGTGCTGTTGACTCAGAAACCAATGGTGTCGCTAAGTTGTTGAAGAAGGTATCGACATCTTTCTGACGAGACGCTTCCAGTGGTTTGTAGAACAGAGTCGAAAGAATGAAGAAGCCAGCAGTAAAGGTTAAGTGTGCAATCAGGCCTACTGCTACTTTTAAGTCAGACCATTCGCGGCCTGTTAGAGGCTCTAGGTTGAACCAGTTCTGTAGCATCTCAGCGGTAATCACGAAACCAACGATGTAAGACACAATCGCACCGACCACTAGCGTACCCCAACCTGCCCAGTCCGGAGTCTTCTTAAGGAAGAAGCCACAGAATGCTGGAATGGTCATTGGGAAGCCGATTAATGCACCCACGTACATCATGGTGTCGAACAGACTTAAGCCTTTTAGCGAGTTGATGAACAGCGCGATAAGGATGATGGCAAGACCAAAGAAAGTAGACATCAACTTAGACACAATCATCAGCTCTTTCTCTGTCGCGTTTGGACGAAGAATCGGTTGGTAGAAGTTGATTACAAAGATACCAGAGTTACGGTTTAAGCCTGAGTCCATAGAAGACATAGTTGCCGCAAACATCGCTGCGATTAGAAGCCCCACCATACCCGCTGGCATGTATTGCTCTACGAAGTAAAGGTAAGCGAAGTCGCCTGCTTTAGAACCTGCATCTGGGTAATGTGCAGCAAGATCAATGCCTTGCCCTGCCACGAACCAAGGTGGCATGAACCAAATGATTGGACCGATTGTCATCAGAATACACGCCAACAGTGCCGCTTTCTTCGCGTTCTTGGAGTCTTTTGCCGCTAGGTAACGGTAAGAGTTCAACATGTTGTTGGTGATACTGAACTGCTTGAAGAAGATGAAGAATGCCCAGATTCCGAAGATGCTTACGTAGTTCAGGTTGTTACCAGAAACGAATGATGCACCTTCTTCTACAGGGAAGTCGTTAATGATCTCAGTAACGCCGCCACCTTGCACGATAGCAACAGCTGCACACGTTACGGTTACTGCCATGATGATAACCATCTGCATGAAGTCAGATGCGATAACCGCCCAAGAGCCGCCAGTCACCGACATGACTAATACTACAAGACCCGTCAGAATGATGGTTGTTGTCATATCAAAGCCAAAGATGCCCGATGCGATAATCGCCAAACCGTTCAGCCAGATCCCCGCAGAAACAATACTGTTCGGCATGCCAGACCAAGTAAATACTTGCTCGTTAAAGCTACCAAAACGCATACGAATCGCATCAATAGGAGTTACTACTCTCAATTGACGGAATTTCGGAGCGAAGTAAAGGTAGTTCATCAGGTAACCAAATGCGTTCGCTAGGAAGATAATTGCTACCGCCAAACCATCAGCATAAGCTTTACCTGCCGCACCAGTGAAGGTCCAAGCACTGAACTGAGTCATAAACGCAGTTGCGCCAACCATCCACCAAAGCATGTTACCGCCCCCGCGGAAATAGTCACTGGTTGTACTGGTGAACGTTCTAAACATCCAACCTATTGCGATAAGGAAAAGGAAATAAATTCCTACGATCAGAGTATTGAGTTCCATGTATAAGTCTTCTTTATGATGAATATCTGGAGAGCATATTATCTATAGAATTTTTAATTTGTAGTATTATAAGTCAAGGTTGTGATAGAGCGTATAAACCTGAATATTTGATTTCGAGGTATGAATTACTCGCTAATAAATAAAGAATAAACCGACGCAAAGTAAACATTTAAAATCAACAACTTAAAAACACTTCAATCAATAAACCAGACGACAATAATGAGATTTTATCGTCTCGATAAGTGGTTTTTAATTTACTTAACATTCATTAAATGCATCGCGTTGATACATCAACTTTCACACGTTTAATTCAATTAATAGAGAGCAAAAAATAATAAGCAACTCGCAAAACTAACCCTTAATATTATTAATTGGAGTTACTTAGTGAAACACGGTAAATAGAAAAACTAAGCTTAGGTATGAAGCGTAGGAATAAACGGAAGAGGAGAACACAAAGCAAATGGATCACCACAGCTCGGAGTCAGCAATGATGATCTAGTCATACAAATTTCGGTCGTATAAGATCTGGTCAGAAAAGGTAATTTGAAGGGATATTAGATTGAGCCACGATATTCAGTCGGCGTTCTTCCGGTGCGATTCTTAAATACTCGACAGAAGTAGTTCACATCCTTAAAGCCGCAACGTAATGCCACTTCATTGAGCTTGAAGTTGTACTTTTTGAGCATGAACTTAGCGCGGTCGACTCGCACGCGGGTGATGTATTCTGCCAGTGTCATGTGACCTTGTTGACGGAACATTCGCGACAAGTGATTGGATGAAATGCTAAAGCGTGAGGCAATGCTGTCTCGGGTGATTTGGCGGTGGAAGTTCTCTTGAATGTAGATACAAATCCCCTGATACACATCCTGTACTCGGCTATGAGATTTTTCTACGGGCGCTTCCAGCATGGTTTTACTGTATTGCAGTAGAGCTTGCAGCAATAACTCATCCATCGGCTGCTTGTTACTTTCCCTCGCGAGTGAACTGAGCGCTTCAAGAATGTTATCAATCGCAAACCCAGAGCGAGTCTGAATACTGTGCTTTTGAATATCGTAAAAGCTCTCTTCACCTTTGCGCTTACTCACCAAACTTAAACCAAGCTGACGACGCCCAAACAACATGCTCAACACCGAACAGTCAGTATCCCAGTTCGGCTTATTCCAACAGTTGGGTGGGATGAAAATCGCGTCTCCGGCTTTGGCAATAACGTTGGTTATTTTGCGATCATGACTCTCCATTTCATTAATATACTCTCCGTCTAGCACCAACTCTAAGCGCGGAAAATTCACCTGATAACTGCACGCTGGAGGCGTATGAAAATCTCCAGCAAACCAGATGTTGTGAAACGGTTCTCGCTCATTTAATACCGACGAGATTAGGTCATGAAATATCATTTATTCGAACTCTTATAAGCAGCAATAAGGCTACGGGAATAGATATACTCCTTAGTGAAACATAGTGCTATTGAGCAAAATCACAATTTGAGATCTAGGTTACAAAAATCCAGTTTTAGAAATAAATTTCCAGTGCGGAAATTGATGAAGCACGTTGTTTCCTGGATAACGAAATACGCCGAAGCCCTTATAAATAAAAGCCTCAAAACATCTTGAACTCTGTCAACACAAGCCTAAAAACGACCACTCGACCGATCAAAATCACACTCCATTTATAACGCAACAATCATCCAGTAAATGCATTTTTTCTTCACTACAGAAGCTAAGCCATAGATTCCAAAATACCCCTAACAAAATAAAAATAGAGTAGGGGTTCATTATGATCACAACATTGATCAATCAAGATTTGATTAAGCTTTCGCTTAGCGCTGATTCAAAAGAAGACGTATTTAAAGAGCTGATAGACGTACTTTATGCGCAAGGTCGAATTTCAGACAAAGCACAGTTTCTTGCCGACATTAAGGCGCGTGAAGAACAAGGCAACACAGGGTTTGAAGAAGGCATCGCCCTGCCACATGCGAAAAGCGCTGCGGTGATCAAACCCGCGGTTGTTATCGGCGTCCATAAACAGGGCATCGAGTACGGCGCCGATGATGGTCAGCCTTCAAAACTGTTCTTCATGATTGCTTCTCCCGATGGTGGCGATAATCACCACATCGAAGTACTGGCAGAGCTTTCTTCAAAACTGATTGAAGAAGGTTTCATCGAAAACTTCATGAATGCCCACTCTGAACAAGCGGCGTTAGAGCTACTTCTTACCAAACCTGAGCCTTCAGAAACGGAAACCAATATTGAGAAACAAGGCTTCATCATTGGTGTAACAGGTTGCCCAGCAGGCGTCGCACACACCTATTTGGCAGCAGAAGCGCTAGAGAAAGGCGCGGCGGCTCTTGGCTACGACATCAAGGTCGAAACTAACGGTTCTATTGGTGTTAAAAACAGCCCGACTCAAGAAGAGATCGAACGCGCCGACGCGATTGTCGTGGCTTGTGATAAACAGGTCGACATGGCTCGCTTTGCCGGAAAACGCGTCATCAGCACCAACGTAAAAGCACCAATCAAAGACGCACAAGGCTTGATTAAGCAAGCGCTCAACGCACCTAGTTACCAAGCTGAACAAACGCCGACCAACCAATCTGTTGCAGAAAAAGCCTCACAAGCACGTTCAGACCTTTACCGTTACTTGATGAACGGCGTATCTCACATGATCCCATTCGTCGTGACTGGCGGCCTATTGATTGCCCTTGCACTGGCGATTGGCGGCGAGCCAAGTGAATCTGGCATGGCGATTCCTGCTGGCAGCATGTGGAACCAAATCCTAGAAGTGGGCGTGGTTGCCTTCACATTGATGATCCCAATCTTGGCTGGCTACATTGCTTACGCGATTGCTGACCGCCCCGCTCTAACCCCAGGCTTGATTGGCGGTTGGATTGCGAACAACGGTTCTTTCTATGGCGCTGACGCAGGTACTGGCTTCATTGGCGCAATCATCGCAGGTCTATTAGTGGGTTACTTCGTTAAGTGGATTACCTCGTTTAACTACCACAAGTTCGTTCAACCGCTTGTGCCTATCATGATCGCTCCGATCACGGGTTCTCTATTCATCGCGGGTCTGTTCATCTTTGTTATCGGCGCGCCAATCGCTGGGCTGATGGATGCGCTTACTGCACTACTAACTAGCATGAGCACAGGCAACGTGGTTCTGCTTGGCATCGTCCTTGGTGGCATGGCCGGTTTCGATATGGGCGGCCCATTCAACAAGGTGGCATTCCTATTCTCGGTCGGCATGATTGCCAGCGGTCAAACTCAATTCATGGGTGCTATGGCGTGTGCAATCCCTGTGGCTCCACTGGGTATGGCTATCGCTACCAGACTTGGCCGTAAGTTCGACCTATTCGAATCTTCTGAAATCGAAGCAGGTAAGGCAGCAGGTGCAATGGGCTTGGTAGGTATCTCTGAAGGTGCGATTCCTTTCGCAGCTCAAGATCCGATGTCGGTTATCCCGGCCAACGTACTAGGTTCAATGACGGCCGCCGTTATGGCGTTCTCATTCGGCATCACCAACAGCGTTGCTCACGGTGGTCCAGTTGTTGCCCTGTTAGGCGCAATGAACTACCCAATGCTGGCGCTTCTGTGCATGGCATCAGGTGCGGGTGTAACTGCGGTTACTTGTATCGCGCTTAAAAACCTACGCAAAGCCAAGCTAACGACAGCAGCGGCTTAAGCCATTTCAATTCCAATGGCTTGAGCCCTTCGACTCTCCTTTTTTAGTAGCTGACACTTTAGTTGCAAATAGGCCGAATAGAGCTCAAGCCATGTTTCCCTTCATGGTGATTTCGATGTCTGATTTTTCTTTAGCGAACGACTCGTTCGTACAACGCTTTTTCTACCCTATGACCAACGTAATTCAAAACTACGCATGGGGTAGCCCTTCTTCGTTCAACCAACTGTTTGGTATTGATAACCAGTCTGGTGAGCCACAAGCGGAGATTTGGATGGGCGCACACCCCAATGGTTGCTCAATGGTGACTGATAACGGGCAGCAGACCACATTGTCGAGCTTGATTTCCAAGAACCTAAACCTGTATCTAAGTGAGAAAGTCGCAAGCCGTTTTGGTGAACTTCCGTATCTGTTTAAGGTGTTAGCTGCGGAGAAAGCGCTCTCGGTTCAAGTTCACCCGAACAAGCAACAAGCCGAATCTGGCTATGCTCTAGAAGAGCAGCAAGGCATTCCGATGACGGCTGGCAATCGCAACTACAAGGATCCTAATCATAAGCCGGAGCTAGTGTATGCATTAACCGACTACACCGCGATGAATGGCTTTAGGTCGATTAGCGAGATCCTTGAGCACTTCCATTACCTCGATATTCCAGAGCTGCATTCGATGGTCAACGAACTCGTGGGCGATCAAACTCCCAATGGATTAGCGAGCTTCTTCGCGAGCTTATTGTCGTTGCAAGGTGAACAAAAAGGCATGGCGCTGACCATGCTGCTGATGAAGGCGAAGCTTTCGGATACACCTGTGTTCCAGTTGATTTCAGAACTGGAAGATCAATACCCAGGTGATGTCGGCTTGTTCGCCCCGCTGCTATTGAACGTGATTACCCTAAAACCGGGGCAAGCCATGTATCTTGATGCCGAAACACCCCACGCTTACATCAAAGGCACGGGCTTAGAAATTATGGCGAACTCAGACAATGTGCTTCGCGCAGGGTTAACGCCTAAGTATATGGACATTAATGAGCTGGTCTCTTGTACTCGATTTAATGAGAAACCTGCAGATAGGTTGCTACTAAGCCCGATTGAGCAAGGTGATGTGATGGAATACCAAATTCCAGTCGAAGATTTTAAGTTTTCTATCGTGCAAAATTCGCATGAGCGACAGATCACTACCGAAGGTGCCGAGATCCTATTGCCGCTCGACGAATCCATGATACTCACTCATCAATGTGGCGAAACCTGCGTGATAGAGAAAGGCCAGTCGGTTTTCATTCCCGCTTACGCTGAGAGCTACAAACTGGATTGTGCTGGACGTGTCGCGCGCGCTTACAGCTAGCTCCCTTAGAACTCAGTACAAAGTCTTACTGCCCTGCTCATGCGGGGCATTTTTGTTTCTGAGGAGGTCGCTCGGCGTGTCAAAAACCTAATCAAAAACGCCATCGAATATGACCCATCTCACACTGCATTAATGATGTAAATCACACTTAATTTTGCTGGATACAAATGTACAGTGAAGGGCTTTTATTTGCTATTTCGCGAATCGGGTTAATCCATTAATTTTAATTCAAGAACTTCAATAGTGAATGAGTTAATAAATGATCACACAGCTAACCAACGTCAACTTAATTAATAACAACCTTCAAGCAAATAATAAAAAAGAACTGTTTGAAGAATTGGCAGGCATGTTATTTGAGAACAACCGCATCAATAATAAAGAAGCCTTCTTGGCAGACATTGAAATTCGTGAATCTCAAAGCATTACCTCAATGGACGGCATCGCTTACCCACACTCAAAAAGCAAGGTGGTAACTGAGCCTGCCATTGCTGTCGGTGTTAAGCGAGAAGGCATTGAGTATGGCGATGAAGACGGCATCAATCCAACCGTATTTTTTATGATTGCCTCACCCGATAACGGTGCTGACCATCATATTTATGTACTACAAGAACTATTTGGAAAATTCAGTGATGAATTTATTCAAGATATCCATAACGCAAAAGACGAACAACAAATCCTTAATATTTTAATTAATTCATAAGGCGTAGAAAATTATGAGCACCCTAACAACTCAAGCTACGAATACCAATAATAAAAACAGTAGTAGCGACTTTAAAAAAATCCTTAGTACCATGAAAGGCCATCTGCTTTTCGGAACCTCACACATGCTACCTTTCATCGTAGCCGGTGGTGTTCTGCTGGCTTTAGCGGTCATGGCATCAGGCAAAGGTGCGGTTCCAGCCGACGGTTTGCTGGCAGACATCTCTAACATCGGTATCAAAGGCCTTGTTCTTTTCCCAATCATTCTTGGCGGCTTTATTGGTTACTCAATTGCAGATAAACCAGCACTAGCGCCAGCAATGATCTCATCAGGCATCATGGCTGACATGGGCGGCGGCTTCCTTGGCTGTATCGTGGCTGGCTTTATCGCCGGTGGCGTGGTGTTCCAACTTAAGAAGATCCCGCTTTCTGCAAACATGACCGCGCTAGGTGCTTACTTCATCTACCCGCTTCTAGGCACGTTAATCTCTGCAGGTATCGTACTGTGGGGCATCGGTGAACCAATCAAACTGTTCATGTCTTCAATGAACGAGTTCCTAGCTTCAATGGCTGGCGCGTCTAAGATGGTTCTGGGCACAATCCTTGGCGGTATGACTGCGTTTGATATGGGCGGTCCTATCAACAAAGTGGCAACCCTATTCGCTCAAACTCAAGTAGACACGCAACCTTGGCTTATGGGTGGCGTAGGCATCGCGATTTGTACTCCACCTCTAGGTATGGCTCTGGCAACGTTCCTATTCAAAAACAAGTTCTCTAAGCAAGAGCAAGAAGCAGGTAAAGCAGCAGCAATCATGGGCTCTATCGGTATCTCTGAAGGTGCTATCCCATTCGCAGCAAATGACCCAATGCGCGTTCTTCCTTCAATCGTAGCCGGTGGTATCGTTGGTTGTGTGTTTGGCTTCATGACAGACGTTCTACTGCACGCACCATGGGGCGGCCTAATCACTGCGCCAGTATCAAGCAACATTCCAATGTACGTCGTCGGTATTGCACTTGGCTCGCTAACTACGGCGGTTATCGTTGGCTTCTGGAAACCAGTCGCGTTTGAAACAGAAGAAGACATGCTTGAAGCAGCGCCAGTACAAGCTCAAACAGCTCCAGTAGCAGGCGAAGGCGAGTACGACATCGTAGCAGTAACATGTTGCCCTTCTGGTGTTGCACACACCTTCATGGCGGCAAAAGCACTAGAGAAAGCAGGCTTAGCAGCAGGCCTTAAGATTAAGGTAGAAACTCAAGGTCAAAACGGTATTCAGAACCGCATCACCGACCTAGATGTAGCAAACGCGAAACTGGTTATCTTGGCTCACGATATTCAAGTGAAAGACGCTCACCGCTTTGCCAATGCGAACGTGATTGAGTGTTCTACTAAGGAAGCGATGAAGAAAGCCGCAACACTGGTCGTCGCATAACCCAACTTCAAGTTAGCTCCTAACTCTAGAGCCCTACCCCCTAAGGGCTCTATTTTTCTCTTCTTTATGAGCTCGTTACATGCTCTTCAGTCCCCACTTCTCAGCGGTTTGCTTGAAGAAACCTTGCGTCTTTTTCAATTCAACCCAGTGGTTAATGTAGTTAATCCAAACCTGATCATCTTGTGGTAGTAGCATCGCAATTGGAGTTGGTTTACGTGGCTCTTTCACCGGAACTATCGCGAGTTGTTTAAACTTCTCTACTAAGGTTGCAGCCTCTACGTTTGAAGTCACAGAGACATCAGCGCGGCGAGCCAAAAGCTCTTGAAAATCCCGTGCTGGCGCTTCAATCACGATGTGTTGTGCCGATGGGAAGAAGTCCTTCACCATTTTTTCTTGTACTGTGCCGAGTGTGGCGGCAACTTTGATTTCTGCTTTGTCAAAGTCACTCCAATCGGAGAACTTCTCTAGGTCTTTCTTTTGAACAACAGGGACAAAAGCCAAATAGAAGTAGGGTTGGCTGTACCCAGCGACTTTTGCACGAGACATGTTGAGCGATGCGCTGCCAGTCACGTCGTATTTGTTGGCAGTGATGCCATTCACCAAGGTTTTCCAGTCTGTTGCGACGTATTCCACTTTAACGCCGAGGTCTTTAGCCAATTCAGTCGTGACATCGATATCAAAGCCGCGGTAGCTATTGGTCGCTGGATCCTTCATTGTCATTGGGTTCCAATCCCCCGTTGTACCAACGCGAAGAACTCCGGCATCCAGTATCTCCTGCAAACGACTTTGTGCATGTGCAATTTGTGTAAAAGCAAGTAAGCACATTCCTAATGCAATTAAGCTTTTCTTCATTTTATATTCCTTCAAAGAATGCTGATTTCTAAGTGATGAATGTAGATATTCTTCTTAATTATTAACCATTAAACAGATTTGGTTGTTAACATGGCAATAACAAATGGAGTTTTTGGGAGTAAATGTGAACTATCGTCACTTATCGCTAGTTTCTCTGCTGTTTCTGACAGGATGTTCAGACTACCAATGGGGATGGTATGTACTCGACCCGTCGACGGAGCAGGGGCGAACTAACATTCAGTTTTTGATAGCTGGTTTTAGCGAGACTATTAAGGTTTCGTTGCTAAGCATGTTTTTTGCTATGGCTCTGGGTCTATTGGTCGCCTTTCCAGCGCTTTCCAATTCTCCAATACTCAAGGGGATTAATCGACTTTACGTAGAGGTGATGCGTTCTATCCCTGTGTTGGTGTTGCTATTGTGGGTGTATTACGGAATGCCGACATTACTCGATGTATCTTTGAACCACTTCTGGGCAGGGGTAATATCATTGACCATTGCCGAGAGCGCCTTTATGGCAGAAGTGTTCCGTGGGGGGATTCAAGCGATTAATCGTGGCCAACATGAAGCGGCCGAATCCTTGGGATTGACCTATTGGCAAAAAATGCGATTGGTTATCCTACCGCAGGCATTCCGTCAGATACTGCCGCCCTTGGGCAATCAGTTTGTTTATATCCTCAAGATGAGTTCTCTAGTGAGTGTGATTGGTTTGAGTGATTTAACAAGGCGAGCAAATGAGCTGGTGGTGAACGAATATTTACCTTTAGAGATCTATACGTTTCTGGTTTTGGAGTACCTTGTTCTTATTTTGGTCGTATCGCAAGCGGTTCGTTGGCTAGAAAAAAGGATTGCGATTCCGAGCCATTAAATGGTTCTAGCCCTCAAGAGCGTTTAGCTATCTCCAACAAAAAAGCCTCGAGCACAGTCCCGAGCTCCTGTTGATACTCCCCCCTAAGAAAAATCCCCACTCATCTGAGCGGGGATTTCTTTATTTCGAATACGCAACATGTCGACTTATTCAGTCAGTGCCTCTTCTGTCTCTAGGTCAAACAGATGGCACTGTGAGGTATTGAAATGCAGCACTGTCTCTTCGCCACTATTTGCCGTGCGATCGGCATCGAAAGGCACGCGAGCCACCAGCTTATCTGCACCCAATTTGAAGTAGAGATACAACTCATTACCCATCGACTCGACAACATCTAACCTGTGCGTTTGAGTATTCACTTCCGACAGCGGCGCATCGTGATTAGCGAGTTGAATATGTTCAGGGCGAACACCAAACCACAACCACTCTCCTACTTTTTCACGAGCGATAGCTTGCTTGTCTTGTGGCAGCGTCCAGCGTGCACCACTTTCCGACACCACGTTCATTACACCGTCAATCTCGTCCACTCTAACCTTGATAAGGTTCATGGCTGGCGAACCAATAAAGCCTGCGACAAACTTATTGGCTGGGTACTGATATAGATTCATTGGCGTGTCGACTTGCATGATCTCACCTTGATTCAGCACACAGATGCGGTCGCCAAGAGTCATCGCTTCCACCTGATCGTGTGTCACGTAGATCATGGTGGCATTCTGCCCTTCTTGCTTCAGGTTATCATGTAGCTGCGCAATGCTGACTCGCGTTGAAACTCGCAGCTTGGCGTCTAAGTTAGACAGTGGCTCGTCAAACAGAAATACATCCGGCTTACGAACCATCGCACGACCTAAAGCAACACGCTGCCTTTGACCGCCGGACATTTCACCCGGTTTGTTGTTCAGCAGATGCTCGATATCGAGAGTCTTGGCTGCATCTTCAATCCGTTCATTGATTTCATGCTTTGGCAGCTTCTGTTGTTTAAGGCCAAAAGCCATGTTGTCGTACACCGACATGTGCGGGTAAAGTGCGTAGTTCTGAAACACCATTGAGATGCCACGATCTTTAGGTGGCAGTTCGTTCACACGCTTATCGCCAATGTAAACATCGCCTTCTGAGATATCTTCAAGGCCCGCAATCATACGAAGTGTCGTGGATTTTGCGCAGCCAGACGGCCCAACAAACACCATAAACTCGCCTTCGCGAATATTAAGATCGACACCATGCACGGCCTTAAAACCATTTGGGTAAGTTTTCTCTACCCCTCTCAGTGTGACTTCAGCCATAACCTGTCCTTAAATCAATTCGTTAAATACTGTTCTTAGACACTTTTACCAAGTGCTTCTTTTTAGTGCTTTTGCTAAGTACGCTTCTTAAATACATTAGCTTCGTTATTGCAGTTGATTTAGCTCAAAATGGGCGACCGATGCGATAACCAGATCCGCCACAGGCTCTAATTCGCTGTGTTGCGCCGTGCCAGTCAGCACGCCAACATTGCTTGCGCCTGCATTACGGCCAAATTCCATATCCGAAACCGTGTCACCAAACATGATCACTTCATGTGGCTCAATACCGCATTGCTCACAGAAGGCATTGAGCAGTGCTGGCGCAGGTTTAGGTTCGATATCACCATCGGAATAACCAACATAATCGAACATCTCGCTCAAACCCGATTGCTCTAGCGTGTAGATCGTTGAGTCTTTGGTGTCTGCGGTCGCGATGCCTAAAATCATGCCTTGCTGCTTAAACAGACCGAGCTTTTCAGTCACACCCGGTAGGGCTTCAATCCAACTTGGGTTCTCTTCCACTTCGTCATTGAAAGCGGCTTTGGTCACCTTAGTGAACTCAGCGAGTGAGACATTAGGTTGCAGCATGTTGAACCACGCTGTGGCGGTATCTTCCACTGGATTTGAGGCTAATAGTCCATAGTTATCAACCACATCACCTTCAACACCGATGGCCAAGAGTAACTCAGCAGGTGTGACAATTTGATTACCTTGATGCTGATCACTGTAAGATTTCACACGCTCACAGGCACCACGAGAAACGTTAAGCCACATCTTGTGGAACTCTAACAATGTGCCGTCTTTATCAAATAACATCGCCTTAAACTTCATCACGGCTCATTCGCTCCATTAGTTCTCCCCAAGTACGCACTAGGGGTTGGTTAAATTCTGGTTGTTTGCCGTCGAATACGGCGTTGATGCAGCCTTCAAACTCACGCTCGTCAGATGCAGATTGAGTGCTGTTGATTAATGCTGAAGAAAGCGCTCCGCGACGAATATCGACACGACACCAACGGTAGCCTTCATCAATATGGATACTTTGTAGTTCATCACTCAAAGCGATTCGGTCAACAATCTCGCCATCCACCATGCACTCTGCGTAGTAAGGGTTTTCTGAATCAGAGACGGCAATTCGGTATGTTAGTGGTTGGCCTTGAGAGTCGTTGCCCGGTAGCAAATCACCTAAGTTGATATCAAACTTCAAGCCGCAACGGCGCTCTAAATACACCTGACCATTACGCAAACCAGACAAGATGCCTTCGCCACTCAAACCATGGCTGTAAACGAATGTTGATGGGTCACCGTAGATAGAAGGCTCGTCCGATTTAGGATTACGTTCATGGGGCTCAAGGTGTGAATCGCTGCCGCCAATCGCCGTAATACGCTGGCCACAATTCCACATTTCATTGAGAACCAATAACGCCTCTTCGGTCGCTTGTGGTGAAGTTGACCAAGTTGGGTCACAGCACACTTCAAACGTAGACACTTGGCTGAGATCGACTTGATCGTAATGCCAGTGCCACGGCTTCATCATCGGGTGATTAATGCCAAGGGAGCTGTGTCCACTTTTCGCTAAACCCAATCCCGCTTCCATGGTTGCTTGGCTGTTATGTTCAACGTCTCTAAGGTCCAAAGACTTTACTGGGCCATGTACATTAAAGTGCCCGAGATCGGTCGTGACTTCTAACGCCGGTAAGAACAAACACTGTTTTGAAACAGGTAGCTTCGGCTGACAGATGTTGTGCTCAGTGAAGAAGAAGAAATCGAGCCCTTGTGATTCCACAATGTCTTTAGCCGCTGCCAAGGTATTGTGGCCATCAGAAAGCTGAGTGTGAGCGTGTAAGTCGCCTCCATACCAGCGAGAATCAGAGCTCAGCATGTGGCTGTAATCAAACTCGATATCGTGATCAGTTGTGACCGTTGGGTTCAGTTCTAGCTCACTCTCAATTCCGTCAGTACCTAGCTCATTAGAATGATTAACTAACTCATCAGAGCAAAGCACATCGACTTGATACTGCATCGCACGCTCGGTACGGAACTCACCTTCAAGGTTGTAAAGTTCTAAGAACCACTCGCCCGATGGAATCTCGCCATCAATCGCGCCTAGGCCTGAGTTTTCCAGTTGGATAGTAAGTGACTTGTGTGCCTTTTCAAATAGCACTTTGCCACGAAATGCTTGGTTGGCATCGTAGGCTGCCGCGTATAAAAACCCTTTTTTCACCGTCGTACCAGTAATCGTTACGCTGTAAGAACCTGCTGGCACATCAAAGGGGATACGTACTCTGCCAAACGGCAGCTCACCTTGAAATTGGGTCATTGTCTTCACCAAATTCGTCCTAATTGAAGAACTGGGTTAAAAAGAGGCCCACCCGAATAGATGGGCCTTGATGCATGCAAAGATAGTTTTAATAACTTACAGATTAAGAACGATTCGCTCGGTCTAGTGCACGTTGTGCTTTCTTCGCCGCTTGTTTTAGCGCTTTGTCAGCTGGCACGTTTTGGATTTGAATCTGGTCTGCTGCCACTTTCAGCGCATCCATGATCTTACCGTTGGTAGGATCTAGGAAATCTTTGGTTGCCGTGTTCGCTTGCTTCAGCGGGATCAGAGCTTGTGGGTTATCTTTAGTGAACGCTTGGTATTCTGGAACTTCAGAAACGCTGTTACGCACTGGGATGTAACCCGTAAACATTGACCATGCCGCCGTGTTTTTCGCGTTGGTGTAGAACTCAACAAACTCGAACGCGCCTTTAGCCGCAGCTTCGTCTGTGCCTTTTGGCATTACATAAACCAACGCACCCGCTTGTGGTGCTGAAGGGTTTGAGCCCCAACCTGGTTGTGTGGTTGCCGAAAGCTTAGTGAAGTCCAAGTCACCTTGGTCACCCGATGAACCGGTATAACCAAGAGCGTTGTCTTTCATCACGTCATCAATGGTTTTGTACCAGTATTCCCAGCCTTGACCACCGTAGTGAATACGCATGATTTGATCATCGTGGATCCACTTACGGAAGCTGTCCCATACCTCAACCCATTCAGCAGAGTCAATTAGCACTTTCTTACCGTCATCACTGATGATCTGTGCGCCATTAGAGAAAGCCGCGTCAATCATGTTGTCTTGACCCCACATCGGCTCCCAGCCGTAGAAGGTCACGTTACCTTTCTCATCACGTTGTGTGACTTTCTCAGCAACCTTAGCCACGCCTTGCCATGTGTTTAGGTCTTGCTCTGTAAAGCCGTTGTCTGCTAACACTTGCTTGTTGTAGTAGAACACTTGAGTTGTACCGTAAGCAGGTAGGCCGATGATGGTGCCATCGTCTGCGGTCACTTGGTCTTTAAACGCGCCAATGAAATCAGAGAAGTTGAACTCTTCATCCATGAACGGCGTTAAGTCACGGCTCAAACCACGCCCATGCATCGCTTCCGCACGGCCTGAATCTAGCAGCACAAGTTCAGGTGCCGTTCTAGACGCTAGGCCTGCTTGCAGCTTCTGGTAGGTTTCTGTGTAGTTACCTTGCAATGCTGGCTTTACCACATACTCATCTTGACTCGCGTTGAACTCTTCGATGAGCTTAGTCATCATTTGCTGTGGCTTAGTACCACCGGAATACCAAAAGTTAACTTCGGTTGCGGCAAGAACACTGCTAGAGAACATAGACACGCTTGCTGCGCCAGCACACACTAGTGCGAGAGTTTTTAGTTTCATTTCCGTTTTACTCTTTTACGCCGTTATCGGCGATACCTGAAAGAATCGTCTTTTGACAAATGACGAATAGAATTAACAAAGGCAATACTGCAATGGTGCTCGCCGCCATGATTTGCGACCAGTTCAACCCATAGTTACCTTCGGCAATAAAGTAGTGACGAATACCAGTAGCGATCAGGTTTAAATCCTGAGTTGTTATCACTAGGCTCGGCCACATGTAGCTGTTGTAATTGGTAATAAAAGTGATGAGGAACAGTGTTGCGACTGCTGCTCGGCATTGCGGTAAGATGATTGCCCATAAGATTTTGAGCTCACCTGCACCATCAATTCGTGCCGCTTCAATCAGCGACGGATGCACCTTGATAAACACTTGGCGTAGATAGAACACACCGAACACCGACGCCGCGTTCGACGCCACCAATCCCATGTGTGAATCCAACAAACCCAGTTTTGCCAAGGTGATGTAAGACGGGATGTAAGTCACTGCGCCCGGCAGCATGTAACAACCCATCACGATGAAATAGAGCACTGTCTTCGAGCGAAACTTCAGCTGAGTCAGCGCGTATGCAAACATCGCCGAATTCACAATCACCAAAAGCGTAGTGAACAAAGCCACGCTAAAGCTGTTGAAGATGTACAAGCCAAACGGCGCGCTGTGAAAGGTTTCGACAAAGGTTTCCCAGCGAAACTGCTCTGGAATCAAATCCAGAGGGTTAGCAAAGATCTCATCATTGGTTTTCAGCGAACCAGACAGCATCCATAAGAACGGGAACACCATGATGGTTCCGCAGGTTGCCAAGAACAGGTGCTTAGCCAGTGCGACAAACGAGCGGCGATCCACTGAAGCTTTCTTTGACGCAATCTCTGATTTGGTCGCTTTGGCTTGAGCTCTAACTTTAGTTTTCGCTGCGCTCTGATTTAATACTTGATTGGCATCCAATACTTGCGTGGTCATAATTCTGTCCTTTAAAAAATCGACTAGTAGTACACCCAGCGCTTGCCGATGTAGGTATTAATAAGTGCCAGCAATCCAGTAATCAGGAATATCACTAACGATGTCGCGGCCGCAGGTCCCATTTCGTAACGTTCGAACGCCTGTTGGTAGAACAAGTACAGCAAGGTACGTGTCTCACCACCCGGCCCGCCCTGCGTTAGGATCTGGAACTGATCGAACGCTTGCATTGCCGTGATAATGTTGACCACCACTAAGAAGAATGTGGTTGGTGAAATCAGCGGCAGCGTTATCTTCAAAAAGCGCGTTAAGCTGCTGCAACCATCAATCAACGAAGCCTCATATAGCGATTCTGGGATCTTGTTGAGCGCACTGATGTAAAACAGCATCGTCCAACCAATCGCTTGCCACACAGTCACGATAATCACCGCAACCAAGGCTGTATTTCCGTTTTCTAACCATGGAATCGCGCTAAACCCTGCCGACTCCAGTAAGTGGTTTGCCAAGCCTGATTTGGTCTCGAACACCCAAGACCACACAATCGACACCGCGACTGTGGGTGTAATCCAAGGAGAGAAGATCACCGCGCGATAGAACTGGCTGCCCTTGAAGTTTTTGTGCAGCAACATGGCAAACACAAGCCCAAGAATGATGGTTGGAATCACCACACCGACCGAGAACCAAAACGTATTGAGCATCGCTTGGATGAACTCGTAGTCTTCAACCATGTACTCGTAATTTTCTAAACCGATGAACGAATAATCTGGCGAGATGTAATCCCAATCGGTGAAGCTGATGTAAATCGAATAACCAAATGGTACGAGCCAAAAAGTAAACAGTGGCACCAACAACGGTGCAGTAAATAGCAGTACCTTTAAGCGGTTTTTCATTGGTTCTGAGAAAGCACTCATGGTGACCTCGTCCTTATTTGTATGCGGTTAAATTAAGGGGTTTGTGTGACAGGTTAGTAGGAGCGCCCTTCATTTTTTTTATGGCTACCCATTAGAAAATCTTTCTTCCAGTTCACCGTCTTCCATCTGGTGATAAAGCCAATCACAAAAGAAATTCACCTTGGCACTGCGTCGGTGTTTGGTAATCAAATAGTGGGCGGATTCGGCAGGCATTGAGGACTCTGTCGCCAGAACAAGATCGTTTTTCTCTAACAGCTCAGACACCGCAAGCGAACGCACCAACAGCACGCCAATGCCATGTTTGACCGCCTCTAAAGCGTGCAGAGAGTTACTCACTTCAAGTAACACCTTCGGTAAAGTCATCTCGAATTGGTTGTGACTCAGCCATTGCAGCCAGTTCTCTCGGTAGCCTTTTACTTGCACGGTCGGCAGAGCAGAAAAATCATGCTCAGCCAAGGATTCTTGATATTGTTTTTTAAATTCTGGGCTACACACCAACTGCCAATGTTCTTGAAACAGTCGCTCACTATGCGTGTCTTCGCTTTCGACCTTGCCGTTGGTCAGTTCGATATCGACATTCTGACAAGGGTTGGTTGATGGCCAGTCCACCAGCTGAATATCGAGCCTGATAAAAGGGTATTTTTGATAAAAAGATGGCAGGCGAGGTAACAGCCAGTTATGGCAAAAGGTGTGATTAACGCGCAGGCTCAACACGTCGGTTTCTTTTTCCCCGAACAGGATTTGAGTCTGTAATTTCAGGTGTGCTAATGAACCCGCAACAATCGGTTGATAATGCTGGGCAGCCGACGTCAGCTTTACGCCTTTAGAGCTGCGTTCAAACAGTGTGGTATCGAGAAAGGTTTCTAAACTTTTAAGCTGCTGACTCACTGCAGCTTGCGTAACACAAAGCTCTCGCGCAGCAGCGCCAATAGAACCGAGGCGGGCAACAGCTTCGAACGCAACAAGGGCACGTAGAGGGGGTAACATGGCTTCACCTGATTGAAATAAAATTGAAAAATACTTCAATCAGGTTTCAGTTTTTTGCAGTTATCGTTACAGATTAATGACGAAGGGACGTTGATCAGATATTTATGATCAACGTCCCTTTTCTTCTATCGCTTATATATATGCGTTATGGCTGAACTCGTACTTGGGCTATCTATTCTTTGATGTAAAGATCCTTAGAATAGATGCGCCCTTCCACGTTGTTCTTCGCAAAGCCGCCAACACTTGGTCGAACTAAGCGAGCCTGCATATAGTAATAAATGGGTGCGATAGGCATATCTTCAGCCAGTAACTGCTCCGCTTGGTCATAGAAACTTTGGCGATCTTGCTCGTTGGTCGCTGACAGTGCACTGTTCATTGCAGAATCGTATTTGTCATTGTTGTAACGCGCAAAATTCCCCGATGACTCAGAGCGCAATAGGCTCAAGAAAGTCGACGCTTCATTGTAATCACCACACCAAGACGCTCGCATCACGTCAAAATCACCTTGACGACGTGATACTAGGTAAGATTTCCACTCTTGGTTTTCCAACTCAACTTGCGCGCCTAGATTGCCTTTCAGCATAGAAGCGATAGCCACAGCTATCGACTTGTTCGACTCACTGGTGTTGTAGAGCAGTTTGAAATCCAGTGGGTTAGCTGCATCGTACCCCGCTTCTTTCAACAGCTCTTTCGCTTTTTGGTCGCGTTCCTTTTGAGTCCAAGTCCTGTATTCAGGCTGAGTCGCATCAAAACCTGCCGTGTACTCATGAGCAAAGGTATAAGCCGGTAGGTTACCCACCTGAGTGACGCCATTGGTAATGACGTCACGCATCATCGAATAAGAGACAGCTTTGCGCACTCGGGCGTCATCGAATGGAGGACGTGTTGTATTGAACGCGTAGTAATAAGTACACAACAGAGGCACCGCGGTAAACGCGTCTTGGTATTTGGTTTTAAGCTGTTGCGCCATGTGTGTTGGCACATCAGACGTAATATCCACCTCGCCTACCACATAGCGGTTGATCGACGCATTCTGGTTCTCGAACGGAATGTAAGTCACTTGGGTTAAATTGGTATCTGAACTGTCCCAATATTTCGGGTTCTTCTTCAATTCAATGCGCTCGTTAACCACCCATTCGTCCAACACAAACGCGCCATTACCGACAAACTGCTTAGGGTCACTCCACGGCTTATCGCTGTTTTCTAGTGTTGCCTTGTGAACTGGCATCATTGAGGTGTGGCCCGTCATCGCCACAAAGTAAGGCACTTTACTATCAAGTTCGAACTTCACCGTGTGTTTATCGACAGCTGAGATACCGAGATCTTCAACGGGCTTCTTACCTTCGGCTACGTCTGCAATGTTATTGATTTTGGTAAGCTTGAGATACCACACGTTTGGCGAAGCGAGTTTCGGGTCGACCGCACGTCTTATCGCATACACAAAATCATCGGCCGTCACCGGATCGCCATTCGACCATTTAGCATCTTTACGCAGGTGGAATACAAACGTCTTGTTATCATCGGTTTCCCAAGACTGTGCAACACCAGGGGTGATATTGCCATCGCGATCTTGAATCACTAAACCTTCAAATAAGTCACGTAGAATGTGCATTTCCGGCAAGCCTTCTGCTTTCGCCGGATCGAGTGTCGCAGCTTCCGCATCGTTCGCACGCACTAAGTGTTGTTCTTTCGCCAGAGAAGCTCCGGCAGGCAATGTGTCGGCAACGGCAGTCACTGATATAAAAGGGGTCAATAGAGATGAAATGAGTAAAGCCGTTGAATGTTTCTTAAAATCCATATGTTTTTGCTCTCCTAGCCTATCTTTGAAGCAAGTAATAAAATTAACAATGCGACTGTTGACGAGTTTTAACGCTTTAGTTTATTTAAGTAGGTTTGTGTAATCGTTAATACTTGATAGTACTTGATCAATCAGGAGATAAAGGTGAGTTTAATTCCAAGAACGGAAAGAGCTGCATTTTCAATAAAGCCGCTGTCATATGGCTATTCGGTATTGGGCGCACCCTTGCTCTATTTCCCCGCGCAAGTAGAAAGCCAATCTCGCGGGCTGATTTTAGCAGGCACACACGGTGATGAAACCGCTTCTATCGCGGGTTTGTCTTGCGCGCTAAGAAGTTTGCCTGCCGCCAACTTACGACACGATGTGATCTTGTCGATGAACCCAGATGGCAACCAACTAGGCACCCGTGCCAACGCCAATCAAGTCGATTTGAACCGTGCCTTTCCGACGCAAAACTGGACTGAAAACGGCACTGTCTATCGCTGGAGTTCTCACACCCCTGTCAGAGATGTAAAAGTAAAAACCGGGCAGGCCGACCAACTTGAACCGGAAGTGCTATCGCTCATCAACCTCATTGGACAGCGCAAACCCAAGTTCGTCATCTCTTTCCACGAACCACTCGCCATGGTCGACGACCCAACCCAATCGGAACTCGCCACTTGGTTAGGCAAGCAGTTCAACCTACCGCTCGTCGAAGACGTCGACTACGAAACCCCAGGCTCATTTGGCACCTGGTGCCAAGAAAGAAACTTACCGTGCATTACCGTAGAACTACCACCCGTTTCTGCGGATTTAACTATCGAGCAGTATCTGGATGCGTTTGTGGCGGTGTTAGAGTGTGAGGGTATTGTTTAGGGAAATGCGTTTGGGGACAAAAGGGATTTAGCTGTATCCATACTCGACAATTCACTCAGCTCGGTGTTCGAACAGCTAGTATGGTTTAACCTTCTAACAAGTATACATTTTTAAGAAATGAGTTAAATTTTGGTAGCTGTATATATACGCCACCTTTTGCAAGTTTGATTGCATCGTCAACGTTCTTTTGACTATCGATAATGATTTTAGTCACTGATATCAAAGTATCGGTCGGACTTAGAACGAAAATACCAGTATCCCATAGGCAAACATGGAAAGTAAAAAGTGAGCTAAATATATAGCTCGCCCTGTTTTTCAAGTTACTTACTCAAAGTGCTTTAATTTATTCTGGGCCTTTAGAAACCGTTGTCTATCAGCTTTAGCTCTTATATGGCACTCTCATTTTGATCGTTTTCAATTTCTTCGATTAAATGCAACCTATGTAGCCTAGTCTCACTCTCATCAAACTCAGTTTCCAGCCAAATATCAACTAGTTTTATTGCTAGTGTCGGTTCAATAGTTAAGGCTCCTAAAGTGAGTACATTAGTATCATTATGTCGCCTAGCCTGCTCAACCGTATGGGGTTCAAAGCCCATCACAGCTCTTATACCATTAACTTTGTTAGCACAAATATTCATTCCGACACCTGTACCACAGATTAATATCCCCATATCTGCACGTTTAAGTTTAACCAATTTGGTTACTTTATCTGCATAAATCGCTGAGTGTGTACGTTCCTTATTTCCTGTACCCATATCAAGAACGTTATGGCCCTTATTTTCAATATGAGTGACAAGCTTCTGCTTTAATTCAAGTCCAGCGTGGTCATTACCTATTGCAACTTTCATACAATTATTTTCTGCCTCATAGGTTTTATATAAATGTAGTGGACAATTAAATTTAGCCACATAGTTCGATGACAAAATATACAAAATGATGCCAGAGTGAAGTATATGTTGAATCAGTAAAAACAAAGAACGGAATATTTCTGCGTTACGATGCTCCCCCTCCTCCCTTAGACACACTTCTGCACAGGAACGTATCAGTGAATGTACTAAATTAGCATCTCACGGATAATTTCAAGTATTACAAATCTCCAATCAAGTGGCCAATTCACTGAGCTATTACAAACTGCCCATCAAGATGATGGGGAATTTTAGGTTGCGGCGTTTTTTACTGTCTCCGGTTCCTTGGCTTGCTTAGTTTACCTCTAAACCATACGACATTAGTAACGTGTTCCTTTTCCCATTGAGTAGTCGGTGTGTCTTTTTGGACAACTTGACACCAACCAGAGAGCTGTGATTCAAACACAGAAAAATGTAAGCAAATGTAAACAATGTAAATTTAATGCAAATACAAATCATTATCACTTACCTTGCGGGTGAATAAACGACTCGTTAGACGTCATCAAAGAATGAGCGCAGTTCAGGTTACGCGAAGAAAAAATCTAACGATGATAAAAAATAATAAATAGGAGTTAAAAGTACAGTGTTTTTCAAAACAAAGGTATCGCTACTAATCAGTGCAGTATTAGCGAATCAAGCATTTGCGGAAAGTAATACGACTGAAGAGTCAATGGTGCCAGCGGAAACAATGACAATTGTGGGTAGCGAGTTTACTCATTATAAGAATGATACCAACAACACCGCCATGCGTATGGAGATGACTCAATTAGAAACTCCGGGGCAAATTACGGTCATAGACAGTTCAATGTTCGAAGAGCAAGGGGCAAGTAGTCTTGGAGAAGTTTTAGAGTATGAGTCAAGTGTAACAACAGGAAATACCAAAGGGCACAACATTGAGTACTTTACCATGCGTGGTTTTGATGTTGGCAGTGGTAGCGGGATCATGAGAGATGGTCATCAACTCTGGTCGTATTACCCACAACCGACCGAGCTACTAGAACGAGTCGAGGTGTTAAAAGGTCCATCTAGTTTACTTTATGGTCAATCAGAGCCTGGCGGTCTAATTAACATGGTTACCAAAAAACCAACGTCTGAGACGCAACTCATTTTGCGCCAAGACATTGGCTCTAACGATAAATCTAAAACTATGATAGATCTCAGTGGCTCACTTAACGAAGATCAATCTTTACGCGCAAGAACTATCCTAGTAAAGGATAGCTACAGTTCTTGGCGCGAATATGCGGATGGAAGCAACCCTCAAACAGAACGTATGATCGGTGCACTAATGGTTGATTATGACATCAATGAAAAAGTGATGTTATCTCTGCATTATGACTATTTTGATTATGACGGTGATGTTGATACTGGCTCTTACATTGTGGATGGTAAGCCAGTTGCAGGCAGCAAATATATTTGGGACGCTGACTGGGCTAATACTGATATTAAAGTTCAGAACTACGGTTTTGATCTTCTCCTATCACCAAGTTATGACACCAACATAAAGACAGGGTACAACGCCCAAAGATATGAACGTGATTATCGTTACACATGGACTAACTTTAGCAACTATGAGGAACATGGGACTGTCACTCTGACCCCAGGTGAACAGTATGACGAGTGGAACCATGATACCGCTTATGTTGATCTTACCCACAACTTCGATTTAGCTGGAACTGAGAATACTCTATTAATTGGTGCGAACTACTTGAGGTATTCTTTCGATCGTATAAATCATACAGGTGATGTAGTTAGTGCAAGTGTTGGAGAGTCTGTCGACTTTCCTGAATCGTTGAATACCAGCATAAGAGCGTCTTCTTACGATCTTTGGGGTACTTACATCCAAAACTTAACAAAATTCAATGATAAATGGCATCTTCTAGTGGGTGTTCGGTATGACGAAAAACATGATGATATTACTGAAAGCCAAGTCTCACCAAAAGCAGGGGTTATTTACCACCCTTCAGATAATAGCTCTATTTATGTCCAGTACTCAGAAAGTTTCATTCCTCAAGGTGAAGTGGGTACATCTTATATAAACGAAGGTGAAAAACTCGACGCTGAATTAGGTAAATCTTATGAAGTCGGAACAAAATGGGAGCTATTTGATCGTCGCTTATTCTTGACTGGGGCTTTGTTTGAGACAACCTTATCGAACATTCAACTAAGCGTTGAAAACCCAGATAATGCAGATGAAGATATTTTGACTCAAGATGGCGAACAAGTTCATCGAGGAGCTGAATTCGCAGCACAGGGGCTCGTTAGTAGTAAGTTAAGTCTTTCAGGATCTGCTACATATCTTGATGCTGAGATAACAAACAGCGCTTCTTACGAGGGTAATGTACCAGCGAATACACCTGAGTTTTCAGCGTCAATATGGTCAAATTACAAACTTAGAGATGACACCAATCTAAATCTAGGCGTTGTTCATGTCGGAAGCCGCTACGGTGACTCCGGTAACACTTTCAAGAAAGATGCATATACGCGTATTGATACCGGTATCTCTTACACTCAAAAGTACAACGACCTCAACATCGTAGCTCGCTTCAATATTGAAAATCTATTTGATACTGATTATCTGGATGGAGGCGGCAATACAAGAAGCACTCAATTAGGTGGTGAGGATGTTGATATTGGTGAAGGTCGAAATTATATGGCTAGCATTCAATTTGAATATTAATTAGCCAGCTCTCAGCTTAAGCCATAGCAATCAAAACCGTTTTTCAATAGGTATGATGTTCGAGATGTCTTTTCTGATTTTAGGTTAAGTTATAAGCTGATTGGGTTTTACCTTTCAGCTTATAGCTTTGACTATATCAATAATATCAGGATTCATTATTATTTTATCTAGCTTAAAATATGTGACATTAAACAGTTAAAACGCTCGACGAATTTAATCGAGCGTTTATTACTTTAGAGCTATGTATAACCGTCATAAATTACGCGGTTCGCCTCATACAAAAGCAAAGTTAGAGCGTTCGTCGTAATAAAAACTAACTTTTTAGAGGCTTTAGCTTTTCTGGTAGCGACTTGTCTGCACTTCGTTTTAATAACCAGCCGATCGCAAATATCGTCATCGCACAGAGCAAAAACACACCTCTGCCCCATAGGGGATTAGGAATAGCAACCATAGCTAATAAACCCACACTCATACACATCACCATAGAGCCAAGCTTATTACGCTGCTCAGCATCCACTGCATCATGCTCATCATCAGAGATGATTGGTGTTTCAACGTCTTTGAAGAACTTTTCCGTTTCGGCTTTATGGCTGTCTTTTTCTTCACTGTACAACAGAGATGTCGAGATAAAGAAACCAGCCGTAATAAACAGGTGAGCAGCAATAGTTGCAGCAATTCTCAGCTCTCCAGCCTCACGACGAGTGATCTCTTCAATACCAAACCAACCCGCAATCACGTCCGCAGTAATCACACTGGTCATTAACCAAGATACAAACATACCAACAGCGACCGTTGCCCAAGGTGCCCAACTTGGTGTGCGCTTAAACAACATACCGAAGAACAGTGGCACCAACAGAGGAACTTGGATCATCGTTGACACTGACATCATCAGGTCGAACAAACTCATCTCTTTTAGCGAGCTAAAGAACAGTGCCACACCAATAACCAACACGCCACTCAGCAGGCTGATGACTTTGCCAATCTTAAGCAACTGAACATCACTGGTTGGTTTCTTCGCGATCATAGGTTGGTAAATACTGCGAACAAAGATACCTGAGTTACGGTTCAGCGCTGAATCCATTGACGACATGGTTGCCGCAAATAGGCATAGGCCAGCTAATAACAAACCTACCGTACCGACTGGCATCGTATTTTGTGCAAACACCAGGTACACAGCGTCTGCGGCTTTACCACCCAATTGTGGGTACATAGCCGCTGCATCTGGATACAAAATCGCGGAAGCCCACGGTGGAATGAACCACACGATGCTGCCTACGCCCATTAAAACCATAGCGAGCAGTGCTGCCTTTCTCGCGTTATCGGTATCTTTGGCGTTAAGGAAACGATACGAGTCTTGCATATTGTTGATACTTTGTAGCTGTTTCACCACAAAGAAGATAAATGCACACACAAGTAATAATGGGTAGTTCATATCTGGTCCCATGACGAAGCCACTTGGGAACTCATTCACCATTACCGTTGGACCACCCACAGCCACTAACGCCACAATCGCACAAGCAATAGAGACAACAGCTACCACTAAAGTCTGCAGAAAATCTGAGGCTACCACGCCCCAAGCCCCTGAGATAACCGAGACAATAAGAACCGCCACGCCCGTTACAATGATAGTGGTGTTGAGATCTGAGTTGAAGACAGCGCTTGCAAAGACACCCAGAGCATTTTGCCGCCACCTCGGAAGTAATCACTGGTAGACCGATTAGCCATCTTTTTAAACGCAAACCCTATCCCGACAATCAAAGAGAAATAACCGAAAATTACTAGATACTCATAAATCATAAAGCCGTCCTTATGTTTAAAACTAGATTAGGTCAGTCACATCAACCCAACGGTCATTTTTTCTTATTAAATCAATGATTAATTGGTATCGGCACCCTTCCTCAAATGTCTGATAAGGTTCAACTTTTACGCCACTTAAATCTTTTACAAACTCAGTAGCTAAGTGTGTCCAGCTTCGCTGCGTTTCACATTCAATGTCAGGTAACAGTTCGTTGATTTCAGTTGGTAGCGGCACTTCTTTCCACTCTCCGTTGCTCCATAAGTGAAGCGGACCACTGCCATAATGCCCTTTGATATAGATAGATCCTTTCGTGCCATGGAAAACAATATGGTCATCACTGAATCGTGGTGTTAGACCGCCATGTTTGAAGAGAACAGAAACAGGCTGGGACGCTGGAATTCTGCTTTCGATTTGCGCTAATACCGTGTACGACCACTCCACATCACAATCTCGCCACTCAAGTGATGGATCGTTAATATCGTCCGGAATAAAATTGCGACGTTCCATAAAGTTATGAACCCCGTCAACCACTGGTGCTTTTGGCATGTCGTTACGTACTTCACCGTTAATTGACAGAATATTTTCCCCTATCACTGACGTCACGATAGAAAGAAGATGCGTAAAGTTGTTGTTCAAGCGACCGCCACCAGCGTCCGCTCGATGTGACCAGCCAAATGGAATGTTACGATCAAGGTTGAAGTGAGAGATACACTCCACCTCTGTAGGTTCACCAATGAGCCCCTCTGTCACAAGCTGCTTGGCGTGCATGATTTCAGGCATGTAACGAAAGCTTGAAGCGAACGCTGTTTTTACGCCTTTCTCTTCTGCTAAACGATAGATCTCTAACGCCGTTTTACCGCTTTCAGTCAGTGGCTTATCGCAGAAGATATTACAACCAAACTGAATGGCCTCTTTTATTGCTTCAACGTGCGCGCCACCTGGGGTTGCGATAGAAACAATGTCTGGCTTACAAAGCTCAAGCGCCAGCCCCCAATTTGTTCCTGAGTAAGGGATGCCCATTTTTTCAGCCACCTCTTGTACAACGTGCTCTGTACGACCCACTATGCCTACTATTTCTGCTCCTGCATCACGAAATGCCTGTGCATGACCTTGACCCGCAAAACCCGTTCCAAACACCAATACTGTTTTCTTCATTTTTGTTTCCCTAGATTAAAATTATTTATAGTGACTTCTTCAGGCCGTCTAGCTCACCGACAGTTGTGGTGATTCAAACCAGACAGCCTTGCTCGGCTTATTGTTTACCAGTGCCACAATGTGCCGTCTTCTAAACGACTAACAGGTAGGTAAGAACGTTTGTAGGTGTACTTTTCTGCTTCTTTTTCGTCGAACTCAATACCAAGCCCCGGGGCATCGCTGACGAGGATCATGCCGTTTTCTAGTTTCATGTCGTGCTTGAAGATGGACTGACACTCTTCGTTGCCAAACCCAACAAACTCTTGAATACCGAAGTTATGTGTAGATATGTTGAGGTGCATATGAGCCGCAAAGCAGACGGGCGATAAGTCAGGCGCACCATGTGGCGCGGTACGTACGTTGTACACCGCGGCAAAATCGGCAATCTTCTTCATTCCTGTAATGCCGCCAGCGTGAGTGGCTGCGGTACGAACATAATCGATCCATTGATTTTGAATTAGGTCTTTGCAATCCCAGATCGTATTGTAGGTTTCGCCGAGAGCAAGCGGTGTTGTCGTGTGATGGCGAATCAGCTTATAGTTCTCTTGATTCTCTGCAATGGATGCATCTTCGAGGAATAGTAGATTGTATGGTTCTAGCATTTTGCCCAATTTTGCAGACTCAATCGGTGTGAGTCGGCTGTGGGTGTCATGAAGAAACTCCGCTCTATCACCAAAACGCTCTTGCGCTTGAGCAAATAGCTCAGGAACCAGTTTGAAATACTTACTTGTTGACCACTGCTGTTCTGGAGGTAACGGGCGGTTACCTTGCAATTCAAAGTAATCTTTCTTATCGCCAAGCACACCATAAGTTTCAGACAATCCAGGGATTGCAGCTTGAAGACGAACCGCCTTGAAGCCTTGCTCAATACACTGCTCTGCTTTATCTAATGTATCTTCAATCGTTTCGCCATTGGCGTGTGCATACAAGCTAACACCATCTCGACATTTCCCACCTAGAAGTTGATAAACCGGAAGACCTGCCACTTTTCCTTTGATGTCCCAAAGTGCCATATCAATCGCGGCAATCGCAGCCATCGTAATAGGGCCACGACGCCAATACACGCCCATATATAGGTATTGCCAAATATCTTCAATGCCATGAGCATCGCGACCAATCAAGCAAGGTTTCACATGCTCTTCTAGATACGTTGCAACGGCTAGTTCTCGCCCATTAACTGTGGCATCTCCTAGCCCATAAGTCCCTTCATCGGTAATCACTTTAACCGTGACAAAATTACGACCAGGGTTCGTTACAAATACTTTAATGTCTTCAATCTTCATGGTTATCTCTCTTATCTATCTTACAACCAAATCGATTTAGTAAATCGGTTTGGTAAATCGGTTTACTTGTTATCTTCTAGATCTGAAGATACAATGTCAACGATCCAATTTTGATCCAGTTAACGTTTTAAGAAGCCTGTATGAAGAAAGTAAGAATAGTGGATGTTGCTACACACGCGGGAGTGTCGAAAAGTACCGTGTCTCAATATCTTAATGGCCGTTTTGGCCATATGTCAGCCGATACTAAACAGAAAATAAAAGCGGCAATCGAAACACTTAACTATGTCCCCAACCCTATCGCACGCAGTCTAAAGGTTGAAAAAACCAAAACAATTGGTGTTGTCGTGAGGGATGTCGCAGGCTATAACACCAGCCGCGTGTTACGAGGAATTGATGATTACTGCAAAAAGCATGATTATAACGTATTGATATACAACAGTGATTTTGACGCAGAAGCAGAAAAGCGCGCATTGCTTTCATTACAACAAATGTGTGTTGATGGCATCATAATCACCTCTTCGGGACTCAACTCTGAACTCATCAATCAGTTCATTCAGAACAAACTACCTGTTGTTCAGTTCCAGCTTGAGTACACAAATTACCAAAGCCATATTGTGCTGTCTGACTATCGATTGGCGGCATTTCAAGCAACAGAATACTTGATTGAACTCGGCCATAAAAACATCGCCTTCTTTGCCCAAGAGTTTGGGACCAGTTACTCAAGAAAAGCTCGCTATCAAGGGTATCTCGATGCGCTAGAAAAGCACGGAATAGAAGCGAATAACGATCTCGTGCAATTTTGGGACAGAGAAGATGGGTTCCAGCACCCACCCATCGATTTCATTCGAGGCGAACATTCACCTACCGCCATTTTTACGCAGCACTTGGCCATCACTGCAGACCTATTATTAGCCTTAAATAAAGCCAATGTTTCTATACCAGACGAGGTGTCTGTGCTCGGGTTCGATGAAATTCCAATGGTTGAACTATTCAAGGTGCCCATTTCCACTATAAAACAAGACGCCTACCAAATAGGCTCTGAAACAGCGAAACTGACGATCGAAGCCATTCTGGGCAAACATGACGACCTGCAACGAAACATCGTTCCATGCACACTGGTAAAACGGGAGTCATGCGCAAGGATTTAAGCGCCTAAACAACCCTATACGTGGTCATATACTTATAGCTAGACTTCAACTCTAAATAAGCGTACATGATGCATAAAGTAAACAAACTATTCGGTAATAAATAATTTATTGATGTATTGCATTCGAATAACTTTTTGCAAGGCAAATTGGCATTGGCATTGGCATTGGCATTGGCAGGATATTAAAGGGATTTACTTTGTCCAACAGTGGGAGGGCATAAACGTGTTTCCGTTCCCTACAACGAAACTATAACTAGATTAAGAAAGGTATCTCTAGTCACCCTCCCCCTCATAGATGAGGTTTATCAATGTTGAGCTACAATGTTTTGTCATGTAGCTCAACATTCCCTCGCGAAAAATCGCTCGCCTTTTCATAATAACTAACGAGTCATTAATTAGGCTCACCAGCAAAGCTACGCTTCACATTCAGCGCTGTTATCATAGAAGCTAACGCACACACCAATAGTGTCGTAGAAATCGTGAAAGGTGATAGTTCAAGTAACGACGTTAAGAATTGCCCCAGAAAGACAGCCATCGCGAACAAAGCCAGATTTTTACCTCGGTTTGATTCATCACTCACTAATACAGTCGCATGGTTTAAGAGCGGGATCGACAAACCAAAGCCGATGCCTGCAAGCATCGATGCCATTACGAGTAAATAGAGGTTTGAGCTAGACGCAAATGCAGTATGAGCTAATGCATAACTCACAAACGCAAGCCTTAAGGTTACACGCTCATCAAATCGAGTCACAACTTTTGGCATAACCATGGCAGAAAGCACTGCAATGAAAGAGATAAACGACAAAAAGAAACCGGTTTGGGCTTGACTAAACCCTAGATCACCGAGCAATACAGGCAAGATAACAAACATACTAAAGAACGTCGTCATAGCTAATATGGAGTAAACCATGATATGAGTTATCTTACCTGCTTTAGCTTGGCTTGCTGTTAATGGTTCAGTTGTGAGTAAATGGGGCGCTGCAACTGCATTTTTTTGACGATATTCATAGACAGGGATAGCTTTCCACATAAATAACATAAAGAGCAAAGCAAACGAGTAAAGTAAGAATGGCCCCTGCCAACTGACTTCACTTAGTAGACCTCCGGCGAACAAAAACAAGCAACCACCAAGCTCTATAGACATGCCCTGCTTAGCAATCATATTCAGCCGCGCTTGCCCTCTATATAAGTCCGAGATCACCGCAGTGCCTGAAGCCATTACCCCTGCGGTAAAACCACCAAGTACAATTCGGTCGACCGCGACCATGATGGGACCATATAAAAACATGCCAAGTAAGCCAAACACACCATAGCCTAACAAACTGATCATCAACACTTTGCGAGCCCCATGCGTATCGATAAATTTACCAAAGACTGGAGCAAAAAGAATCGCTCCTAACGCAGGTAGCGTGATCAAAAACGAGGCGTATTCACTGACACCCAATTCGTTAGCAATGCTGTTTAGCCCTGGTGCTAATGCAGCTCCAACCATAATAGTGAGTGTAGCGATGGCTAATAATGTGAATTCGCCTAATTTTGTCAGCATCATGAAAGTTATCTTGTCTCTTACAAAGGAACAGCACTGTACAAGCCGATCATAAATCTGTTAAATGACTTTTATGATTAGTCATTATCTGGAAATAAGATAAATGAATTTCAAATACCTGAGTACCTTCATATCGGTGGCGGAGTGTAGTAGTTTTTCTCAAGCGGCTAAGCAGTTACACGTGGTTCAATCGGCTATCAGTCGTCATGTTAGTACTCTGGAAGCAGAATTAGGTTTTGTGCTTTTTGAGCGCAGTACTCGTCATGTTGAACTAACAGATGCGGGTAGGCATTTTTATAATCAAGTATCAACAACCTACAAACAATTAGAGCAAGCCAAAACTGATAGTTTGATGATATCGAATGGTAAAGTTGGTGTTCTAAGAATTGGGTATTTAAGCTCTGTCTGTTCTGACTTTTTGCCGAATGTACTGCGAGCATTCTCAAGCGAATATCCTGATATCGAATTTGATATTAACGACCTGACTGCGGCGCAACAAGCATTTGCATTGGAGCATGGGACCATCGATATTGCCTTTACTCGTATCCCAAACAGTCGGCAATTGAACACCTTTCATCGATCTCACCTTATTGATGACCATATCGTAGCCGTGGTTTCTAAATACCACCCTTTGGCCAATGCATCAGTCCTTACTTTGGAACAACTGAATACTCAGCCTTTAATGCTATTCAACCGTCAGCAAGCTCCAAACTTATTCGACAGTATCATCAGCGCATTTCATCAACAGCAGCTTCAACCCGATGTAAAACATCAGCCCCAAAACATGCAGTCACTACTTACTCAAGTTGCCAGTACTCACAATGTCGCGATCGTCCCCAGCAGTATCCGATACTTACAGTCTAAAGATTGTGTCTTCATCCCAATCGATCAGGTGATTTCAATCGCATTAGAGATGCACTGGCGTAAACAAAGCACGCCGATCACGGATGTGTGGTTAGATTGGTTTTTTGTAAAAGGAGTGGCATTGCTTAGGGAATGAGTCTCCGCTAATAAGGGAGTAGTATAATAAAGGCTCCAGCAAGGAACTAGAGCCTCAAATATCACTAGAAATTAAATTTAGTTGGTCGCCTCAAGCTCTTTTTCTGCAACCGACAACATCTCAAACTCTTCCTCAGCAGTCGTTGCGACCAATTTATTACGGCTATATAAGCCGTAATACGCACCACCAATCACAAAGAGTCCCATCGTCATAAAAAATGCAGATGGGTCAAAGGCATAAACACCCGTCATTGCAATAAGCGACAACACAAGTGAGATGCCAGAAGTCAACATACCACCCGGCGTTTTGTATGGACGATGAAGCTCTGGCTGTTTAATACGCAACAAAATATGACTAAGCGACATTAATGCATAAGACACTGTCGCCCCCACTACTGCCATCGCCAAGATCAGGTCGCCTTCGCCGGTTAATGACACCGCAAAACCAAAAACACCCGGCACCACTAAAGCACGAGCAGGCACTTTGTTTTTGTTTGTAAGCGATAGACTTTGTGGCAAGTAACCCGCACGAGACAATGCAAATACCAAACGGCTATAACCGTAAATAATCGAGAAGAATGAAGCAATCAGTCCTGCCAGCCCTAGTATATTGACAGCCGTTGCAACCGTCGGATTACCGGTCAACTTTAAGGCATCAACTAACGGTACGGCACTATTCGCAATCGCTTCAGAGCCCACAGCGCCCGCGAGTAGCAGAACAACTAAAGTAGCGGTCACCAGTAAGAATAGCATTGCGCCGATAATGCCTTTGGGGACATCCTTAGCCGGGTTTTTAGCCTCTTCCGCAGCCAATGGAACCCCTTCTACCGCAAGAAACAGCCACATTGCAAACGGTAGGGCCGCCCATACACCATACCAACCAAAAGGCAGTAGTTCTGTGGCTTGTGCGGTTGCCGGAGCGATATCAAACAGCTTGCTAGCATCAAATTCACTAACTAATACGCCTGCTGTCATAAGAATGGCTAGTACGGCTAACCCACTGATGATCATCATGACTTTCAGAGCTTCTCCCACCCCTGCCATATGAATACCGATAAAGATTGCATAAAAGATCGCGTAAACAAGAGGACCATCAATACCCACTAGTTCATTCACCGCGGAGCCAATAAAAATGACAATCGCGGCAGGTGCAAGGGCATACTCAATTAAGACAGACAAGCCAGTAAAAAAACCACCCGTTGGCCCCATTGCTTGTCGAGCAAAACTATAGCCACCGCCTGCAGCGGGGATAGCCGCAGACATCTCCGCCAAAGAAAGGACAAGAGTGAAGTACATCACCGCCATAGCAACTGCTGCAATAAGAAAGCCTCCCCAACCAGCTTGAGCGATACCAAAGTTCCAGCCTGCAAAATCACCAGAGATCACGTATGAAACCCCTAACCCTGCTAGCAAAATCCACCCAGCAGTGCCCCTTTTAAGTTGTCTTTTCGCCAAATATTCCTGATGTTCTGACATTATAAATCCCTCTATTTTTATCTTTTATCCAATTAAAAAATTGCCTGTTCGCTTGTCTTCTAACTGCTCACCAGCTTCTTCCTCGATACTCGAGCGGTCTTTAAGGTTGACCCCAGAAAGCTCTAGCCGACGAGCTTCCTTTAATAGGTATACCGCTCGCTTACACGCATCCTCATAAGCCAACCCCTGTGGACGAATATTAGAAATGCAGTTCCTATCGGAGTCTTTTGCTCCTCTTCTTGCCTGCCAAGTCAGGTACATACCCATGCTATCTGGAGAGGTCAATCCCGGGCGTTCACCAATCAGAACAACCACCATTTTCGCTTGTAAGCACTCGCAAACATCATCTCCAATTGCCACTCGGCCCTGCCTCACTACAGTAATAGGAGCCACATGCCACGGCACTTCGTCTTCCCCTAATAAAGAAAGCAGATGCTCAATGACTGGATTTGCGTGACTTTGAATGGCAATTGAAGACAAGCCATCAGCCACAACTATCGCGAGATCAAACGGGGAAGACTCTGAATGATGAACGGCTTGCAACGCATTCCAGCAAGCGTCATCAAGCTCACGACCAAGATCCGGCCTTTGCAAATACATGAATCTGTCTGTCGCTTTACTGTGCGCCTTAATTGGTGCCTGAGAAGTATGTTGAATGACGGAGTTTGATTGAACGAAGAGCTCAACCAATGCATCCACATCTAAGGCACAATGAACAGCATCCATCGCCTGTGCGTGATCGAGCTGAAAGGAAAGCAACTCTTTGGTTGGAACACTATTACCACTTCGCCCCAGTGCGATACGGGCCGATGTAAAACCTCTAAGCTCGTGCCAAGGGTTTTGAGTTACCAGCTTAGAAGCAGAATGCTTTGCCATAGAGACCACCTTACCCATGTGCAGGGCCTCCATTGAGTTGTGCTAGAGCACCAGCAAATGAGCCGGAGAGTCGCTCATTTAGGCGTACCTCTTTTACATCATCAAAAATCTGCATCTGAGTTAGCCACTCCTCAAACTCAGGCGCAGGTTTTAAACCCAACACCTTGCGTGCATAAAGTGCATCATGAAACGAGGTTGTTTGGTAATTGAGCATGATGTCATCAGAACCCGGAATGCCCATAATGAACGAGCACTCAGCAACACCGAGCAACGTCAATAAGTTATCCATATCATTTTGATCGGCATAGGCATGGTTGGTATAGCAGATATCGCACCCCATCGGCAGGCCAAGCAATTTTCCACAAAAATGATCCTCAAGCCCTGCTCGAATAATCTGTTTTCCATCAAATAGATATTCGGGGCCGATGAAGCCAACCACGGTATTCACCAACAATGGATTAAAATGACGCGCCACAGCATAAGCCCGTGTTTCACAAGTTTGTTGGTCCACACCATGAAAAGCATTGGCAGAGAGAGCTGTACCTTGCCCAGTTTCAAAGTACATAACATTACTTCCAACGGTGCCTCGGTTCAGCGAAAGCGCCGCTTCGTTTGCTTCTTTAAGCACCGAAAGGTTAATACCAAAGGTATCGTTCGTACCTTGAGTGCCACCAATAGATTGAAAGACAAGATCCACAGGGGCCCCCATCTCAATCGCTTCAATCGTGTTGGTCACGTGGGTTAATACGCAAGATTGGGTCGGGATCTGATAATGTTGAATGACCTCTTCCATCAGGTTCATCAACTTAATCGCCTGCGGTACATTATCTGTTGCGGGGTTAATGCCGATCACAGCATCACCATTGCCATACATCAAGCCATCAAAAATACTGGCAGCAATGCCATTGAGAGAGTCGGTTGGATGATTGGGCTGTAAACGGGTAGATAAACGACTAGGCAAGCCAATGGTGTTACGAAACGCAGTCACTACCCGACATTTTTTGGCTACTTGGATCAAATCCTGATTACGCATGATCTTACTCACTGCAGCCACCATTTCTGGAGTTAAGCCAGAACGCAGCTTTGCAAGCGTCAAACTATCGGCTTCATCACTGAGCAGCCAGTTACGAAAGTCCCCAACGGTAAGGTGATCAATCGCTTTAAACGCTTCTCTATCATGGCTATCAATGATCAAACGAGTGACTTCATCACTTTCATAAGGAATCACCGCTTCGTTTAAAAACGTCTTTAGGGGCAAGTCTGCCAGTGTCATCTGAGCGACAACACGCTCTGCTGCAGAAGTCGCAGATACACCAGCCAAAGCATCTCCTGAACGCTCTGGCGTAGCCTTAGCCATTAGATCGGCTAACGACTTAAAGTTAAAAACCAGATGCCCTTGTTGTCGGCGATAAGCTGCTGTCATAAATCCCCTCTTCATAAACTGGTTCAGTTCTTGCTCAAAAACCTTTGTATCTATGAGTAATTAAGCGATTTTTGAACCGAATGAATATCAAGAATCGGCAAACATGAAAAAACATTAATAAACAGCCAGTTAAAAAACATTGTACTAATGTGGGTCAGATGGGTAGGTCATTAAATGATGAGAAAAGATGAAGAATTAATGCGTTATGCACCTGATTTGTGCACATTCAACACATTTGATGCGAATCAACAGGCAGCCAGTCTCTTTAACTGGCAGCAAGAATATGACCAACTGAGTCGAGGAAGTTTTCTAGGTCAAATCCGTGAACGGAAATTCTCTCACGCGCACCTTTTTCGAGAAGATAGCAACCGAAAACTCAAGCAACAATGCCGTATTAATGAGGGGATTTGGTTAGGGATCAGTGCAAATGATAGACCTTTACACATCAACCACGTACAAGGTAATCCTGATAGTATTTTGATTCGTGAGGCTGGGGTAGATTTTGAGCTACTTACGCCAGAAACCTTTTCTATTTATGGGCTAGTCATCAGCCCGGCAATGGTTGAGGTTATTCAGCAGCAACTAGATCTTGAATCACTACACAACAAGAGCCACTTTCTTGGTTGCTCTCAACCTTACACCCAACAAATAAAAGCTTACTTGACCCTGCTACTATCCCCGAGTCAATCTCACTGGTCTTTTCAAACTCATCATTCCATTGTTCAAGATATGTTGGTCGAATTGTTCGCTCAATCGTCGAACCATGTCGTTCAAAAAGCCAATGCCTCACAGCGTGAGAACACTATGCGTCGAATTAGACAGTACCTAGATAACTCGCAGTACCGTAAACCCGTCACCGTGTCGGAACTATGCGATGCCGTTTATGTAAGTCGCCGCACGTTGCAATACACCTTTGAATCCTGTTGTGATACTTCACCAAAACAATTTATACAAAGCGTTCGTCTCAACCAGATACGGCGCATTCTGCAAACCCCAAGCGAACAGCGGTGCATCAATGAAATCGCCTTTGATTTTGGTTTTTTTCATCTAGGACATTTTTGCCAAAGCTACAAACAGTTGTTTGGTGAGTCACCCATGCAAACACGTTCTAATGTCTAAAATCCAAAAAGTGACGAGGGCTGACTTATAAAATGTAATTAGACGATAGAGGGTGCTTTAATAGTCACTGCAACATTTTCTGTTTCAACTAGAGTTTGTATCGCGACTAGAATTTACTGAGTAAGGCGTTCTTGGAACTTAGGATGCTGAGCAAAGAATCGTACAATACGGTTTATTTCGGATAAACCGAGTATCTTGGTTTCAGAGATATAGCCTACTTATGCTAAACCGTCGATAGTAATGAAGTGATGTGAAGCTTGCGGCTAATGTTGCTTCTGTGGAGAATTTAGAGATTCACACCATAGAACCATCCTCCAGATACAAGACCCTGCGAGCGCATATAACTGCTCGCAAGCAACCTCCTGACAACTCATATTGAAATAGGTTCTAAAACGGAAATGGGTACTTTTGAACAAGAAAGTGCCACGGGCAAAATTCAGACTATGAAGGTTCTGGACAAAAATCAGTTTCGCAAATCAGAACATTAACATGTCATGAATTACGTGAAGTATGGAAAAGTCGCTTAACTTATTGTCTAGCATTGATGATGCGGATCACACGAAGTAAGCACACATTGTCTTTGACTTGATAATATTGTGAGAATTAATATGAGATTTATTCCATATTTTGTGTTTTTAACCATCACTATTTTCCAATGTTGAGGTGTGCATGAGAAATCGTTCTATTTTTGGGTGGAAGCTAAGTGAGAGTAGAGTTGTTTCTGTTGTTGAGTTAGAAAGTGGCACTCAGGATGACGTTGTCTGTCCTTGCTGTGGAGACTTCATGGTTGCCGCACATAGTAATAAAGGCATAGCTAGCTACTTACGCCATCAAAGTAACGCAGAATGTCGCTATTCGTATGAAACCCAGTTGCATTTGAGTGCAAAGGAGTTCATCGAACGAGAGAAGCTCATTCCTCATCCATACTCCAGTGGCATTTTTGATTCTAGTGATTGTGAAATGGTAGGTGTGAAAAATGTCCGTCTAGAGGTCTATAGAGACGGAAGGATTCCAGATGTCGTCTGCCAGATCGGTAGGGAAGAGTATTACGTGGAAGTTACTAATACTCATGAAACCCCACCAGATAAAATAGTGGACTTTCGAAAGCAGGGCAGGAGTGCTCTTGAGTTATTTCTAGTTGGATTGGACTCAGATTCACTGCTGAACAGCTATGAAAATGTAAGAGTTCAGATAACAGCATTAAATCCGCTAAATCCATTCTGGGATTTTATTGAGCAGCAAGCCGCGATGAGTATCAGCAAAGAAAGAAGTATGTTGTTGAGAAAGATAGCAAGGCATCGCAAACAAGTTCAAAGAATTACTGAAAACATTTCTGAGCGTGAGGAACAAGCTAAGGAAAGGGTTGACCGAATAAAACAAAGAGTTGGAAAGTGGCAAGAAAAAGAGCGAGAGCAAAAAGAACTCTATAAGCAGATAAAGTCCCTAGCGAATGACCTTCAAGTTGTGGTTGTGCGGCTTGAAGAAGAGAAGTCATCTTTAAATCAAGAATTAGAACAACTCAAGCAAACCATCTATCTTAACAAGTTAGAGGCGGGAAGAATTATTAACAATGCGAGAGTTGAAGCAGAACAACAACGTGAAAAGGTCAGAGTAGAAGTTAGAGATGATGTTCTAGCTGAGTTAGCTTCGGAAATAGAAGATACTAGAAATAATGCTCAAATGATTACCGATAATGCTCTAAAACAAGAGTTATCAATGGTTGAAAGCGCTCAAAGAACAGCACAACAAATATTGGATGGAGCACATTATAAAATCACGAGTGAGCTTGAAGCTGCACTTGATAGAAAAGGTGTATCAAATGACGCGTTAACCGAGTTAGAAAACCGTGTCAAACGGCTAAAACAAGAAACGGAGAGTCTAGAGGAAAAGAAAGCTGAGTTAGAGAGTGGTGTTAATTTAGATAAACTTTGGAGTAAACAACAAGACTTGCAGAGAGCGATTAGTAAGGAAACAAACCGTTTGAATGATCTTAAAGAAGTCGGCGATAAGTATGTCAAAATCATTAACAGTATTGCTCTAGATTTCAAACAGCTAGATACGGCAGAGTATGCCTCTCTTTTTCCTGAACGTATTCAAAAGAAAATAAAAGTTAATCGAATGATCTTAGAGATGCAAAACTCAATAGAATACGAGCCGCTGTAACTAACTGAATATGTTATGGATTTCATGACTGTTACTGACGTTCGAGCAGAAGAGTGTTGTCGAAGTCGAGGTGAATGCAACCTACACGCTAGACAGATACAGGCCGACTTATCATATTGAATTATTAAAAAAGTAGGCAAGTTAGTGACAAGAAATGAGTTCTGAGTCATAGGCTTGAACGCTTCAAGGCAGAAATAAATTAGAGACCTTAGTGATCACTGACCTTAAAAACAACCACACCAGACAGAATCAAAGTAAATCCAATCACCGGGTAAATATCGGTTTGTCCGTAGTCTAGCCAAGACAACGCGGCGACCAACAATATAGTTGGCGGTATGCTCAACGCACAAAAAAACGCGAGAGACGGATGTCATCCTCGCGCTTTTTTAGAACCGTATAACTCGAAGTTTACGGTTAGATCTTAGCAGTAAACGTGCGGCTAATTACATCTTGTTGCTGCTCACGTGTTAGCGAGTTGAATCGCACAGCGTAACCCGACACTCGGATAGTTAGCTGCGGGTATTTTTCTGGATGTTCGACGGCATCCAACAACATGTCACGGTTAAGTACGTTCACGTTAAGGTGTTGCCCACCCTCAACACGAATCGAACCTGCACGTTCCTCGTGGTGGAAGTAACCATCCATTAGTGCTGCTAGGTTCACTTTTTGGCTTAGATCATCTTTACCCAGTGCATTTGGTACGATTGAGAAGGTGTAAGAAATACCATCTTTAGCGAATTCAAACGGCAGTTTGGCAACCGAAGAAAGTGAAGCCACCGCACCTTTCTCATCACGACCGTGCATTGGGTTTGCGCCCGGACCAAATGGCATACCTGCGCGGCGACCATCTGGTGTGTTACCGGTTTTTTTACCATATACAACGTTTGAAGTAATCGTAAGGATAGATTGAGTTGGAACCGCTTCACGGTAGGTGTTCATTTTCTGAATTTTCTTCATAAAACGTTCAACCAAATCACAAGCAATATCATCGACACGTGAATCGTTGTTGCCAAATTTCGGATATTCGCCCTCAATTTCAAAATCGACAGCGACGCCATCTTCGTTACGCACTGGTGTTACCTTCGCGTATTTGATAGCCGCAAGCGAATCAGCAACAACCGACAGCCCTGCAATACCACAAGCCATTGTGCGATGAACATCGCGATCCATTAATGCCATTAACGATGCTTCATAGCTATATCGGTCATGCGAGTAATGGATCACGTTCAGCGCAGTGACGTATTGCGTTGCAAGCCAATCCATCATGTTATCAAAGCGAGGCATTAAGCTTTCAAAATCAAGAACTTCATCTTCGATACGAGCAACTTGAGGACCAACCTGCATGTTAGATTTTTCATCAACACCACCGTTAATGGTGTAAAGCAACGCTTTAGCAAGGTTTGCACGAGCACCGAAGAACTGCATATGTTGGCCAACCACTTGCGGGCTCACACAACACGCAATCGCATAATCGTCGTTATCAAAATCTGCACGCATTAGATCATCATTCTCATACTGAAGTGATGAGGTTTCGATAGACACTTTAGCCGCGTATTGTTTAAACGCGATAGGCAATTGTTCAGACCATAGAACCGTCATGTTCGGCTCTGGTGCTGGGCCCATCGTGTGCAATGTGTGCAAGTAACGGAAAGTCGTTTTGCTAACGAGTGTACGACCATCAACGCCCATTCCAGCCATAGCTTCTGTTGCCCAAATTGGGTCGCCAGAGAACAATGAATCGTATTCAGGTGTGCGCAGGAAGCGAACCATACGAAGCTTCATAATGAAATGATCGATCAACTCTTGCGCTTGTTTTTCATCAATAAGACCAAGTTTAAGGTCACGTTCGATGTAAACATCTAAGAAGGTTGATGTGCGGCCTAGCGACATCGCAGCACCATTTTGAGACTTAACCGCAGCTAAGTAGCCAAAATAGGTAAACTGTATTGCTTCTTGCGCGGTACGAGCAGGAGAAGACATATCAATGCCGTACTTCAAACCCATTTCTCGCATTTCATCAAGGGCACGAATTTGATCAGTAAGCTCTTCACGTAGACGCAATGTCTTATCTAAATCACCACCCGTTTCAAGCATCTTCTGAGTCGATTTGAACTGCTCATTTTTGTCTGATTTTAGGAAGTCGATACCGTACAAAGCAAGACGACGGTAGTCGCCAATAATGCGTCCACGACCATAAGCATCTGGCAGACCAGTAATAATACCAGAACGGCGACATGCTTTAATTTCGTCAGTATAAAGATCGAACGCTACTTGGTTATGCGTTTTGCGGTACTCAGTGAAGATCTTTTCGATTTGTGGCTCTAATTCACGACCGTACACTTCGCACGACGTTTTCACCATTCGAATACCACCATTAGCGATGATGCCGCGTTTCAGTGGTTTATCGGTTTGTAGACCCACGATTTTTTCGAGGTTTTTTGCAATGTAACCTGCATCATGTGAGGTAATAGTGGAAACGATATCAGTATCAAAATCGACAGGGGCATGAGTGCGGCTTTCTTCTTTAATACCTTCTAGCACCGATTCCCATAACTGTGTCGTCGACTCCGACACATCAGCAAGGAAAGATTCATCACCTTGATAAGGGGTGTAGTTTCGCTGAATAAAATCACGTGCATTAACGGATGTTTGCCACTCGCCAGCTTGAAATCCCACCCAAGCTTCCATCATATCGGTTGTCGGAATAGTCACAATGACCTCCTAAGTTATTGATAAACAGATAATATCGATGATTATTTATAATCATTGGTTTCTGCTGGCTATATTAAACCGACCAATCTATGAGTAAAGTGAGCTGTTTTCATAAAATACATGCACAAAACGCATTTATTTGGATTAATCTAATATATTCAATAATTTAATATGTAGGTTAACAACTTTAGATTCCGACGTAACAAATTAAACTGACCGTTTCGGCGCTTAATCCAAATGCGAAAATGCTACGATCGGTGCCCTATTGGGAAGGGCCAATCGTGATTAAAGGATCTCACTCTGGTTCTGGCTATATGGAGCTGACGGGATATTAAGCAAGATATCTCTGGCTACTTAGGCGTTTCAATCAGCAATTTGTACCCTACCCCATAAACCGAACGGATAGGGTTTGCTGTTGGTGCCACAGCATGGATTTTTTTACGAATGTTCTTTATGTGGGTATCAATATTTCTGTCTGATACATCGGCAAGGTCGCTGTAAAGCGCATTGAGAATATCATCACGACTATAGACTCGGCCGGGATGCTCCACTAGCAGGCGAAGTAACATAAACTCTTTGGGCGTTAAGTCGAGAAAGCAGCCACTAAATCGGGCCTCATATTCGTCAGGCTTTAATACAAATTGTCCCAAAACTAACTCAGGGCTAGGTTGAGAAGAACGGTTAGATACTAGGTTTGGTTGAATTCGGCGAAGTACCGTTTTGATCCTCGCAATCACTTCTCTAGGGCTAAACGGCTTGCAGATATAATCATCAGCTCCGAACTCTAAACCAATTAATCGGTCAATCTCTTCACTTTTTGCGGTCACCATGATGATAGGTAATTGAGAAAACTGACGTACTTGTTTGCATATTTCCACACCATCTACATCTGGCAGCATTAAATCAAGCAACATTAAGTCAAAAGTCTGCGATTTCACTGTCTCAACAACATTCGCACCCGATGCGAGGTGGGTCGCTTCAAAGCCGCTATTTTGGCAATACGCGATCAAGACTTCGGCAATGTATTCCTCGTCTTCGACAATCAAAATATGCGTCTTCATTCTCTCTTTCCTCTATCGAAATCTTATTGTGATCCAGTATGGTGATGGATCGGTAGGGTTATCATCATTTTAACACCGCCCAGATCTGATTTTTTAGCACAAATAATGCCTTGATGCGCTTCGATAATTTGGTGACACAATGCTAAACCAATACCAGAGCCACCATGCTCGCGACTGCGAGATTGTTCTACTCGATAAAAGCGTTCAAATACCCGTGTGAAATCTTGCTCAGGTATGGATGGAGACGTGTCTTCAATTGCCACCTCTACGGTATTTTTGTCTTTGTGAAGGGATAAAGCGATGCTTCCCGGAGCATCGGTATAACGACAGCTATTTTCCAATATGTTGGTAAACAACTGCGTCAAACGCTCTCGATCAGCCACCACAAAACACGCTGTCTGCTCTTTCCCATACAGCGATTCACACTCTAAACCTAGCCCCAATTCATCGGTCTTAACCTTAAAGCCAAGTAAGATACCTTTGAGAAGCTCAACAAGGTCGAATGAAGATTTTTGGTATGACAAACCGCCAATATCAGTAATAGACAGCTGATAGATATCACCGACCAAATGGCTCATGCTATCAATTTGATCAATCATCACCTGTAAGCGCTTTTCATCCGCTTTAAAAATCCCATCTTGGATCGCGTTAAGTTGCCCTCGAACCACTGTGAGCGGTGTTTTCAGTTCATGAGCAACGTCTGACATCCACTTTGAGCGTTCCGTTTTGTTCTTCTCCAGTGTCTGAGCCAGAACGTTAATATTGTCAGTGAGTACGCCAAGTTCATCGTTACTAGCACTCTCCACCCTTGCTGAAAAGTTACCTTGAATCAACTGAGTCGTACCTTCATTCACTTTAAAAATGGGCGCAACCAAGTGACGAGAAAAAAGCCAAGCTGTTATAAACGCAAGCACGATAACGGCCAACGTAATCGCAACATAGCTTTGGTATTGCTCAGCCAAAAATGCGTTGGCAGGGCTGTGTTCAGCCAGCCGCGAAGGAACATAACTGAGCCAGCCGACCACGACACCGTCTAACACAATGGCGTGAGTAAAAGCGCTTTCATCAATTCGAGAGCGGCCTACCACCACCGTTTTATCGACATCATATAAACTGAGTCTTCTCTGCGTTTGCAGTAACTGGCTCATTCCCGTCGTATCCGTCGGTAAAGCGAGTGACTCACGCTCCTCTGGTCCTTTTCGAGTGCCCACCAAGCGTCGCCAATGCTTCTCGTCTTCTTTTAGCGATTGCCACGACCCATTGGTTTGATAGTACTCTCCCAACTTTTGGCTGACTTGCTTGATATAGCTCGATTCGGCCTCTTTGATAAAGTCATGAAAACCCGACGACAGGTTCTGCATAATCAAAGCGAGCATAATGCACACCGCGACAAAGCTTGTGATACAAAAAGCAAAGAAGAATTTATGGATGAGCTTCAATTTATAATCTATCTGCAACGTTCTTTCCTTATCCTCGGGATAACGCATCCACAGGGTTTAATCTTGCTGCATTTCTTGCGGGTAAGAAACCGAAGAGAACCCCGATCAATGTTGAGCAAATAAAGGCCGCAATAATTGAGTTGGTCGAATAAATCATACTCAAACCACTGCTCGTCGATGAGACAATCAAGCCCACAGCGTAAGCTAACCCTATACCCAAAGCGCCACCACACAAACACACTAAAACGGCTTCTATTAAAAATTGTCTTAGAATATCCGCTTGCCTCGCTCCAACTGCCATGCGAATGCCGATTTCTCGCGTTCGTTCGGTTACCGACACCAGCATGATGTTCATAACACCGATGCCACCCACCACCAATGAAATAAAGGCAATAGCCGAGATCAGTAAGGTCATCGTTGATGAAGTTTGTTCGATATTTTCTCTGACCGTATCCGTATTCACGGTAAAGAAATCTTCCACACCATGGCGCATTTTAATTAAATTAATGATCGCTTGCTCTGCAGCGGTACTGGATACTTCATCGCTCACCCTGACCGTAATATCATTAACGTAATTTTGGCTATAAATACGAGAATTTACCGTGCTATAAGGTAGCCAAACATTCAGAGCATCACTATTACCAAACGCCATTTCTCTTGCTTCGGTAACCGCGATAATACGTACTGGCAAGCGACCTAAAAAGATGACTTTGCCAAGTGCTTCGCCATCAGGGAAAAGGTCATTTAAGGTATTGTTATCAATAACCGCCACTTGCTCTAGTGCATCGATACTTCCGTCATCAAATAGCTGCCCTTGTGCGACTTCAAAACCTCGAACGCGAAAGTAGTCAGGACCCACACCTTGCACTTCTGCTGTCACCGCCTCATTACCATAGCGCACCGCCACATTCACACGCACAGTCGGTGTCACACTATCAACAAAGGAGAGATTCGTTAAAGCGTTTGCATCATTTGCTGTCAAGGTTCTCACTCGCCCAGCACGTCGGTCGCCCAGCCCAGAACCTGGTTTGATTTCAATAGTATTGGTGCCCATTGAAGCCATTCGTGACAACACCTGAGCTTGAGAACCATTACCAATCGCTACAACGGACACCACAGACGCAATACCGATGATGATCCCCAGCATCGTCAGAAACGTTCTTAGTCGATGGCTTCCCATTGCGGATAGCGACATTTTGAACGCTTCAACAACGCTGAACCACTGTGCAGAAAATGGCTTTGATATAGGTTTATTGACACTTTGTTTCTCTTCGATTCTTGTCGACGAATCATCCGTTACCGAGCTAGCTACTGTCGAACTAGCTACCGTCGAACTAACCACTGCCGAACTAGCTACTGCCGAATGAACTGTCGCTGAATATTCAGTTGAGGCGCTATCGTTACTGGCATCGCTCGTTATATCACTCACGATTTCTCCATCAGAGATCTCGATTACGCGTTCCGCAGAGGCGGCGATCTTAGGGTCATGAGTAACCAGAACAATAGTATGCCCTTGTTGATGCAACTCGCGAAGCAAGTCCATCATCTCTTTACCGCTATGGCTATCCAACGCACCGGTTGGTTCATCGGCCAAGATCACCGTACCGCCATTGATCAAAGCGCGCGCGACACTGACTCGTTGTTGTTGCCCACCACTCAGTTGACTTGGCTTATGATCCATTCGCTCCGCTAGCCCCAACCTTTTTAACAGCTGCTCAGCTCGTGCTTGGCGGGACGCTTTATTTTCGGCCGAGTAAAGCGCAGGGATCTCGACATTACCGATAGCAGTGAGATCATCTAACAAATGATAACGTTGAAATATAAAACCAAAATAGTCACGTCGTAACTCTGCTAACTGGTCAGGGTTCATTACCGATGTATCTCGACCATTAACAAGATAAGTTCCTTCGCTAGGAGTATCTAAGCAACCTAAAATATTCATTAAAGTCGATTTACCCGAACCAGATGCACCCATTATCGCGATCATTTCACCGCGACGTATGGTTAGGTTAACGTTGTTCAATACCGTTAACTGATCATCACCTGCAGGAAAACGACGACTGAGTCCTGAGATTTCTAATAGAACGTCACTCATAACTAAGGTCTCCCGCCGTTACCTTGACCGCGGCCTCCAGGACCTCCATTACCACGACCACCTTTCTCAGGCCCTAATGTCGATGACATATCAAAACCTGATGACGATTTGGCGTTCGCTTGACCAATAACAACTCGGTCTCCTAGCTCTAGTCCATTCAGAACTTGTGCATACACTTTATTATTGATGCCAATCTCAACATTTCGCATCTCTAATGCGCCGTCAACTAAAACAGGGACACGATAACGATTCTTGCCTTGGATCTTTTTAGTAAGGACTTGGGACGGAACTAACAGCGCCTCTTGAGCTGCATCTAACACGATTGACACTTGCGCTGTCATGCCAAAGCGAAGCAACCCTTCCGTATTGTCGACATCAAATACCGCGTTGTAGTAAATGGCATCGTTGTCGCCAATGTTTAGCTCACTATCGTCGCCAGTCAAAAGGGTTGGGCCAGGCTCAATTGATTTCAGTTCACCATGAAAATTGTGTTGTGGCGCGCCTAAAATCGAAAAGTACACTTTTTGCCCCGTCGCAATGTGAATGATATCGGCTTCAGACACTTGTGCCTTTACGGTCATTACATCAAGTTGAGCGACTTCAACAATGGAAGGTGTCGATTGATTTGTATTAACGGTTTGCCCCTCTTCAACAGAGACATAAACAACCGTGCCATCAATCGGTGATTCGATCTTTGTATAGCTTAAATCCAGTTGAGCATCATCGACACTGATCAGTGCTTTCTCTTTTTCTGCAACCAGTTGGTCGAGTTCGGCTTCATAAACAAGAAGTTCGGCCTCTGCAGCATCGTACATGGATTGCGAGCTGGCATTTTTTAACAACATCGCTTTTTGTCGTTCAAAGGCAAGCTGTGACTGATAAATCTGCGCTTCTTTCGCTCGGTATTGCGCATTAATGTTAGTGAGTGAAGCGTGGGATTCTTTCAATGCATTTTCTTGTGAAAGGTTATCAATCTGAGCAATGACATCGCCGGCTTTAAGTGTGTCACCGACCGTCACGGCTATCGACTCTAACTTGCCTGAGACTTGCGCGCCCACATTCACCATTTTGTAGGGATATAGCACACCGTTAGTGAGGACCACATCTTCGATGTTACCGATGCGAACAGGCTCCGTAGAATAAGTGACGGTTGAGGTATCGTTCTTCATATAAAAATAAGCGGCGACAGCACCGATAGCGATAACAAGTAAAATGATAGTCACTAACTGTTTTATGTTTTTCATGCGAAGGTTTTCCCAATTTTTTCATTGCTCCTAGGATAACGAAAAAATGTGAGGGAATTTTGAGACATCAATATTATGTAAACCGCTGATAATAAATACGTTTTGTTAAATAATATTAAATTATGTGGCAAATGTGTGGTGATAGAGAAATAACGAACAACAAAGAGACGTATAACTAAGCGTTTCTAAGTTCATTAATGCAATCTGCATCAAGTTATTTTCAACTACCTCAAAAGACTCGTATAACCCCTAAGCCTTAACCCCGCCTTAACCATGTAACTGCTATCCTTTTTCTATGTTTGCAATTCTGCTTCTAGGATAAGGTTTAATTATGTCTCTACCCCGCGCGTTAAGATTGCCTTTGGGCTTACTTCTCTCTAGCTCTCTATTATTGGGCTGTGGCGAACAAGCTATGGAACAACGACCAGCCCCAGGTCCTATTCATGTCGACGTTTTAGACTTAACCCCAACAACACTGCGTTTAACGACCGAGTTGCCAGGGCGAATTGCCGCGTTCAAGCAAGCAGAAGTGAGACCCCAAGTAACGGGGATTCTCAAAAGCCGTCTATACAAAGAGGGCTCTCACGTAGAAGCCAATGATGTACTTTATGAAATTGACCCAACCACTTATCAATCCAACGTCAATAGTGCACAAGCTCAATTGGCAAAAGCATTAACGAGCGAAGATACCGCTCGAAAAACGGCACTTCGTTATAAAGAACTATTAAGGAAAAAACTGACCAGTCAGCAAGATTTTGATGATGCAGATGCGCTTTACAAAGAAGCCCAAGCTGAAGTCGCGATCAGCCAAGCGGAATTGGATTATGCCAATATTGAACTTTCATACACCAAGATAAAAGCCCCTATCTCAGGTCAGGCCGGTCTTTCTTTAGTATCCGAAGGTTCTTTGTTGACCTCTGAGCAGTCTTCTTATTTAACGACTATTGTGCAAACCACGAACGTTTACGTGGATATGCAGCAATCTTCGTTAGCGATTACAAAAATCAGAAAAGAGTTTGCGACGTTTACGGACAAAAATGCAGAAATCCCAGTCACGATCACGTTAGAAGACGGCAGTGCATATGAAGTAGCCGGTCATTTAGAGTTTGCCGATAATCTTGTTTCAGACTCAACCGGCACCGTAACGCTACGTGCCATCATTCCGAACCCTGACAATACTTTACTCGCCGGTATGTACGTACGCGCCCATATTTCAATGCCAGAAGCACGAGGCTACCTTGTTGTTCCTCAATCTGCAGTGGTAAGAAGCCAGTCTGGTGAGCCTTCAGTTTTTGTCGTTAACCAAGACAACAAGACCATAAAAAAACCAGTGATTCTCGGTAATGAAGTGGGCAACGGTTGGGTTGTTAAAGAGGGACTTTCTAGCGGTGAACAAGTCGTGATCACCAATATCATTAACATGAAAAATGATGTTGCGGTTGTTGTCGATAGCAGAACAGACAGTGCCGTTCCTGCTTTGGCAAGCGAGGAGTAAACCATGTCTTTATCGAACTTTTTTATTAACAGACCGATTTTTGCTTGGGTGATTTCCATTGTCATTATGCTTTCCGGCATTGCGGCGATCGTCTCTTTGCCTGTCGCGCAATACCCAACAATTGCACCACCAGCAGTGACTATTTCAACGTCATACCCTGGCGCTTCAGCGAAAACGATTGAAGACAGCGTCACTCAGGTCATCGAGCAAGGCATGACAGGGTTAGATAACCTCCTTTACATGGCATCGAAAAGTGACTCTTCTGGTAGTGCGAGCGTTACCTTAACGTTTAGTGCAGAAACTGACCCCGATATCGCTCAGGTACAGGTGCAGAACAGCTTACAGCAAGTGAGCAATCGCCTGCCGACAGCAGTACAAAACCAAGGCACGTCTGTGACCAAGAGTACGTCGGGTTTTATGTCGGTCACCAACCTGTATTCGCCTGATGGCAGCATGAGTGCGGGTGATATTCAAGATTATGCAAACTCAAACATTAAGGACATCTTAAGCCGTGTGAACGGCGTAGGTGAAGTGACTATTTTCGGTCCATCTTATGCGATGCGCATCTGGTTAGATCCTGCAAAATTGAACAGCTACAGTCTCACACCTGTTGACGTTTCTAATGCAGTATCGGTTCAAAACAGCCAAGTTACCGTTGGACAACTAGGCGGAACGCCAGCCGTTGATTCTCAGTTAATTAATGCCAGTATCACAGCGCAAAGCCTATTAACCAGCGTTGAAGAATTTGAGGAAATCTTAATTAAAGTCGACAGTGACGGCTCTCAAATTAAGCTCAAAGACGTTGCACGTGTCGAGTTAGCCAGTGAAGAATCTTCATCCATTCCTGCCTACATGGGTAAGGACTCTTCAGGTATTGCGATCACCCTCGCCACCGGCGCGAACTCGTTAGACACACAAAACGCGGTTGATGCAAAACTGGAACAACTTTCAAAAGGTTTTCCAGACGGACTAGTATTGGTTAAAACAACCGATAACAACTTATTCATTCGCCTTTCTATCACTGAAGTGGTCAAAACGCTGTTTGAAGCAGTTGGGCTTGTATTTATCGTGATGTTGCTGTTTTTGCAGAACTTACGAGCAACCTTAATCCCAACCATTGCTGTGCCAGTCGTACTACTTGGTACCTTTGGTGTCATGGCCATGCTGGGTTTCTCAATCAATACACTCACCATGTTTGGTTTGGTGTTAGCGATCGGTTTGCTGGTTGATGATGCCATCGTAGTCGTGGAAAACGTTGAGCGGTTGATGGATGAAGAGAATCTATCTCCTCTTGAAGCAACCAAAAAATCTATGGGACAAATTACCAGTGCCCTAATCGGTATTACGATGGTGTTGTCGGTTGTATTTATTCCTATGGCCTTCATGTCAGGGTCAACGGGCGTTATCTACCAACAGTTCTCTTTGACGATTGTTTCGGCAATGGTGCTATCCGTTGTCGTCGCATTGATTCTTACTCCTGTATTGTGTGCAACGCTTCTAAAGCCTGTCGATAAAGCGTCGAGCAATAAGTTTTTTGCACTGTTTAACCGAGGGTTCGACAAGCTATCCAGCCAATACCGAGGTTCAGTTAAACACGCTTTACAGCGACCACTACGCTTCGTTTTTGTTTACCTAATGCTTTTTGCCGGCACGGCTTACCTATACAACGCGCTGCCAAGTTCATTTTTACCAAATGAAGACCAAGGTGACTTCATGGTGATGGTTACCACACCAACGGGGACCACATTACAAAAGACACAAGAAGTGATGTTGGATATCAAAGATTATTTTGAAGAGAACGAGTCACACACTGTCGACCACGTGTTTACCGTGTCTGGATTCAACTTTTCAGGCTCTGGACAAAACGCAGCGATGGCGTTCATCGGCATGAAGGATTGGTCAGAAAGGACTGAACCAGGAACTGATGTGGATTCCATTATCGGCCGTGTTATGGGCGAGTTTTCAAACTACAAACATGCACAGATCTTTGCTTTTAGTAGCCCAGCGATCCGAGAGCTTGGTACTTCAACTGGCTTTAACTTCTACCTAGAAGACGTCGGTGCAGTCGGTCATGACAAGCTGATTGAAATAAGAAACCAACTACTTGGTGCAGCGGCACAAAGTCCATTATTGCAAAGTACACGTCCAAATGGCCTAGAGGATACTGCGCAACTGTTCCTTGATGTCGACTATGAGAAAGCCAAAGTGCTCGGTTTAGAAATCGATGACATCAACCAATCACTGTCGATTGCTTGGGCATCGTCATACGTGAATGACTTTATCGACCGTGGCCGCTCAAAGAAGGTTTACATTCAAGCTGATGCAGAATATCGCATGACACCAGAAGACCTGAACTTATGGTTTGTGCGTAACAACAACGGTGAGATGGTGCCTATCTCAGCTTTCAGCACTTATCACTGGGGCCAAGGCTCTCCACAATTACAACGTTATAACGGTAATCCTGCAGTGGAAATCGTCGGTGAAGCCGCCTCTGGCTACAGTACTGGCGAAGCAATGGCTGAAATCGATAGATTGGCCGCAGAGATTTCAAACGATGTACAGGTGAGCTGGACGGGAATGTCCTATCAAGAGATTGAAGCTGGCAACCAAGCGCCAATTTTGTATGCGATCTCTATCTTGATGGTCTTCCTCTGCTTAGCCGCTTTGTATGAAAGCTGGAGTATTCCAATTGCGATTATTCTGGTGGTTCCATTAGGGATACTCGGCGCACTGGCTGCAATCATGTTGCGAGGGCTAGAGAACGATGTTTACTTCCAAGTAGGCGTGCTAACTACCATAGGTTTAACCGCCAAGAACGCCATTTTGATTGTTGAGTTCGCCAAAGAGCTTTATGAAAAAGGCGTCAACATTATTGATGCAACGGTACAAGCGTGTGAGATGCGTTTACGCCCGATTATCATGACATCACTGGCGTTTGGGCTCGGTGTATTACCTTTAGTGCTGAGTACGGGTGCAGGTGCTAATGCACGTAATGCGATTGGTACGTCGGTTTTAGGCGGCATGATGGGAGCGACGTTGTTAGTGATTTACTTCGCTCCGCTATTTTTTGTGTTGATCTGCAAACTGTTCAAGTCAGATGACAAAGCAGAAATAGCAAACAACGACGAACAACCAAACTGAGTAATCGCAAAACGAAGTACTAACAAAATGAAGGAATGGTGAGCCTAGGAATGGCTCATCATTACTCGCTGAAAACTTTCAAAGGATAGAAAATGACGAACAACCGTACATCTCGTATAGGAACATTGTTACTAGTCATCGCTTTTACCGCATTGCTAGTGGTTGCGGTGATGATATTTGGGGCTCGTATGGGCTTATGGGACCCTATTGTTGGCTTTGGCTACATTCGAAACTACCTCAACCCTATAGGCCTCTCTTTACTCGCTTTAAGTACACTCGGGCTCATCTACCAATGGATTACTCGTAATCGCACTGGTGCGCTCAAGTCTCTGGTTGCTGTATTCATAGGGTTGGGCCTCATCGCTCCAATGATCAATGGCATGATTCAACCGGTGAAGCGTGGGCCTGCAATTCATGACATTACTACCGACACTATAAACCCACCTGAATTTTTTGTGCTAGACGATACGCGTGCAGGTGCCAAAAACTCTCTGATTTATTCAGGAGAGGAGGTCGCTGCAATACAGAAAAAATTGTACCCATACATTAAACCTATTCAGTCGAATCTTTCTTCTGCAGATGCGTACACAAAAGCACTGAATATAGCGAAAAATAATGGATGGGAAGTGGTTGCAGGAAATCCAGAGACATTACACTTTGAAGCAACGGCTCAAACAACTTTCTTTGGTTTTATGGACGATGTAGTCGTTAAAGTTACCCCAATAAACAACAAAAGCCGTATCGATATTCGTAGTGTGTCTCGAATCGGTCGCAGTGACAAAGGTGTCAATGCCGCTAGAATTGTAGAGTTCACCGAAAATTTTAACCAGTAAGCCATTTTAGTCACAACACCTACCTTCATTAAAGGATGAAATTAATATGAACCTAAAAAGTATGACCAAATTCATTGTAACATCTAGCTTAATTATTGCTCCTTCATTCCTCTTTGCAGCAGAGCCGAATGTGCCGACAGAACCTCCATACATTGTCTTAAGCGATAATTTAGATGAGCCAAACGGTTATGGTTTTTGTATTGATACCTACGGACCTGGTCAATCAGAATTAATGCAAACTCACACTTGTAAACCCAAAGCGCCTGAAGGTTCTCCTCGTAACTATTCTGGTCATGATGTGAGATTTGAATACGACAGCGAAACAAATAAGATTCAATCTTATGCATTTGAAGGGCTGTGTATGCAAGGGCTTCTTGCGAAAGGAAAAAGCGAACTCGCGCTACTAGAGTGTAGCGACGCAAAAAACCAAGGTTTTGTTTACAGCGAAAATGATCAAACCATTCGATTAAAAGCGGACTCTAGTTACTGTTTAGCAGTGACGTCAGAAACTCAAGAAGCGGGCCCATGGGTGAAACGTCCACTTGAACTGATTCAGTGTGAGGAAGCAGAGCCAGTTCTAATGAAATGGACGGTCGTGTCTAAATAATAAGTAATAAGTAATAAGTACTTTTGGGCAAATCTTTTTTCTTATAACTCAATACTTTAAAGGTGGCGTTGCATACATGCAATGTCACCTTCATGTTACATGGAAATATGAATTAACAGAGTATATATGATTAAAGTCGCTAACAAGAAAAGAGGAAAAAGACAAATGAGAACTCAGTGACTCACCGAGTTCGAAAATAGGTTGATAATCACCACACCAGCCAAAATCAAAGCGATGCCAATGATCGCGAAGATATCGAGTTTTTGTCCGTAGACCAGCCAAGACAGAGCTGCGACCAGCACGATCCCCGCCCCACACCAAATCGCATACGCCACACCCAAAGACATGGTTTGCACTGTTAAAGACAACAGATAAAAGGCACAGCCGTAGCTAGCCAATACTGCGGCAGTAGCCGGTAAATAAGTAAACTGTTGCGTTTTAGGCAATAGAGAAGTCGCGACAACTTCAAGCACGATGGCGAGTGACAGCATCACTGGCGGTGGGAGAGATAAAAGCATGTTTAGGTCCACAACATTAAATTCGGCGGCTAGAATATTGTAGTTTTATGTCTAATTCATGTGTTTTTCAGTAAGTAATTATTATGACATACCCTAAGAGAGCTTAACCAGAAAACCAATGAATAAGTCCCGACCCACTCATTCATTTAAAAACAAAAGAACCCGCTAACTCATGGCTAACAGGCTCTTTTTTAATCGAGAAATCAAGACACTTAGTCTTTAAAAAAGCAAAGCTGCAACGTTTAGTTTACTGTCGTAGAGCCTCTAAGAATATCGCGCTTCACTTCACCTTTCAGATCGGTCAGTGTTTGCTGGTCGATATCAATCAAGAAGTGGTCACTCGCTTGGCCTGTTGCGAATTTTTCAAGAATGACAAACAAGCTACCAAAACGAGAGCGGAATACCTCTCCCACGGTATATTGGCCAAGGTCACCCAGTTCAGAATCCACCGTACCATCAAATTCTGAAAGCTCTCGGCTTAGCAACTCGTATTGGCGAAGTTGTGTTTCACCGATATCACGGAATGCCAGTTCGTCTGCATTACGTAGTCGGTAGAAATCTGTCGCTAGTAGCTCACCGCTCCACTCTGCAAAATCAGCTAATTCTAGTCCTTCTAAAGAAGCCAGCTTTTGAGCAACAACCTTAGCTGTCTCCCAATCTCGTTGAAACTGTTCGTAATCATCCACACCATTTTCAACGCAAGTCCCTACGTCGTAGCCGAGTTCATTCGCTAGCTGACAAACCGTGAAGTTGGTTTTTAGCTGAGACATGATCATCATCTCTTCACCGTTCATTTCCATGATCATAGCGCGCATCTCTAGCGGCCAGTCACCCGGAAGGAAACGCAGACGCGTTAGTTCACGGATGTGCCAATCAGTCAGTTCGTAGTAGTTTTCTGAATCCAAAATGTCTTTGTTCCAGATTTTCGCTTGTGCTTCTGGGTCTCCGGCTGCAGCTTGAGTAAGGTACTCATGCTCTTCTTCATAGTGACTGAATAACTCGTTGTAACGTGCCACTTGGTCGATAATTACTGTCTCAACTTCGATCTGATTATCTGGGCGAATATTTAAGAGCTTATATGCAGGAACATACCCCGCTAGCGATGGTGCTTGGATATTAAAAAGGGTGTGCTGAACGCCATCAATATTGAAGCTCTTCTTACCTGTATCGTTAAAGTGCATGTGACCGCCAACGTGGATATTTAAGCCAGTCGCTGCCAATGCGCGGCTGGTATTGTCGTCAGGCTCACGTGCAAGTTGGTGGCTACCTTCACCAAACAAGTCTTCAATCTCTTCAGAAGCGCCGTTATAGAAATCGGTCATCGGGAAGTGCGAGAAGGAAACCAGCGTCTTGTTCTGCTCTTTCGCCGCCTTTACCACATCAGAGATCCAATCGATCACATGCTCTTTGTGAGTCAGCATCATGTTGTAACCAGCGTTGCTTGAACCGTCAAACGTGCCACCATCGACAGAATTATCAGACGAGTTTTCTTTCGGGCGATAAACGTTCGCGTCAATCGCCAACAACCAAAGTCCTTTCACTGGCTCTACTAAGTAACTGGTATCCGGCACTTCAGAACAGCTTGTGTAACCATTTTCTTTGTAACTGCCACCTGTGCCTTCGTAACAGATCTCATACATGCGTTTATCAAAGGCCGCTTCTTCTTTCGCTAAATCATAGCTGTAATTAGTTCGAGCTTGGTCGGTGCTGTAAGGGGTTTCAAAGTAGAGGTAATCTTGTTGAGGGTAGAAGCCGTGAGTACCAAGGATACTCATGATCTCTTCATAGCCCCACTCGCGTACTTCTTCAGTACAAATCGTGTCTAGGCTGTCACCTTGGCCTGGAATAGTTGTCCATTCATCGTCATAACCAACACACTCTTCTTTACCAAGGCTGAAGATGCGTTGCTCTTTACCACCTTCTCCTAGGTAATCAGATTTACCTGCGGGAATTGTAAATGGACGCACTGGGTCGTGGTTACCAGGTGCTGCGAAAAATTCAAGGCCGTGTGTATCACGGTAATGGTCAAAAATACTAACCAAACCACGCATATGGACTGGCTGCCCGTCATCACTAAAGTCACCCGGCAAGGCCACATACTTCACACCACGCGCAACCACATCATCAAGTGCCGCTATCATCGCAAAGTAGTTTTCATTGAAAAGACGGGTAGAGTTCATTTGAGATTCCATCGTTCGAATTGTCGCATACTCACGACTATCCGAGTTGTAGAGTCCTGCGAACGAACCGTCTTCAAATTTACCGTAAACATCATGGAAGTGGATATCTGGCATGAATGCGACTTGTACTGCGCTCTCTAGATTACCGTTGTCATCACCAGGTGAACTATCACTTGGCGAATTCGAATTGCAACCAACCAGCGTGGCGGCTATCAAGCCTGACAGTACGGTCAATGTACTCTTTTTCATTTTCTCTTTCCAAAAGTTAGAACTCAAAATTTGGCGAGGAGATTAGGTGAGAAAAATGACACTATTGTTTCTGATATCTTACAAAACGTCGCACGACGAACGCTTATGCGACATTGCTTCAATCCTTAAAATTCAATTAGTTAATCCACATTAACAGCATCAATGACTTGATTGTACAAATTACATATAAGTATACAAACCATCACACATCGAGTGGGCTAGCATCAATGGTAGCAATGCATCCAAGCGGTTCAAGAATGTCACTCCTTCCTAAAAAGTGGCTTGTTGGCATCAAGACTGACAACCACTAAACGAGACGAAACCTCAAGGTCAACTATTACAAATACGTAATAATCATTTTCTATTTAATGGGATTATCAAAACCTGTAACCACGCCTATAGTAGCTCCAACAAAACGAGAGAGCGGAAACAAACTTGCTCAACTACGCTTAATACGTTGAGCATATTGAGAATCAAAAAGTCCGCTGTAATGACATAAATAGGAAGCATCCAATGACTATCGAAATCAAACCTGGTCAAACTCATATCCAATCTAAAGCAATGGTCGCTTGGAAAGCGGGTGAACCTCTAAAACGTGAAACTGTAGACGTTGAACTGCCAAAAGCAGGTGAAGTTCTTGTTCGTATCGTAGCGACTGGTGTTTGTCACACTGACGCATTCACACTGTCAGGTGACGATCCCGAAGGTATCTTCCCTTCTATTCTTGGTCACGAAGGTGGCGGTATCGTTGAGATGATCGGCGAAGGCGTTACAAGTGTTGAAGTTGGCGACCACGTTATCCCACTTTACACAGCTGAGTGTGGCGAATGTAAGTTCTGTAAATCTGGTAAAACTAACCTTTGCCAAGCGGTTCGTGAAACGCAAGGTAAGGGCCTAATGCCAGACGGTACAAGCCGCTTCTCTATCAATGGTGAGACAATCTTCCACTACATGGGTTGTTCTACTTTCTCTGAGTACACAGTACTTCCAGAAATCTCACTAGCGAAAGTAAGCAAAGAAGCACCACTTGAAGAAGTTTGTCTTCTAGGTTGTGGTGTAACTACAGGTATGGGCGCTGTACTGAACACAGCTAAAGTTGAAAAAGGCGACAACGTTGCTGTATTCGGCCTAGGTGGTATCGGTCTTTCTGCAATCATTGGTGCTCGCATGGCTGGTGCTAACCGCATCATCGGTGTTGATATCAACGAGAGCAAATTCGAGCTAGCGAAACAGCTTGGTGCGACAGACTGCATCAACCCAATGAAATTCGACAAGCCAATCCAAGACGTTATCGTTGAGATGACAGACGGTGGTGTTGAGTACTCTTTCGAGTGTATCGGTAACGTAAACGTGATGCGTCAAGCTCTTGAGTGTTGTCACAAAGGTTGGGGCGAATCTGTAATCATTGGTGTTGCAGGTGCAGGTCAAGAGATCGCAACTCGTCCATTCCAACTAGTAACTGGTCGTGTATGGCGTGGTTCAGCTTTCGGTGGTGTTAAAGGCCGCTCTGAGCTTCCAGAAATCGTAAACCGTTACATGGCGGGTGAGTTTGGTCTTCAAGAGTTCATTACTCACACAATGAGCCTTGACGAAGTAAACGACGCATTCGACCTAATGCACAAAGGTGAATCTATCCGTACTGTTCTACACATGGACAGATAGTTCTCCTTGGTCTCGGCACCTAGGTGTCGAGACCACAGTTCTGAGTTAAAAATCAGAGCGAAACTGTCTTCACCACCTCCTGCCCGGTGGGTGGTGAAACCTCTAGCTCAAGCTATAGAAAATCAAATACATTAATTCCGAAACCATCAACCTAACGGAGCACAATAGATGACAATCGAAAACATTAGCCAAGCAAAGGTTGCTGGTGGTTGGCACAAACAATACACCCACTTTTCTGCAACGCTTGACTGCAACATGCGTTTTGCGATTTTCTTGCCACCTAACGCAAGCAAAGAAAACCCAGTTCCTGTTTTGTATTGGTTATCAGGCTTAACCTGTACCGATGAAAACTTCATGCAAAAAGCCGGCGCATTCAAAGCCGCGGCTGAGCAAGGCATTGCCATTGTTGCCCCAGACACGAGCCCGCGTGGCGAAGGTGTTGCCGACGATGAAAACTACGATTTAGGCCAAGGCGCAGGCTTCTACGTAAATGCCACTCAAGCACCATGGGACAGCCATTACCACATGTACGATTACGTGGTAACAGAGCTCCCAGCGCTGATTGAATCTTTCTTCCCTGTCACATCTGTAAAATCAATTTCGGGTCACAGCATGGGCGGGCACGGAGCCTTAACAATTGGCATCAAGAACGAAGATAACTACCGTTCTATCTCGGCATTCAGCCCAATCACGAACCCAATGCAATGCCCTTGGGGACAAAAAGCCTTCAACCAATACCTAGGCTTAGATATTGAAGAATGGAAACAATACGACGCTTCTGAGCTTCTAAAAAGCCAAGGCACTAAACTGCCAATGTTGATAGACCAAGGCGAAGCCGATAACTTCCTAATTGAGCAGTTAAAACCTGAACAATTAGTCGAAGCCGCTAAGGTAACCAATGCCGATTTAGAGCTACGTATGCAGCCAGGTTATGACCACAGCTACTACTTCATCTCTAGCTTTATTGACGAGCATATTGAGTTCCATGCTGCTTACCTAAACAAGTAATCACCGTTATTTAGCCCACACCTTACCACCGTAAGGTGTGGGCTTTTTTATGCCTACGGGTTTCATAACTGCTGATTTATAGCTCTTGATTTATAGCTGCTGAATCCGCTGCTTTAACTCTTCTAAATCCACATCATTTCCAACAATCCGCAATCGAACATACTCTTCGGTCATCGCGTCACACGTAATGGCAAAATCGACACCGGAACATGTCTTAATACCGATCTTCTCAAATAGCTTCGAAAGGTTGGTTCCCTTTTTCTTCAACAACATAATAGGCGTTGATATTGATGTACTCTGCACATCAATATTGTGCTGAGACAACAAGCCGATCATTTGCTGTTTAAAATACTCGGTTTTGCTGCGGTTGGTTTCTAGGAAGTGTTTCGCATTGGGTAGGGTCGCCGATGCGATTTTTATCGAAGGATAAGTTGGCGTAAACACGCTCACCGCGGCTTCTATCGCTGAAGTCAGTTTTTCACTGCTAGCCAAGTAACCTAATCGAATCCCAGCTAGGCCTAAACCCTTAGAAAAGGTTCGTAAAACAATTAAGTTGTCCAGGACCAAGGTTTGATCGAGCATCGACTGTTCTGCACTCAGGTACTCACCATAGGCCTCGTCAACAATCAAAATAGAGCCAGAACGCTCACATACTCTCGCGATCTCAACAAGCTGCTCTCTATCATAAATTCGACCCGTTGGGTTGTTGGGATTATCGATATAAACCAACGCTGGCCTTTGGCTGCTGACTTTTGAGTCCAGCACTCCAAACAGATCAGACTCGGTTTGATAATCAAACATGTTGATGGACTGATATTCTCCGCCAACCAAATTGAACTCTGATATTGCTTCAACAAACTGAGGACCAATACCTATCATGGTGCGATTGATGGGATTGATAAGTTTGTTGAAGATAAGTTCTAGTGCTCCAAGAGAGCCCGTTGTATAGGTAATACGACAATCTTCAATCCCAATAAACTGACGAGTTAAATAAGTCAGCTCTGAAAGCTCCCTGTGACAATAGTACTTATCAATACCGTGAATTATCTCTTTAACCACATGTTCAGGGATTTCTGGTGCGCCAAATGGATTGGATCCGAGTGAACAATCGATGCGAAATGAATGATCGACATAAGAATGGTAGTCACCGCTTAACCTTGGATTTAAATGCATAAGAAAACGCTCAAAAAATATTCATGCGTCATTCTTATCGCATTCAATTTACTCTCAATAGGTCATTTCGTGACAGTTACTCATCCAGTTTCGAGAGACTGGTTAAAACCACGGATTGGTTCAAATAACGAATCTTCTTAAAGACATCATCTATACTTAAGCACTCGTGTTTCCAGTTCGAGTTAACCGAACCGCTTTCTTTGCGCTAGATTAAACTGAGATAAGATAGGGTAATAACAGAGCTTGCATCTTTACTCTCCCTAGTTACCATAGCCCCATTAACATCCCCCATATTTTGAAGGTTGCTATGAAAGCAATTAAGACTCTTTTCTTCCTGATGGTTTTACTGAGCGGTCTGTTTACCGCTTGGCTGTTTATCCCGATTCCAGCGACCATGGACAAGCAAACGCTTGATGTCCCATTAACGGAACCGTTCAAGCTTGTGGCGTATCGCAGCAACCCAAATGATGCGAGCAAGCCGCTCACTTATCACTACTATGTGATTTCAGATGTGGTTGGCGTAGATGATATGGACCCGTTTTTAATTACGACCGACCAGTTCGTGAAGCTTGGTGAATTCGATGAGAACACATTCAACCTAACGGTTAACGGCAAGATCGAGAGCTACACTAACGATTTATGGATCAATAAATCTGACGGCAAGCTTCAGCACTGGTACGTGAGTATTAATGCAAACTATATTCGTTAGAGTCGAATCCCAATAAACCCTATTTTAAAACTGCGCTTTGGCTTCCAAGCGCAGTTTTTTTGCGCAATTTTTGTTTCAAGCCGCCCGCTTTACACTCTCCTCTTTTCCACTTTCACCCGCGACTGCATTGGCTCTTAAAAATGCTACAAGCTATGCAGGTGTTATAAGCCCTTTAGATGTTATAAGCTCAGGCTATGCTCGACGCCCAATAAATCAAAAACAATAAAGGATCACCCGTGGAATTTACGCTCGACAAATTTAACGGCATCATCATTGACCCGGCAACCGCGCCTCAAGATGCTGATTCATTCAACGCCGAACTTAGCGAGATCACCGAATTTTCAAAGCAGAATAACAAAGGCATTATTTGGATTAGTTTGCCTATTTCACTCTCGCACTTTATTCCGGTAGCGACCGAACTTGGCTTTGTGTTTCACAACTGTTTAGAAGACGAAATTACGCTGATTCATAAATCCGAGATTGTGGAGTTTGTGCCTTTCATCCCTACGCACACCTTGGGCGCAGGCGCGTTGATCACCAATGAACACAACCAAGTGCTGATGATCAAAGAGCATGGCATGACAGGCTACAAATTACCTGGCGGCCACATTGAACTTGGTGAAGGCATTGAAGAATCGGTAGTTCGAGAAACATTAGAAGAGACAGGCATCGAAGCCACGTTCGTGTCTGTGGTTGGTATGGCGACAAGGCACCCATATCAATTCGGTAAATCGAACCTCTACTTTGTTTGTCACCTTATCGCTCAAACCCAAGAGATTGCGATTCAAGACACCGATGAAATTGCAGAGGCTAAATGGGTTGATGTTGAAGAGTACATTAACAACCCTGACAGCTACCCATTTAACCGCCAATTAGTCGGTTCTTTGATTGGCAAACAAGGTTTGGAGCTTACCCAGTTAGAAGGTAACTACGGCCCAACTCACAAGCCAGAGATCTTCTTTTCGAAAAGCTAGAGCGATTCAAACATAAAAGCTTGGGAATTCTTTAGTAGGAAGACGAACCTAAGCTACTCAGAATCCAGCTCAACAAGTTGATTGAGAACCTCTTTATCTAACACCGGATGATGTTTACTCGCTAAGATCAACACAATATCGACCGAAGGCAACGGTGGCATGTCGTCGAGAATTTTCAGATCCGGGGTCACACTGAGTTTACCCATCGCACCAATCGCTAACCCTGCTTTTACGATTGCCCGCTGCGCTGAAGCGGTATTGCTGCATGCTAACAGCTGATAAGGCGTACCTTGCTTAGCTAAACCATTCACTGCTGCTGCGTGATACTTACAGTCTGTTTGAAACAAGGCTAATGGAACAGGTTTGGAGCTATCAAACGCATAGTCAAGGCTGCTTATCCAAACACCCACATCATGCGTAAGCCAATAACCCTCTTCGCTGTCGGGCGCTCGAGTGACAATCGCGGCATCGAGCCTGCCGTCATCAAGCCACTCTCTCAGCGTAATGCTCGGCAGGCTATATATTTGAATAGAACAGGTGGGTTCTGCTTGCTGTAACAGGCAAATGACTTTTGGAAGAATGATGTCGTTGTAGTCTTCAGGGCATCCCAACCTCAGAGGCTGTTTGTCTTCATAACGCTTCACTTGTTTAAGCGCGGTATTGTGGAGTGCGACCAACTGCTCCGCATGAGAGCGCAGCGCTAAGCCAGCTTCAGTGAGTATTAAGTTACGTCCCTCTTTTTGGAAAAGGGTGACGTTGAGCTCCTCTTCCAACTTACGCATTTGCGCACTGAATGCCGACTGAGTGCGATTAATCTGTTTCGCGGCACGCGTGAAACTGCTTGTTTCCACGAACGCGAGAAAACCTCGCAAAGCATCAATATCCATATTGAAATCACCACCCATCGTTTTTATTAATGTCTGTCATCAAAATTATCCGTTAGTGCGACGCAATACAATCCCCTAAGCTCAAATGCATATCCACCAAACGCAAGGAAGCAACGATGCAGCTTTATATTGGAAACCAGAACTACTCAACTTGGTCACTGCGCGCTTGGCTAATCTTCGATAATTACAACCTGAATGCCGAAGTCATCAAACTTAAGCTATTCACCCCAGATTTTTATGACACGCTGGCTTCAATTACACCCACCGCAAAAGTGCCGACTCTGGTCGATGGTGACGTTGCTGTGTGGGATTCACTGGCTATTCTCGAATACGTTAATGATGCCTACCTAAATGGTGCTGCATGGCCAAAATCAACCAAAGAGCGCGCTCGTGCAAGAGCAATTTCTGCTGAGATGCATTCTGGTTTTTTCAACATCAGAAATGAGTTGCCAATGAACTGCCGAGCCAAAAGAAAGCTCACGCTGAGTGATGGCGCACTGAAAGACATCGCTCGCATCGACGCAATATGGTCTGCACAAATGGAACAATACCCAGAGGGATGGTTGTTCGGCGAGTGGTCGATTGCCGATGCGATGTTTGCGCCCGTGGCACTGCGAGTTGAAACCTATGGCATCGAACTTTCAGAGAAGGCATCTCAGTATCAACAGCGTGTACTTAACAGCCCTTCTATACAAAAGTGGCTCGCGGAGGCAAGTTTAGAAACCGATGTAGTCGAAGAAGACGAGGCGGGTGAGTCAGTATAAGTAGATAGCAATGAGTCTCGAGATAGCATCGAGACTCATTATTTGTTAAGCGGTTAGAGACGTTTCACTAGGATGCGTTTTCTCAAAGTATGGTCTTCAATAATTCATTAAACCGAGACGCTATCCACTGATGCGAAGCGGATGTAAATGTACGTTGATGCTGTAATAAATAGAGATCTACGTGATATTGTTTACTATCGACAAAATCATAAATATCGACAAATCGGTGATCGAAATCTGGCAATGCATTTAAAGCGTTCATACCAAAAATCACCGCATCTGAGCGAGATGCAATCTCCATTAAGACGTGAGTTTGAGTACTTCGAAGCTTTGGCCGTTTATCACTTTCTAGCTCCAATAAGATCTGTTGCAAAGGAGTGTTGAATGCTTGCTTATGGTCCTCTTCTACATTCATCGCGAGCACTGGATATTGCATGATCTCATCTAACATTGATTTCTTTCCAACCAGCGGGTGGTCTTTCCGAACAAACAGTTTGGGGTAAATAGTGCCTAACTTTGTGGCTTGATATTTTTGGTCCAGTGAGCTCGAGTAATGAATCGCAAAGTCTAGTTTCCCTTTGTCTAATAAATCATAAGGGTTACTTTTGGCTGCCATTTCTATCACATTCACATCCGGAGCTTCATCAAATAACTCCAAGGCTAGATTGGGAAGGATGGTGCTGCCTAGAAAGGTAGGCAAGGAGATCGAAAACGTCTCGTTGCATTCTCGAGGATCAAATTGATTACGCTGAAATAACGCACCTAGTTGCGGAAGAATGTGTTGCAGTTCTTGACCTAGTTCTAATGATCTTGATGTCGGTGTCAGCCCTGTCGATGTTCGAATGAAAAGAGGATCATCGAACGTTTCTCTTAACCTTTTTAAGCTCCGACTCATGGCCGATTGCGAAACAAACAACGCCTTTGCAGCATTCGTTACATTGCGTTCCTTAAGCAACGTATCAAAAGCCACCAGCAGATTTAAGTCGACTCGATTCAATTGATATGAAATATCCTTTTGCATAAATCTCCTAGCAATATGGGGCATCGCGTTGTTTAGGTCGAGATAACCTGTATGAGTTCAGATAACCATAACACGAAAAGATACACCCTCTTAAAGGGTGTATCCAATCTTGATTAGCCTTATCTGTACTAGTTCAGATCTTATCTTCTACTTCGATAGAATCACTTGTTTACTTTGATAAAGTCACTAGGCTTCCACGAATTATCAAACCACTTTTCTGTCGGCGAATACATGCGGAAGATGATATTAAAACCTTTACCTTCCGTCGTTTGAACCCAGTTATTTTCCATTCCTTTAGGTGCATTAGGCGAAAAATGAATAGTGATAGAGCCATCACTGTTCTTCTTAATGTCCTCACTCAAACCATCAAGACCAGCAGATTTTTGGTCGGTTTCTAACATCGAACGCGTCTGGTTGTCGTAGATCATAAATGACCAGAACTTCTCTACAGGCGCATTAGGCGGCAGTGTTACCGTGTAGTGCTGACTGCCATCTAGCACTTCTTTGTTTGAATCACGCGTCGCCAATAAGTAATCCGACCCTTTGCCTACCGTTTTTGTCACCATATCAGGGGTAATTCCCGTCGCCATAAAGTGGAAAGTTGCTCGCATGTCAGAGTCAATCACGCCATTTGCATCTTTAAATTCATGACCAGAGACCAACGGAGTAAACCATTGTCGATCCTCATAGCGGAACATCTCTTCTTTCGGGTGGAAATAGGTTGAACGCGCTTCAGCCGTTGCTATTTTTGCCGCTTCCGACAGTATTTGCTGCATACGCTTGTTTGGCACAAACTCTTGCCCTTTTTCTATTCCAATATCTTTAGCCAACGACAACCATTCAGCATCAAAAATAGCAGTAGGTTCGTATTGAATGAGTGCATTCACCTCATCGTAGAACGTCTCGTCCATAGCATGAATGGTGTTGTAATCAACGCCAGAAATATTCATGAACTCTGTCTTATCTTCTTTGCCATACGGATACAGTTTGGTGGTGTTTTTTAATGTTGTAATGCTCTGTTCCATACTCTCTGGTGAGCTCACCAAACGCAGCAACAGCCAATGCTGATACCCTTCACTGACAACCTCAATGTATCCTTCTGGCACCTCTCCTTCCCATGAAGAGTGGCGAATAAAATACTTACCTGACTTAGCAACATTGTCTGGATGAGTGACACCAATTCTGTCGACATATTTAAATGCGGCGTTGTCGAGTAAACCAAGTACTGGGGTTGGAATATCCAGAATAACCGGTCCGTCTTTCACATCAATTTCTGACGTGATATACGGCGTTGTGGTATTCGCAGTTAGCCATAAGCTATTGGCGTCTAAGTTATCTTCAGAAACTGCGATGGTTTGATTGGGCTTCATGCCGATACTTTCGTGTCCCAACAACAGCCCTTGTATTGAAGCAACGGGAATACCGGATAGAAATACACGTACCGCATTAGAGACTTGTACAAAGTCTTGCACCTTAGCGTGCGTTTCTTCAGTAGGCGCACCATCGGTATAGTTCAACTCTCCTAAATAAGCAGACTCAACCTTATTTGGGGTAATGATACTCTCTGGCACTTGGGCGCTAAATTTAGGCTCAGCGAATGCGAAAGATGAACAGCCTAAAGTAATCAGTAACGTCGCAATAATCGATTTTTTCATGATAGTTTCTCTTGTCTAAAGTGATTCACATAACCTAGGCAGCACCGACGTATTCTTAACTGGGGCTGCGCACTAGGTTATTTATTTCCAGAGACTGTTGAGTCTCTATTGCTGGTTAGCCACTGATTTTCTCCATATCTTCTAGCATCCAGTTTTTGAAGAAGGTTTTCGATGTTGGTCGGTAAAGTCTGAACAACAAGAAGTAATCTTCACCACCCGTCTGAACCCAATTACTCTCTTGCCCTTTTGGAGCCTTAGGGCCGAAGTAGAGATCGTAAGAGCCATCAGGGTTCTTTTTCATTGTGTCGGCATTGCGAGAAGATAAACCCACTCGGTCGACACCTTTCACAAAGTTCTTGGTTTCCATGTTGTAAACAATCGCAGACCAGAAATCTTCAACCGGTGTATCTGCTGGCACATTGAGCTTGTACGTCGCTTTGCCATCTAACATCTCACCGTTAGAATCGCGTAAACCTGTCAGATAGAAAGTAGAACCACCCAGTTGCTTCGGCAAATACGTTACGTAGAAATACGATGCAGCACGCTTATCGACCAAGACTTCATCTTCATCCACAAAAGGGAAGCCAAGCTGAGCTTGAGGGCCAAAATTCCAGAAAGACCATTGCGATAAAGGCTTGCCATTTTTATCTTTCCATAACGCACTCACCGTCTGATCAGGCTCTACGAATTTCGATTGCATGTGCGCATAAGCCATAAGTACACCTTCACGTATCGCTTTTTTCTGCTCATCTGTTGGGTCGAATTTTTTCCCTTTTTCAATACCAAGGTCTTTTAGTAACGACGCCATTGCTTTGTCTTGCGTTCTGACCGGGTTCTCTTGGATGACATCATTAATGTCTTGAAAGAACGTCTCGTTGTAATAAGGGAGGCTGTCATATGCGACTTCCGTTGCATCTAAGTAGTCCGTCTTTGGTGGGTTTTCAGCATCAACAAGATTGTAGATTTTGATTTTCTTCGCATAGTTGCCCGCATCCAAATCTGTCGCCCCATTGGTTAACGACGGTCTAAAAGAAAAACCATACAGGTACGTATCCGTTTCAAACACCAAGTAGCCTTGGCTTTCAAGTTCTTGCTTTGTACCTAATTTGTTGTCGTAACCTGGTGGCAAGAATAGGTACTTCCCTCCTTTGCCTTCGTCAGCGCCTTTGTAGCCAACGTCAGCAATCGGAACCTCCCATTGGTTAACGATTGAGCCAAAATAATTTACTTTGTCTGTTGCTGCTGGCACCTCAATCACCACAGGGCCGTTCTTCGATGTTATCGTTGCCCATGCGTAAGCCGTGGTATCGTTCGCGGTGAGAAAACCCTTTTCTGAGCCAAAAGGTTCGTTGACGTAAACCACATCGTTGAAGTCACCATCAAGGTCACGACGAGTCGCTTTTAGGAAATCAATTTGAGTCACAGCTGGCATATAATGGATTGCTGTTTGAGTAGCGCGCTGTACCATCATTTTGTATTCAAGATTTTCAATCTGCGATGCGCGATTAAGGATGTCGTCGGTATCATCAAACGATTGAGAATAGACAGGCATTGTGCTTATAGTGAGTAGCGAAGCTAATAGAAGTTTTTTCATGTTGAGCATATCTCTTCGTAAAGGTGAAACATTCAATTGTTTAAAAAACATCCTTTGTTTGAACCCAGTATACGAACGAGACCAAATCCCATCCAATGACTTATAGTCATTATTAATTATTCGAATTATGGATAATGCTAGATATAATTCGACTATCCCGGTACGAATCAATGATCTGTAAACCTTACTCTTCTCTGCAATCATTTGGTCGATTGTGATCACCGAATCACAATGTGCAGATGTGATTGTTTATATTCAAATAAATTAAAATAGCTAAGATAAACATCATGTTACGAGCAACGATCGCATTACTCAGTGTTACTAGCTTCGCCGTATCTGCCAACGCCCCTCTTCCTTCCGGAGAAGACTGGCTCAACCATGCTTCTGAAGGGCTTGCACCTTACTGGTTGATGCCTAGCGCTCAAGGAGACCCGATAGGCAACTTCCCTACTTTCCGCTGTGATGACGGTACCTTGCTCGATGTTTCTGATGTGTGCCCTGAACTGAACAAAGGCTGGATCACTCCACACTTCGGCAAAGAGTTTACGCGTATGAAATCACGTCAAACCTATGCCTATGGCGTGCTCTACCATCTTACTGGCGATAAACAGGCATTAGCGCTTGCCAAGCAAGGAGCGTACTACCTCATTGAACAGCTAGAAGATAAGCAACATGGTGGTTTTATCGGCTACATAAAAGAGGGGAAAGCAGGCCAGGATTGGCAGCAACGAACCTCTCAAGATCAAGCGTATGCACTAGTTGGCCTCGCCATGTATTACTACCTGACTCAAGACAAAAAGGTGGAAGAAGCACTCATCGCACAACAAGCTTTTATCTTTGATAAGTATCGACTTAGCGACAACAGCGGTCTTGCTTGGGTACTTGCGGATGGTGAAGATGGCAAAGCCACACAACGTGAATTGGTCGCGCAACTTGATCAGATTAACGGTTACATGCTGTTAGTCGCTCCTCTACTGAATGAGCCCATCAAATCAAAATGGCTTGATGACTTAAACTGGCTCACGCAAACCATGATTGACCAATACCATTCTGAAGATGAACAACGCTTCTATGGGGCTATTCAAGACAAAGCAGCAATGATACCGAATGCTAATCACAATGATTTTGGACACACCATCAAAGCGTATTGGATGACTTACCTGACAGGCCAAACATTGAAGAATTCTGAATGGTCGCAGTTTGGCATCAAAGGGATGAAGCACACCTTAGAACAAGCTCAATACCAAAAAGAGTTCGTGAACGTATCCCAATATTATGGCGAAGAACTTCAGAAAGCGTGGAAAGGACAAGAAATAACTGGATGGCAAAGCAGACCAACCACAAATTGGGCTTCATCATGGGAGTGGGCAGAGCTCGATCAAGCCGCAATGACGGTTTCGCTTATCGATGGCTCAATGAAAGACGTACTGCAATACACCCTACCCACCTTTCATGATGTATGGGTCGACCACAAATACGGTGGCGTAGGGCTTGAGCTCAAACGCACCAAGGCTTTCCATTGGGGTAATGGGTATCACCAATTTGAACATGCGTTGATTGGTTATTTATATGCCAGGCAGGTCGAAGGTAAACCTGCAGTCCTTCATTACGCGAGACCAGCCAACAGCGAGATGCCAATGGAACCGTATTACTATCAAGGGGATGCAGTTAAGTTTGAGAACCTAGACGATGGGACACAAAAGGTCAGTTTCAATAACATTCGACCTTAGCGCTAGTATTGGATCTGAATAAGCGGATTAACAACCAAGCCTGAAATCAATTTTCAGGCTTTTTAATGGCTACTTTCTCTTCCCTTGTTCAACCAGCTTTTCATTCCATGCCGTATTGCCGTCACGCTTGGTCACGTCATACTCAGAACAGAACTGAGAGATGGTCATGTTGTTGTCGCCAGTCGCTAATTTCAATGCCAACTGGACTTGTTGAAGCTTGCTTTGCAGACGCAGAATCTGACCAGCATTTGGGCTTTTTTCTTTGGCATACTTTAAGGCTGCATGTTTACGCTCGGCAGCACCTGCTCTACGATCCGCTTCTGATAGCAGATATTTTAGCTGAGCAACACTCTTGCCCTTCTTGAAGGCAGGGTCAAGTAGCTCAACACATTCATCAAACGACGGATTGATAACATATGGGTCAACTTTATGAGCTTGTTGGCGCATCCATTCTAGTGCGAGTTTTTCATCCGACATAATTACATCTTTACCAAAGAAACAGCCCTATATGGTATCGCTCATTAGCAAACCGCTGCAATAACAAATTTAGCGACTTAGTATCTTTACACTACTGCTGATTCATTATTCGCCAACAAGGACCAGTAATAAAGCCTCCTAAGTCCTCTTCCTCTTTAAAACACCCAAGCTCTTTCTCAAACATCCAAGCAAGTAGCGACAGACTCTTTGATCGATAAAAGGTGATTCTTCGTACATATAGACCCGTTAGTAAGCACGTTCGAAGATAACAATAAATGAGAAGAAAAGAAGATATGAAGGACATGACCCTTTCTAAACAAGATATCCAAACAATGGATCAGCGCCACCGAATTCGCTTAGTTAATTCCCTATCCGGATTTAAAAGCGCCAACCTAATTGGTACTTGTGATAAACAGGGGTTTGAAAACCTTGCGATAGTGAGCTCTGTCATTCATCTAGGGTCTGATCCTGCGCTGCTTGGTTTTATTGTTCGCCCCGACAAAAGCCGCCGTCATACGCTAGAAAACATTCTAGAAACTAAGTACTTCACCGTTAATAGCATTGGTGCTGACTTTGTTAAAAAGGCCCATCAAACCTCGGCTCGCTACCCTAAACCAGTCTCAGAGTTCAACGCCGTTGGTTTAACGGCTTATTATGACGACAAATTCCCTGCTCCCTTCGTCTTGGAGAGCAGTTTAAAGATAGGATTAGCGTTCAAAGAACAGATCACAATCGAAAGCAATCAAACACGAATGTTGATCGGTGAGGTTGTAACAATTCATGCCCCCAAACGCGCCGTGATGCCGGATGGCTACCTAGATTTAGAAGCATTGGATTTAGTCACGGTATCGGGGCTTGATAGCTACCACGTAACTCAAAGACTGCACCGATTAAGCTATGCAAAACCACAAGAGCCACTCTTTCCACTCACTCGTGAAGGTAACCCTACCTCATGGGAAGCGTTCGAACTCAATCTAAACTAATTTTGTTCGGCAATTTGCTATCAAAAGTGCTAACGTCCTTTAACTCCAAAAGATGCACCTCACACAAGTGCATCTCGCTGAGCACCCCATTCATTCTTAAGTCTGTTTCCAAGGACCCTTTTGAAGTTAACTCACTTTAAATACAAAACGCGCGAAGGCCCAGACTACCGACATGGCGATCAGGTGTCATTCATGGACATCAAACAGACCTTCGGTATGGGTAGCATTCGCGTGGGTGCCTGGGTGACGAAAGAAGAAAAAGAGCTGGCCGCGAATCTGATATTCGACTCGCTAGCCGACTTGGCGTACATCTTGGCTTTGCCACCAGAGGCAATTGGCCTTCGCGGCACATTAGGCTTAGCGTTTGGCAGTGGTGGCAGAAAAGGTGTACAAGCACACTACGCACCGAACCAGAGAGAATTAGCCCTCGCTAAGAATGCCGGAGCTGGCGCGCTCGCGCACGAGTTTTGGCATGCGTTTGACCACTATATCGCTGAGAAAGCGTTTGAAATCGGCGATACCTCTGGCCCTCGTAAGCAAATATTGTTCGCCAGCGACTGTTGGCTACACGATAGAAAAGTACGACCTCATCCATTAAACGAGAGTTTGATGTCTCTGTTTGACGCCACATTGCTTAGCGACAATAACTTGGACAAACACGATTACGTGGCTCGTAGTGTTATTGCCGACAAGGCGATGTCTGCCCGTTACTTCTCATTACCCACAGAGATGATGGCGCGTGCTTTTGAGTCCGTGATTGAATCCTGTTCCGATATCAAGAACGCTTATCTGGTCGATGGCACAACCAAGCCTGACATGTACCCCGTGTATCCAGATATGGCGCATCGAGGAGAGATATTCCAAGCCCTGCAAGGTTACTTCGCACCATTAGGGCGATCTTTGAGTAAGTAGCGTTTGAGCAGCTAAGACAATGGATGATCCAAAGTTCAAAACTGTTTATAGTCGAGGCTCAAACTTCAACATCCATGATTTAGAGGCAGTAATGATCAGTTGGCCATCTTTGGTAAAACTCGACGGTGATGATGAGCTTATTTACGTCGCATCCGAGAACGATTTTCAGGCAGAATGCTCAGACATAATCTTAGGCGAATATGATTATCTCATTGATTCTGAAGGCGATAGCTACTCGATTCAATCAAACTCAAATCAACTGTCTCTAGCGAAACGAGCAAACCAATATTCGGTTGAAAGCGTTACTAAACTTATTCGAAATCACGAGTTCCAGAAGGCAGAAGTGTGTCTGATGAAGATCCACTTCCTGACCATTGAAGAAGCGATTCAGTCTTTGGCTTTTGAGCCACATTAATATTGGTTTAGAGCTCGTATCAAAGCTAATGCCCAAGACAGATTAAACAAAAACAGCGCCTCAATAGGCGCTGTTTTTCGTTTCTTATCTCGTTATCGCTAGTTTAATTAAGCGATAAAAATCTGAGCCAGTGCGTAGCCTAAACAACATGCGCCTACTACACCGATTAAACCCACCGACATGAATGAGTGGTTGAAGTACCACTTACCAATCTTGGTTGTGCCAGAGACATCGAAGTTAACCGTAGCGATATCTGATGGGTAGTTCGGGATAAAGAAGTAGCCGTACACCGCTGGCATCAAACCGATAAGCAGTGCTGGGTCTAGCCCTAAGCCAAGGCCAACAGGTAGCATCATACGTGCAGTTGCTGCTTGAGAGTTCACCACAACCGATACAATGAATAGCGCTAGTGCGAACGTCCATGGGTAGTTAGTCACCATTTCCACGATGCCCGACTTAAATTGAGGCATTGCGTATTGGAAGTAAGTATCCGACATCCATGCGATACCGAAGATAGCGATCGCTGCCACCATACCCGATTTGAATACCACGCCGTTTGGCACATCTCGCGGGTCAGTTTTCGTCGCCAACAAGATGATACCGCCGAAACAGAGCATCATCATTTGGATGATGACCGACATCTTGATTGGCTTGTCACCGTCTACGATGGTTCTGATTTCTGGCACCATCGCCACAATAACAATCACCACAATCGACAATAGGAAAATCAATACTGCATTACGCGCTGAGCTTGGAAGCACTTCATCCAAAGATGTCGCCGTCGTGTTTTCAATACGCTTTTTCCACTCAGGATCTTTCAAGCGCTCTTGATAATCAGGATCGTCGTTCAGTTCTTTACCGCGTTTCAAGCTGTACAGAGAAAGCAAAAGTGTGCCGAACAGCGTTGCAGGAACCGTCACCATCAAAATAGAAAGCAGAGTTATGGAATGTTGAATATCTGAAAGCTGCGCGAGGTAGTACACCACTGCTGCTGAGATTGGCGATGCAGTAATGGCAAGTTGAGATGCAACAGAAGCCGCTGCCATTGGACGCTCAGGACGAATCCCGTTCTTCAATGCCACATCACCGATGATAGGCATGATGGAATACACCGCGTGGCCAGTACCCAATAGAAAAGTCATCGAGTAAGTCACAAACGGAGCTATCAAGGTGACGCGTTTCGGGTTCTTTCTCAGCACCCTTTCCGCCACTTGCAGCATGTATTTTAAGCCACCGGCCGCTTCGAGGATCGAAGCACAGGTTACCACCGCGAGAATGATCAGCATTACGGTGACAGGTGGAGACGTTGGTGGCATCTTGAAGACAAACACCTCGATAACCAAACCAATACCAGAAACAACACCTAAGCCAATACCGCCATACCGAGACCCGATATAAAGGACGACTAATAAAAATAGAAACTCAAAATACAACATAAGCAACCCTGCTAAAAATGTGGACTAATGTTATTTTCTCCCTAAGCTCAGCCATTTACTTATTGCTTGGTCACACTATGATTGCAGGTTCACGTCAATTGTTTTTTATAAGATTATGGTCACGCTAGCACGCCCATAAGTTTATGAAATGTAATAAGAAGCCAGACGCAAGACCTAGATTTGTTATGTGGAATAATCATAATTGTTTCTGTTAGATCTGGATGGCCTATAAAATATCAAACTCATAACTGAACGGTATGATTTCATCCACAATCAATTGCACTCAAAGTCACTCAGAAGCATATTGCCGAGCTGATTCGATACATTCTTACTGAACGCTGACTCGCCTATCACTAGACACTATGTCAAAATACCCGCCCTCACGACGACAACACAGAAAGAACCACGTATATGAATTTTCAAGCTGCTATTTTTGATATGGATGGACTGCTGCTCGACACCGAGCGACTTTGTATGCAGGTTTTTGAAGAAGCATGTCACGCGCAAGGTGTTCCGTTTTTGCAAGATGTCTACTTAGGCATCATTGGTTGTAACGCAAAAACCATCGAACAGATTTTCCGAAATGGCTACGGTGAAGGGTTAGATTACCCCGCGCTGAATAATGAATGGCGCACCCGCTACAGTGCGATTGTTAAAAACCAAGCAATCCCAGTAAAAGATGGCGTGATTGAGCTGCTTGAATGGCTAAAATCGAATGACATTCCAATCGCGGTGGCGACCTCCACTCAGCTTGATATCGCAAAGAAAAAGCTTGAGCTGGCAGGCCTAGATTCGTACTTCACCTCGTTAAGCACAGGCTGCGAAGTGACTCACGGCAAGCCTCACCCAGAGATCTACTTACTGGCGGCAGAACGCCTAGGTGTTGCGCCTGAAACTTGCTTGGCGTTTGAAGATTCAAACAACGGCATTCGCGCTTCTATGGCAGCGAACATGATCAGCTTCCAGATCCCTGATTTGGTTGAGCCTTGCGAAGAAGTCAAAGCGCTTGGACACACTATCAGCCCTTCTTTGCATCATGTGTTAGCAAAACTTCAACAAGCTGCAGCTTAAGCTCTTATTACCGTTGATAACGCTTTAATCAACACAGAATAACCTTTCTATTAAGCCGACTCACAGAGTCGGTTTTTTTGTGGGTATTCCTTTTATAAAAGATAAAAACTCGCGCTTGAAACTGTTAAAGTCGATGTGAAACGATGGAAATCGAGAAGCAATATTGATAATGGAGAAAGGGACGCGTGATAGAAAAATTTGAAAGCCAACTGCTTGATTTTGCAAAGCAAGAGATGACACAAGATGCAGCGCACGATATCAGCCATATTAAGCGTGTCGTCAAAACCGCCAAGGCTTTGTGTGCTCAAGAGCAAGCTAAGCTTGAAGTCGTTTTACCCGCCGCTTATCTTCATGATTGCTTCACCTTTCCTAAGAACCATCCAGACAGAGCCCAAAGCTCGCAAATGGCGGCCGACAAGGCGATCTCTTTCCTCAAATCTGTCGAGTATCCCGCGCCCTACCTTGATGAAATCCACCATGCTATTGTCACTCACAGCTACAGCGCCAACATCACACCAGAAACCTTGGAAGCTCAAATCGTCCAAGATGCCGATCGCCTAGATTCTCTCGGTGCGATTGGTATTGCACGCTGCCTATACGTGGGTCAAAGCTTTAACGCAGAACTCTATAACCACGAAGACCCGTTCGCGGAACATCGTGACTTGGATGACAAGCATTACAGCGTCGACCACTTCTACGTGAAGCTGTTTAAGCTCGCTGAAACCATGAATACAGAATCCGCCAAGTTAGAAGCCAACAAGCGCACCGACTACATGCGTGGCTTTCTTGAGCAGTTGGGCGCGGAAGTTTAGTGGCTTAGAATTAACAGCTTAGAAAAGAGAACACGATAAGGAAGGAGACAAGGATATGGAAATAAACCGCTTTAAAGACTCCGACGCCGAAGAGATCGTCACTTGGTTTACATCCCTAGAAGACTACGTACTATGGGGCGGACGAACCTTTGGTTGGCCGTTAGAAGCCGCCTCCATCATTGAACGTTCTCAAGAGCCCTATGTCGAGCTTTACACATTCTCCACATCTAGCACTAACTCAAATGCTAATGACTTGCTCGGTTTTATGGAGTTTCAACGTATGTCAGACAGTGAACTTCGTTTCTGCCGAGTTGCGATTCACCCAAGCCAACGAGGCAAAGGGCTTGGGCAATCAATGATAGAAAGTGCATTAGACGCCGCGAAACAAATCCCTGATGTCACCACCATCAGCTTGGCGGTATTTCAGCAGAATATCGGAGCAAAACGTTGCTACGACAAAGCCGGCTTTCAGGTGGTTGACAAAGAACCAAGCGTGAAAGAGTTCAATGGCAAAACATGGCCCTTGTATCAGATGGAATTAAAGCTCTGCTAGTTTGTTTTGATCAACAAACTGGTTTTAATTGCTAGATTCAACCCCATATCATTAAGCATTGGCTACACAGATGTAATTTGGAACCTTCAATGACCCAAGAAAAATTCGACACTATTTACCAACGTGCAGCTCACCGCAAAGGCGGAGCGGCCGAACTCGAAAAAATTGTTCGTGCGCCCCTTTCACAAGCCGAGCTATCACAAATCACCGACGATCGTTGGCTAGCCGCCTTTACCGAAAAAGTATTCCAGTGTGGTATTTCATGGAATGTAGTGAGAAAGAAATGGCCGCAATTTGAAGAAGTGTTCTTTGAATTCAATATCGAAAAAATGCTGATGCTGCCGAATGAAATGTGGGAACAAAAAGCGCAAGATCCACGCATTATTCGCCACCTCACCAAGGTGATGACCATCCCTGCCAACGCAATGATGATCCACAATGCCAAGCGTGAAGCCGATTCATTCTCACAAATGGTTGCCGACTGGCCATCAGAACGCATTACAGAGCTGTGGGATTACCTGAAGAAACACGGTAAGCGATTGGGTGGGAACACAGGTGCTTACACCTTGCGCCAAATGGGCAAAGACACATTCATCTTATCTTCTGACGTGGAAGCACACCTACGCAGTACCGATGTGGTGGATAGCGGTCGTAACACCAAGCGAGCACAACTGGCTGCGGGTGAAGCCTTCAACGAATGGCAGCAACAGTCAGGTCGTAGCCTGAGCGAAATCAGCCAGATCGTTGCCTACAGCTGCGGTGATAATCGAGTTTAGTTGGATTAGAAATGGCTTAAAGCTAAAGGTTGCACACAGTTCCCTGCAAACAAAATGTTATAAGTCATTAACAAATAAGCGTGCATCGCACTTTCATCCGGTGGCATTGTATAGATAAGTGTATACAATATAGAGTAACACTCATGAATTATTCTCGACCAACCCAACTCGACTAAACAAGGGCCCTTATCTCTATGACAGTTCTCAAAAACTCTGTCTCCAAAGGTGTAAAAACGAAAGTAACAGGCCAGACTCAAGACGATGTTGTTTACTGCCATATCTTCGACGCGATACTAGAACAAAGGCTGCCACCAGCCACCAAATTAAGCGAAGAAGCCCTAGCAGAAATCTTTAGCGTTAGCCGCACCATTATCCGCCGTGCCTTACTGCGTCTTTCTTTAGAACAAGTTGTGGTGATCCGTCCTAACCGAGGAGCCGTGATTGCAGCCCCAACAGTAGACGAAGCCAAACAAATCTTTAAAGCACGTGAAGTGATGGAAATTGCTATCACTGAGCTGGCGGTGAAAAACGCCACCAAAGCTCAGATCGAAGAGTGCAGAAAATTAGTCGCGAAAGAGAACTGCGCCTTTGACCAAGGTGATTACGGCTCTGGCCTACGTTTGTCTGGTGAGTTCCACATCAAATTGGCTGAAATGGCAGAGAACGCACCACTGCTGGCTTTTCAACGCAGCTTGGTATCACAAACCTCATTGCTGATCGCCCAATACGAAACAGGCAACCACTCGAACTGTTCTCTAGACGAACACTCAGGCTTACTGGATGCGATAGAGTCAGGCAACGAACAACAAGCAGTAGAGTTGATGCAAGAGCACCTAAGCCACATTCGCTCTAAGCTCAACCTAGACAGCAGCACCGCATCGAGCGACCTGCATGTCGTGTTCTCAGATCTGCTTAAGAGCAAGTCATAGAAGATTTAACAACCTTTTGTTAACAAATCAAGAGAGGTAAGCCTTCGCGTTTACTTCTCTTTTTTCTACCCTCTCCCCTAAAAACAAATACGACGATCGGCTCACATCCATCTAAAAATACTGTCTATTCTGGCCTCAACAACGATCTTAGCCTCTACGGAATCACTTCCCACAGTGCCATAAACCTTGCCTTCATCTTGTATACATAGCCAGCAATTCATTCACGCCAGTAAACTATTTACCTTCAACTCAAACCCTTATAAAACAATAAACTATGACTAAAATAAAATTGTATACAATTACCACTAGCATCTCTTTGTTGCATTTTTGTAAATAAATAGTTGACCACAGGGTCAGGATGGATAATTATTGACCTAGAAGTCAAAAAGAATACACATGGAAATATGTCGATTTACAAGGAGGTCTCTTGATTACTTTTTTGCTCAATCAGGAAATAAGACGTGAAGATAATCTGTCGCCAAATATGACAGTGCTCAACTACCTTCGTACCAAGGTCAATAAAACGGGTACAAAAGAAGGTTGTGGGTCGGGTGACTGTGGTGCATGTACGGTAGTTCTCGGTGAAGTGGTTGATGGACAGCTGCAATACCGCTCGGTGAACTCTTGCCTTACGTTCGTTTCAGCGCTGCACGGAAAACAGCTAATCACAGTAGAAGATCTGCAAAACCGAGATAAGTCACTGCACCCTGTACAGAAAGCGGTGGTTGATTTTCACGGTTCACAATGTGGTTACTGCACGCCAGGTTTCATCATGTCGATGTTTGCCCTAGGCAAGAACAAACCCGATGCGAGCAAAGAAGATGTCATGGAATCACTGGCGGGTAACCTATGTCGCTGTACTGGCTACCGACCAATTGTTGATGCTGCGATGTCACTTTCAACAGACCAACCTTTGATCGACCAATTCGCTGAGCTTGAACGCAACACCATCAAGAAGCTAGAAGGTATTCAAGACACCGAAGCCAACTTACGCCTTGGTCACCTCACCGCTTTTTCCCCGAAAAGCACGGATGAGCTGGCCAAGCTTTTTCAAGCACATCCGAACGCGAAACTAGTCGCTGGCGGCACGGATTTAGCTCTGGAAGTGACGCAATTCCACCGCGAGATTGAAACACTGATCAGCGTAAACCTTGTTGAAGACATGAAAGTATGCGAAGAGACCGACACCGACTTAATCATTGGTGCCAACCTGCCTATCAGCGATTCTTACGCACTACTGAAAAAACACTATCCAGATTTTGGTGAACTACTGCACCGCTTTGCGTCACTGCAAGTGCGTAACCAAGGCACCATTGGCGGTAATGTGGCGAATGCTTCACCTATCGGTGATACCCCTCCTCTGCTGATTGCTCTCGACGCGAAGATCAAACTTCGTTGTGGTAACGAGTCTCGCACGATGCCAATTGAAGATTACTTCATCAGCTACAAAGTGACGGCGCAGAAAGAGAGTGAATTCATTGAACAGATCATCATTCCTAAGCCAACCAACGACAGCTTCCGAGCTTACAAAGTGTCGAAACGTTTAGACGACGACATCTCTGCGGTGTGTGGCGCGTTTGATATTCAAATTGAAGATGGCAAGGTTTCTTACGCTCGTATCGCTTTCGGCGGTATGGCAGCAACACCTAAGCGTGCAACTCGTTGTGAAAATACGTTATTAGGCAAACCGTGGACAGACGCTAATATTAAGTTAGCGATGCAGGAACTGTATAACGACTTTGAGCCGCTATCTGATTTCCGTGCAAGCCAAGAATACCGTTCATTGTCGGCGGCCAATATGTTGCGCCGTTACTTCATTGAACGACAGAACAAAAACAACCAAATCGAAACAAGGGTAACGTCTTATGTCTAAATCAAATTCCTCTGGTCACAAGAGCAATGCGATGACCCACGAAGAGATGGTTACCATTGCAAAACAAGACCTAAAAACTGGCGTAGGTAAAAGCGTTAAACACGACAGTGCAGCCAAGCAAGTCACGGGCGAAGCGGTATACATTGACGACCGCCTAGAGTTCCCAAATCAGCTGCACGTATACGCACGCCTGAGCACGCAAGCACACGCCAACATCACTAAGATAGACCTGTCACCGTGTTACGAATTTGAAGGGGTAGCGATTGCCATTCAAGCCAAAGACGTTCCGGGCGAACTGGATATCGGCGCCATCCTTCCTGGTGACCCACTGCTTGCCGATGGCAAAGTAGAATACTACGGCCAACCTGTGATTGCGGTAGCAGCTAACGATTTAGAGACGGCACGCAAAGCCGCACATGCAGCCATTATTGAATACGAAGAGCTACCCGCGATTCTTGATGTAAAAGAAGCGCTAGAGAAAGAACACTTCGTAACAGAAAGCCACACTCAACAACGTGGTGACTCAAAAGCCGCACTGGCAAAAGCGAAACACGTGATCTCTGGTGACCTAGAGATCGGCGGACAAGAACACTTCTACCTAGAAACTCAAATCAGTAGTGTAATGCCAACCGAAGATGGCGGCATGATCGTCTACACCTCGACACAAAACCCGACCGAAGTTCAAAAACTGGTTGCGGAAGTGATTGGCGTACCGATGCACAAAGTCGTGATTGATATGCGTCGTATGGGTGGTGGTTTCGGGGGTAAAGAGACTCAAGCAGCCTCTCCAGCGTGTATGGCCGCGGTGATTGCTCACCTCACCGGTCGTCCAACCAAAATGCGTTTGCTGCGTAATGAAGACATGCAGCAAACTGGTAAACGTCACCCGTTCTACAATCAATACACCGTCGGTTTTGACGACAATGGCGTGATTCAAGGTGCCGACATTACCGTTGCAGGTAACTGTGGCTACTCACCAGACTTATCAAGCTCTATCGTCGACCGCGCGATGTTCCACTCAGACAACGCTTATTACCTAGGTGATGCAACTGTGGTCGGTCATCGATGCAAAACCAATACAGCATCGAACACCGCTTACCGTGGCTTTGGTGGCCCGCAAGGCATGATGACCATCGAACACATCATGGACGAGATTGCACGTTACCTGAAAAAAGATCCTTTGGAAGTACGTAAGGCGAACTACTACGGTGAAGAAGGCCGTAACGTAACCCATTACTACCAAACCGTTGAAGACAACTTTTTACCTGAGATAACCGAACAGCTTGAACGCAGCAGTGACTATCACGCACGTCGTAAAGAAATCGCTGAGTTCAACAAGCAAAGCCCTATCTTGAAGAAGGGCCTTGCTATCACACCCGTGAAATTCGGCATCTCGTTTACTGCGACTTTCTTGAACCAAGCAGGTGCGCTCATCCATATCTACACCGATGGCAGTATTCATTTGAATCACGGTGGTACGGAAATGGGGCAAGGCTTGAACATCAAAGTGGCACAAATCGTTGCACAGGAGTTCCAAGTCGATGTCGAACGTATCCAGATCACCGCTACAAACACAGACAAAGTTCCGAACACATCACCAACCGCAGCCTCATCGGGCACCGACCTCAACGGTAAGGCCGCGCAAAACGCCGCAATGACCATTAAGCAGCGCCTGATCGACTTCGCTTCTTCGCACTTCAAAGTGTGGCCTGAAGAGGTGGTATTTAAGAACGGCATGGTGCAAATTCGCGACGAGATCATGACCTTCAACTCATTTGTTGAGCTGGCTTGGTTTAATCAAATTTCGCTATCGAGCACCGGCTTTTACCGCACTCCGAAGATCTATTACGATCACGAGAAAGCACGCGGTCGTCCGTTCTACTACTACGCGTATGGTGCCTCTTGTTCAGAAGTCATCATAGATACCCTAACCGGCGAGAACAAGATTCTGCGTGTCGATATTCTGCATGACGTAGGCGCTTCATTGAACCCAGCAATTGATATCGGCCAAGTCGAAGGTGGCTTTGTGCAAGGTGTCGGTTGGTTAACCACGGAAGAGTTGGTGTGGAACCAACAAGGCCGCTTAATGACCAATGGCCCAGCGAGTTACAAAATCCCAGCCATTGCTGATATGCCAATTGATTTCAGAACGCACCTTTTAGAAAACCGTAACAACCCAGAAGACACCGTCTTCAACTCGAAAGCCGTGGGTGAACCGCCTTTCATGTTGGGTATGTCGGCATGGAGCGCACTGAAAGACGCAATTAGCTATGTCGCCGTCGATGGCGCGATTCCTAAGCTCAACACACCTGCGACACCAGAGCGTATTCTGATGGCGATTCAGGAAGTCACTGAAACCGCACCGACTTCGGTCGATGCTCAATCAGAAACGGCTTAGGGCTCATGTGGATCGTTTAGATCGCAATAAATAGCTTAGGGCGCCTATACATAGCTTAGGAAGCATAAAAAGGGATTTAGGAGGACATATGTTTAAGGATAATTGGATTCACGAACTGGCAAAACTGGAAGAGAACTACGAGCCATGTGTAATGGTGACGGTGCTCGAAGACAGAGGTTCCGTTCCACGCGATGCGGGCACCAAAATGCTTGTCACTCGTGACCGAATCATCGCTACGATTGGTGGTGGTCACCTTGAACATGTGGCCACCAAAATGGCTCGCGAGATGCTGATTGCCAGCGAAAAATCGCTCAAAGTGGAACGCTTCAACCTAGGCGCTCGCTTAGGCCAGTGTTGTGGCGGAATGGCAACACTAAGCTTTGAACCGATTGGCACTCAGCAGAATCACCTTGTGTTGTTTGGCGCAGGCCACGTTGCCAAAGCGCTACTGCACATTGTCGCGACTCTGCCTTTCCGTGTGACCTGGATTGATGAACGTGAAGAAGTATTTCCTGAAACGCTGCCACATGGTGTGAAGAAGCTTGTCTCAGACGACCCAGTCGGTGAAGTAAAACACATGCCACCGAACAGCTATTACCTCGTGATGACGCACAACCACCAGCTCGATTTTGACCTAACTAAGGCCATCATCGACCGTGAAGACAGCCGTTACTTTGGCATGATTGGTTCGCTTACGAAGCGTAAGAAGTTCGACTTCCGCTTAGAGCAACGCGGCTATAGCCAAGAGCAAATTGAAACCATGCTTTGCCCTATTGGTATTAGCGCTGTGAATGGCAAACACCCTGCCGAAATTGCGGTGTCGGTTGCGGGTGAACTGATCGCACACTATCAAGGCCAAGCACTTGAACAAAAGCGCCCAACCAAACAATATCGAAATCAGGATTTGACCGATCAACACAGTCAACCAAGCGACGTAGGCGAACCACCATTGGAAGAGAAGATCGCCTAATAAAAGTCGCAAAGCTTCAGTGGCCATAAAGTCGCTGAAGTCATTAAAAGGAAGTAAACATGACAACGCAACGCAAAGCTTATCGCGCCAGCATTTTACACAGCGTCGCCGACCCAAAAGATGTCGGTATCGATGAGTCTTATGACTATTTTGAAGACGGTGTTTTAGTGGTTGAGAACGGCCATGTCGTCGACTTAGGCCATGCCGATGAGGTATTAGCTCGCCAACCTAAAACACTCGAAGTAAAAGAATACAAAGACAAGCTGATCACCTCTGGCTTTATTGATACGCACATCCACTATCCTCAAACAGGGATGATCGCGTCTTATGGCGAACAGCTACTTGATTGGTTAGAGAACTACACCTTCCCAGAAGAAAAACGCTTCAAAAACCCAGTCTATGCACACAAAGTGGCGAAGCTATTCCTAGACGAATTAGCAAGCAACGGCACCACCACGGCACTGGTATTTGGCACTGTACACAAAGAGTCGGTTAACGTGTTCTTTGAAGAAGCTGAGAAACGTAACCTACGCATGATCGCGGGTAAGGTGCTGATGGATCGCAATGCTCCTGATTACCTGACTGACACACCAGAATCTGGCTATACAGACTCAAAAGAGCTGATCGAAAAGTGGCATAACCGCGGCCGTTTGCTTTACGCGGTGACACCTCGTTTTGCGCCAACCAGCACACCAGAACAACTTGCTACTGTAGGTAAACTGCTAGAAGAATACCCAGACGTGTACATGCATACTCACCTTTCTGAAAACGAGAAAGAGATCGAGTGGGTGAAATCGCTGTTCCCAGAGCGCGACAGCTACTTAGATGTGTATGACCACTATGGCCTACTGCACAAACGCTCGGTATTCGCGCACGGTATTCACCTTTCTGATTGTGAATGTAAACGCCTTGCCGATACTGAATCTGCCATCGCCTTCTGCCCGACCTCTAACCTGTTCTTAGGCTCAGGTCTGTTCAGACTACCCGAAATGGAAGAGCACGGCATTCGTGTTGGTATGGGTACCGATGTGGGCGCAGGTACTAGCTTCTCAATCCTGCAAACCATGAGCGAAGCCTACAAGATCATGCAGCTTCAACATAAGAAGCTTCACCCAGCGAAATCCCTGTTCTTGGCAACATTAGGTGGTGCACGTTCTCTGCATTTAGAAGACAAGATCGGTAACTTAGAAGTAGGAAAAGAAGCCGATTTCGTGGTACTCGACTTACACGCCACACAATTGATGCGCTTCAGAATGGAACAAGCGACCAAGCTTGAAGAAAAGCTATTTGTGCTAATGAGTTTGGGCGACGACAGAACCGTCAGCGAGACTTACATCTACGGCGAGAAAGCCTACGATGTGAATTTCAAAGACTACCAAAAGCTCGTTAGCTAGCCTTAAAACTGAGTAACAATCGCTAGACAGCGACAGCCGTCGTTTATTAAAAATCCGTCCAGATTTATCTAGCCTTGAAAGACCAGTTGCTGATGCCGCTGGTCTTTTTTGTGCTTCATTCAAAGAAATATAAATTAACCGTTCACAAACAACGATCTTCGGTGACGCCAAGTCATTATATTGATAGGTTAATGTTTATACATCTCGATTTCATACTTCACTTTAGCGTCTCTCTAAAACATTCGTATCTCAGCTAAATGGAAGCACTCAATCTAGAAAGGAATTCTATGTTCGAACAGGTCGTCAGCATTCTGTTTCCCGTTTTTTCTTTAGCCAGTGCTGGCTTTGCGGTCGGTCGTTGGCTCAAGCCCGATTTCAAGCCGATCAATCGCATTAACATGGATGTCTGTATTCCTGCTTTGGTGTTTGCATCGCTGACCACCATGCCCCTCGACACCGAGCAACTACCACTTATCTCTGCCTCTTTGGTGGCGGTGTTAGTGCCAGCATTGTTAATGATTCCAATCTGTAAGATCTTTAAGCTCAACTTCAAAGCTTGGGCGCCGCCACACATGTTCCGCAACAGTGGTAACCTCGCCATTCCCCTATTCACCTATACCTTTGGCGAGAGCGCATTAGCCCCTGCTGTATTGCTGTTTGTGGTGTCGGCTTGCGTGCACATTAGTGTTGGCTTGGCGCTATTGAGTGAAGGTAATCCGATCAAACAGATCCTCAAGATGCCGATATTCTTAGCCGCTGCATTAGCGATGACGCTGAACTTATCTGGAGTTGGTGTTTGGAACCCAATCTACGAAGCCACATCACTACTCGGCCAAGCAGCCGTGCCAATCATGCTGTTGTCGCTGGGTTCGCAAATGGTCAACTTGAGATTGAGCGGATTAAAAGTCGGCTTATTGTGTACGGCTCAATCACTGTTTACTGGGGCCATCGCCTTTACCATCATCTACTTCTTCATCCCGCTGCCAACGCTGCACCTGCAAATGATGGTGCTGTTCACCATGCTGCCACCCGCCGTGATGAACTACCTGTTTGCAGAAAGGTTCAATGTAGAGCCACCCAAGGTCGCGTCTATGGTGTTGTTCGGCAACTTTTTGAGCGTGGTTACCTTGCCTATCTTGCTTTCTTTCGCGCTGTCTTTGTCGTCTTAAAGAACCGCGAACCTTCAGGTTTACGACTTTTAAAACTCAGCCGATCAATAAAAAGGGAGCGCAACTTAGCCAAGTTGACGCTCCCTTTTTCAGAATATATTTCCTGTATATCTTAGGCTGTGTTTCTCTCCGCAAGCACCTCTTTAAATGCGAACATGCCATTTAATGCAGAAGGGAATCCCGCATACACCGACATCTGCAATATCACTTCTTTAATCTCTTCCTCGCTGCATCCAACATTGAGTGCCGCATTCAAATGCACCTTAAGTTGAGGAGCACAATTACCGAGTGTGGTAAGGGCAGCGACGGTCGCGATCTCTCGTGATTTCAAATCCAAACCGGGGCGTGAATAGATGTCTCCGAAGGGATACTCGATAGTATACTTGGCAAGATCAGGGCAAATGTCTTGCAAGCTTTCGATAACCTGTTGCCCTGCTTCTCCGTCGATATGATTAAGTCTTTCTAAGCCAGTTTCAAAACGTGATTGATTCATGAGTCTGTTCCTGTATTTATAGTTCACAGGAACACCTTACAAGTTAGAGTCGACTCTAAGTCAACGGACTTTTCCATCTCGATACAGACTAATTTTTTCTTCCAACGCTGCCATGTGCTTTTGCTGCTCTTCGATATAAACTCGCAAATTCTGTTGATGTTGTTCGAGCAACACTTGGCGTTGAGAAGTCGATTCTGGCCCTAACTCCCTCAGCTTTGCGTATTCTAAAATCTCATCCAGTGGCATTGCGGTATCTTTTAAGCGCTTCACAAACTCAATCCAGGTAACGTCCTTCGATGTATACACTCGATGACCGCTACTGTTCCGCTGAACATTTTTCAGCAAGCCTATTTTTTCATAGTAGCGAAGCGTATGGGCAGACAAGCCCACCAACCGAGAAAACTCACTCACATTCATTACTTCACCTTTTCTATCTGGGTAATAAGTACTAGGAACTCAAGTTATGCGCACTTATCTAATTTGAGCTCTGCGGTCACTTTCGTCAAACGCAAAGCAATAGCGAAGCACACTAAGTAAGGACTCACATACCAGAAGATGCTTTCTAATGGCTGCTTCACCTGCGCTTCTCTGGTTTTTATGTATTGGTTTTTCTGCATCTCATACTGACTCAACATACCATCCACCCACACTGCATCACTTTCCACCAGCGATACGTTAGGCGCAGGAACCGTAAAATCAGCGGCGTTGGGCAACAGAGTGAAATCGACATCTTTGAATGTAATAGCCGTGTTCAAATACCACAAACACGCTTCATGGTGCTGTCCATTAGCGTCTAAAGATGGCTGACCTGTGCAGATGTCGCTTCTTAATTTATCCAAAGAGAACTGCTGAATCGACTCTAAAATAGTGACGGCTCTAGTTTGTTCAGTTTCAACCCAATCACCGGCTACCGATGCCCGAATTTCAGACACCGCACCTAACATGCCGATACCCGCGAGCAGCGGCCACAAATAGTCCATCAATTTCCATTTGCGTCGGCTCAAGTTGAATCCACACCAAATTGGAATATGTAAGAGGAGCGTTAGCCCAAGGGATAGCAAAACGAAATTCAAGGAGCTAGAGAGCATGAGTTCGCTATCGAAGAAGTGCTTCATAATGAGTTACTTGCCTGTATGACAAAGAGTAATTTGATACTAGGTTCGATATTAGAAAAGAGTGTAAGAGGAAAGTAAAAACAGCACCAAGAATTGGCGTTGGCGCTGTTTATTTGAGCATGTAATTACCGAGACAAAGCTTACTTTGGAATTATTCGATAGTACTGAAATCTAGATTTCTAGGTACCGCCACACTAACCACCTGAGTGCCTGCGATTAAATCATGCAAGCAGCGTCTATTTTTGCGGAAAACAAACAGGTAATTAAGAATAGATATAAACTGACCAATAACAGGAATATAAACAAAGATGCTCATAGGTAAGATTCGTTTGATCACTATGTTGAACAGTCCTATTTGCTTACCATCCATATCAACAATCGCAATTTCCATTACATTTTTTCCGATCGTTTGTCCCTTCTTTTGCAGTAAGTAGCCATGACACAATAGGAACACCACCCAACCGTAAACTGAGGCTATAAGTAGTTCTTTCGTATCAATTTTCCCTGTATCGAATATTTTTTGAAAATAATCGGTATAGAGAAAGATTGGCGTCATCATAGCTATACCAATCAGGCCATCAATCAAACTTGCCCCTACCCGGGACCATCGAGACGCGAGTACAATTGTAGGGGTGTTTTCTATTACTTCAGACATGTCCTTTCCTAAAGTCAAAATGCCTATAAATTAAAAAACGTCAGAAACTCAAAGCTCTGACGTCATCTTGAATTAGATTGAATCACTATATAGAAGGGCAGTTACCGCTTTCAGCCATTGCGACTTTGCGTACTTCAGCTTTCCCTACTTCTTCATCGACTAACTCAACACCTGCACCACCGACAAAAACGCCCATTTTAATGTATTGGTTAACGAAGTAATTCCGACCTTCAGCAGTAAAAAGGGAGACGTGATTTTCAGAAAATTCAGATTCCGTACTGACGACATGCTCTTCGTTTCCTTTGACCTCGTGATAAAAGAACACACCAGGAGCCGTTTCACCTACGCATTCTCCATCAACATATACGTACTTTTTGAGCGCGCCACCGACAAAAGTATCTTCACGATAGATATAGATGCCTGTATTACCTTCTTTAGGAGCAGGGAACGTTTTCGCTTGATCAGAAACTGAAGAATCGACTGTTGGCACAGAAGCACACCCAGATAATGCGAGAAGAAGAGCAGAGCAAAGAAATACCTTATTTTTCATGTAATAACCTAGACTTTATAAAAATGCGAAAAACATAACATATGCAAATGATTTAATTTTAAATGCCCATGCATATATGTGAGCTACATTGCATAATGAGTAGTTAAAATGCAGAAAAGTAGATGAATCGTACTAAACCATTGTTCTGTATAAAATTAATCACTCACGTGCAATTTTAATCAAATGGTTAGAGGAACTATTTTATGCAATCACTTCTAATGAACAGGAGATGTTCCGAGGTGAAAGCCTTTAGATAAGGTGAACTAAAAAACGTACGCCTAGCGATTTAACTAAGATATATAGATTGGAGACAAAAAGGGTAAGGACTGCTGACTATTTCAGAGCCAGCACATGCTCGATAAAAGTCGACTTCTTTTCGCGGTATTCATCTTGTGGCCAACCTTCACAAGACATTTTGAGGGTGTTGTATTGCTCCACTAATGCCGGATTCACACGTAGCTTGTCACGAAACGTTAGAAAGCATTCAAACTCAGAACCGTTGGCCACCACTTGCAACGCCACATCATCAGAAGATGTAGATTCCAACATACACAGTTCTGATGTTCTTAACGTATCGAGTTTCTCTTTAAAGCCGAGTGTTGTAAGTCGCTCTATAGCATCCTCAAGTTCGCCAAGCTCAACTCCAACGAAGATATCTAAATCGCCCTTAGATACGGCGGATGGAATAGAAGATGCGCCTACGTGCTCAACTCTCGCGTTAGGGATTAGCTTTTTGATATCACGCTCATATCGAGCAAACATTTCATGACAAGCAGTTTGGTATTGTTCAGCAGGGTAGAATTTCATACTTACTCGCTTCTATGACTGGCTCTAAGCATTAAAAGCTATTGAACACACCGATGGCTAACAGAAATAGTGCGATGCTAATCGCACCGATATAAGAGATTCTGGTTCGCTCTTTTTCAGTTGGAATCAATGAAGGGAAGCGTCCTAATGTAAATACCTTACAGACTATCCAACCAGAACCGTAACCAATAAATTCGATCACGAGCGACTGAAACATATATCTGAAGAATGCGCTTAATGCCCTAAAATACGCGACTATCACCTCTTCCATTCTCTGCCCTAATTAAAGTCAATTTGGAACAGAAAATGCCATGGGTAGAGATTCAGTTCAAGAACCTTATACAGAACTACATATGCATACAGTCTTTCAGACGAACACCGTACATCTCATTTAGATCGCTGCAATATTTGGGTATACGCTTTTGAGAAAGCACTCGGTATTCCTCAAGTTCATCGATGGGTTCGTATGATGAAACATGTTCTTCAACTTCGTTTTCCGCTTCAGTCCTTGGTAAAATTAAAGGCGTAGTTGGGTTATTACAGACCACGCTTTCACAAATGGTATCTTGGGAATGGTTAAATTCTTCGGCATCCAAAAAATCAGAGGTCGTTGCAAGAGTAATAGGGGTTAGAAGTAAAAGATTAAGAGGAAGAAAGTTGGTAAATCTCAAATTGATCATCACTTAAATTAATAACAAAAATTAAGTGATAATTATTATCAATAAAATGAACAATGTATAGACTTTATTGACAGGTCAGAGGTTTGATAAATATCTGAACCTCCGAATGAACTATTAGGACAAAGGGGAAAATCGTCAGTATGAATGATTAACACGTGAACTAGGACTAATACACGACTAAAGATAATCACTCACTATCGACATGCAATGACTCACTGAGTCTTCTTTCTCGCCAACTGGCGCAACATAGTGAATTGCAGCTTCGGCATGTGCTTGGTCTGCTAATTTACTGATAACCCATGCTGCTAGATATTTGGATGACAAGCAGCCACCCGCTGTAGCAATGTTACCTTCCGCATAAAACGGCTGATCCAACACAGTCACGCCGGATTCAATTACCCATGGTTTCGTTGTTAAATCAGTACAGGCTGGAACTTGATTCAGCAATCCCAATACCGACATTAACAAAGTCCCTGAACATTGACCGCCAATCAATTGTGTTTGTGGATTAAGGCTTAACCTTGAGAGTAATTTAGAGTCTTGGGCAATATCGCGAGTCAACATGCCACTACCGAACAACACCGCATCAGCAGTATTGGCAAATTCCAGAGGTTGCTGAGATTGAATTGTGACTCCATTCATTGAAGTCACTGATTCTGTGGGGCTAGTGATCTGCACATTCCAGCCAAACTCTTTCATTCGATTCAAAATACCCGCGGCGATAAAAGAATCCAGCTCGTTGAACCCATCAAATGTTAGTACGGCAATATCCATATTTATCCTTTCCTATCTCTTGATTCAATACGGTCATAACTACCTATATTTTACACTCCTGTCACATTTGCTCCACAAAATCACGATTTAAGCAGCTTATTACCTAAGCGTGTTAGTCTCATTAAGAGCAATAAATGATGCCCTTTCTAGCAATTCATCGTACGTTATTATTTCAATGTTTCGAGAATCTCTTCTAAAAAGCTCGAGCGTTTTGCGTTTCATTTTTTTGATTCCAGCAGGCTCGGACACGTCGTCTATTTGATCCCAACTACCAACAATTAGAACAGCTTTAGAGTCATACGCACTTTGATTGATTTCACTATAATCATCGGCATAGAGTTCACGAGTAGTTTCAATTTTCAATATACCGCTCGCTTTTTGCTCCAAAATTTGAGAGTAAGCCTCCATCAAATCTTTGGAAAGTTTCCAACTTTGTGCTCTGTTTTTTGTTGTTCCAAAAAGCGGGGGCGTAGGTAACTTTAACTCAACAAAAGTAGTGAACCTATGATCACCCATTAGAAAATCGGCAATGACGCCCTCACTTCCTCCAGCATTAGTATCAGATGCATGGAACTCTTTCTGCAGTACTCCTTGAAATCGATAATCCAAACCATATCCAAAGATCCATTGATTCATGGAGAAAAAGTGCTGCCATGCGGTTTCATCTTTTGTTTCTGGTCTTCCAATATCATGTTTATATTGTGGTAAATAGTTGGAGTAGAGAAGCTTTTTGAATATATCAAGCTGTGCTTTACGATAACCAGTATTAACCAAGTCTTGAGTGGTTATCATACCTTGAGATAATAAATCCCTGACAACCTCCCCTCCATCCGATCCAGAGAGCAATGTGGTGATTTTCTGCTTTGTTTCAGCATCAAGGATATCCATGGAATCTTCAGAAAGCCGAATACGACGCTCTGCTACTCCTTGAAGGTCGAGTTCTTGAATGAAATTGAGAAAAGTTTTTAGCTGCTGCATATTGAATTTTGAAAACTCAATAACTTGCTTTTCTTGCCCACTCACTAACTTACACAGCTTTATTCCCTCGATATCATCTTTATCTTTGAGATACACAACTTTCATCATTGTCCGAGGAGCTAACTGAATGTGAAACTCTCTTTCATCAGAAAAAATCACTTGGAAAAACCGACCTTTTTCAAAAGTATGATTATAGAGCGTCTCTAGCTTCGAGTTTCTAATCACATCTTCTTCTGTTGGTTTAAAACTTGATACGTCAAACACCGATTACCCCCTGATACATAGTCAATTTTGAAGTTGCTAAAGCTCTGAGCAAAAAAAAATTACACCCAAATAGTTAAATAACATCCAATCTCGCGAACTCTAAACCAGATATGCATATAGAGTCACCAACTGAATGATAAATCTGCATTTCTTTTGTCCAAAAACAAAATGCCCCGGTTATAGGAACCGGGGAAACAGGGTGGGATGAGTTTGGCGCGTGCCCGTAAACCAAACTCTCCCCAAGCCTCACCTAAGACTCATGCTCTTAGGTAAAGGATGCTGGGTACTGTTATTGAAAAGTACGGTTATTGCAAAGTACGGTTATTGAAGCGTAGCGCCTTGCTCTACCCAAGTGCCGATGAGTGCGCGTTCCTCATCAGTCATTTGAGTCATGTTTCCGAGCGGCATCACCTTAGTTGTTACCGTTTGAGCAACAATTCTTGGTACGTTTGCTTTAATCTCTTCTGGGGTATCAAACATCACACCACCTGGCGCAGCAGCAAAAGCAGCATGGCTAGGGGTTGATGAGTGACACACAGAACAGCGCTCTTGAATGACTTTGTTGATGGTTTCAAAGCTGACGCCTGCGCTCGCAGATTGCGTTGCATGCGCTGGAGCCTGTTGAGCATCAGTCGTTGCCGAAGCTGTGTTATTCGCAGCAAGTTCTTCTGGAGCCGATTCTGTCGCGCTCACTTGCGCTTCTTGAACCACTGGTGCTTGCACAACGGGAGTCATCTGTTTTTTCGCGTAAGGTGAGGTAACAAACGCGAGAGTAATCATACCCAGAGCCGCAACTGGCACTGTCCATGCAAACTTCTGACTACCATGGCGGGTGTTGAAGTAGTGACGCACCAAGATGCTGAAGATCGCTAAGCCAGCAAGAATCAACCAGTTGTATTCCGAGCCATAAGTGCTTGGGAAGTGATTACTGATCATGATGAACAGCACTGGCAGTGTCATGTAGTTGTTGTGACGAGAGCGCAATAAGCCTTTCGCAGGCAGTGCTGGATCCGGTTCGCGTTTCTCTTCAATCGCTTTCACCAAGTTACGCTGCGCAGGCATGATAACGCGGAATACGTTACCCACCATGATGGTACCAATGATGGCACCCACGTGGATGTAAGCACCACGCCCACTGAACACTTGAGTGAGGCCATAGGTCGCAGCGACGAGCAGCACAAACAGCACAACGCCAAGCAGTACGGGGGTTTTACCTAATGGTGAATCACACAGTAAGTCGTAGATAAACCAACCAGCAACGAATGAACCAATACCAATCGCGATTGCGGTGGTTGAATCAAGGCCAGAGCCCGGTGCAATCAGGTAAATCTCAGCGTTGAGGTAGTAAACCACACCCAGTAGACACACACCGGTGATCCATGTGAAGTAAGCTTCCCATTTGAACCAGTGCAGGTGCTCTGGCATTTCTGGTGGCGCAAGTTTGTACTTCTCTAGGTGATAAATACCACCACCGTGAATCGCCCATAAGTCGCCTGAAAGGCCCGTTTTTGGGTTTACTCGGTTAAGGTTGTTCTCTAACCAAACAAAGTAAAATGATGCGCCTATCCACGCAACACCAACAATCATGTGAGCCCAGCGTATTGCTAAATTCAACCATTCTGTAATATGCGGATCCATAATAAACTCCTGTATCACAACGCTTTAGCTAAGCGTTGCTCTTCCTTATTGTCGTCCGTTGGCAGATCGTCCAAATGCAATGCCACTCGGTCGCTGTCGAAATAAACTTCGTCACAATTGTGCCCTTCGCCGCCTCTATCGACGATCAAGAACTGGTCTTGATCAGTAAGCGCGAGAACTGGGTGATGCCACACCCCTTTGTGATAGTTCACTCCTTGACGGCCGTTACTCAAGAAAGCTCGGCTATTGGCTAATGTTGGATCGTCGCCTTTTGGCGCAACAACAATTAAATAGGGTTGACCAAGTAATGGAATAAATGCCTGAGAGCCAAGTGGATGACGCTCTAACATTTTGATGGTCAGTGGGTAGCTCAACGGTGTGGCTTGGAAGATGCTGATGATGGCTTCTCCGTCTTGGTCTTGCACATCCGTTGTCGCTAGCTTGTGGTAGCGACGTGTTGATCCACTGTTGATCATGAAGAAATCACTATTATCGGACTCGATAACATCGCCAAACTCTGCAAAAGCCTGCTTGGTTAACGGTTCGATAGATAAACGACGTATTCCATTACTCATACTCATTTCCTTACCTATTTCGCTTTCGTACCAAACAGACGCAAACGGCTAATACCGCCATCTGGGAATATGTTTGCACGTACGTGGGTAATTGCACCAAGGTCATTAACCTCAGAAATGAATTCGTGAATCTCGTGCGCTTGCAGCTTTTGTGCAGGCAACAGTTCACGCCAGAATAGGCTTTGTGTTTCTACTTGATCGTCGGTACCGCCTTTCACGTAAGCGGCTTGAATTGAGCAGCTGTCTGGGTAGTTACCTTTGAAGTGGGCCGTGTCCACGACGATACGTTCGATGTTGCCTGGGTGGCCTAGTGCCACGATAACCCAGTCGTTACCCGGTGTACGACGACGTGCTGTTTCCCAGCCATCACCCATGTTTTCACCGCGGCCAGGGCCTAAGATGTTGGCTTTGTTGCCGTAGTGCTCATCGCTACATGCCAATGCTCGGCCACCGTGTTCAACCGATGCTAGGTCGACTTGTTGCTGAGAATCAATTGCTTCCCAATCCACGCTTGGTCGGCCATAAACACGTAAGCGTGCAACACCTCCATCTGGGTAGATGTTCAAACGTAGGTGCGTAAATACTTGGTCACTTTCGATGTCTTCAAGATGATGATGATCACCCTGTAGTGCCATTGAAGGCAGAATTTCTTGCCACTCTGTTGAATCAGTTGGCTCACCTTGTGGTGAATAACACGCGTCAATTGATGCCGAAGGTGGGAAGTTACCTGTGAAGAATGAGGTATCAATATCAACGCCAGCAATGGTGCCAGCTAGGCCAAGGCGAACGACACAGTAGTCGTAACCTTCACCGCGTTTGCGTCTGCTTTCCCAACCGTCCATCCACTTGCCGTTATTGTCGTATAAGTCGTCTTTCCACTCGGGCGCTGCGTGGCTGAGTAGACGGCTTTTATCGGCAAAAAAATCGTCTGTTGCAAAGATAGCTTCTGCGCCGAGTTTTTCGTCTGCAAGGTTTATGAATTGTTCAAATGTTTGGGTCATGTCCGTGTAATCCTATCCAATTAATCAAGTAATAATAAAATGAGAACTTAGAGGCTTATGCTTTATTCAATAAGGCTTTGATAAACAAGTCTTCGATAAATCAAGCTCTAATAAGCTGCGCTCTGATAAACAAAGCTCTTGGCTCACTAAGACTGGGCTGAGATAGCTGTTAACTCCGTTAACTTACATATCCCAGAGACGAAACATCGCGATCTTGTTGATCTCTTGAATCGCCGTAGCAAACTCAGTTTCACTATCATTTCCTAATCGCATCTCGAACGACTCAAGAATTTGGTAACGATTGGCTCCCTTCACCGCCATGATAAAAGGGAAATTGAAGCGACTTTTGTAGCTGTTGTTATAAGAAGTGAATTTTTCAAATTCTTCGGCGTTGCACTGGTCGATGCCCGCCCCCGCTTGTTCTTTGGTCGACGACTCTGTGAGTTCGCCGTTTACTTCTGCTCGACCGGCTAAATCCGGGTGAGCGTTGATCAAAGCCAACTGTTTGCCTTGGTCTGCACTTAACAAGGTCGATGCCATTTTCAGATGAAGATTCTCGATATGGTCGTCTTCGGCATTCAAACCTTGGTCATACACCAGTTCTGCAACCCACGGGCTGTGTTCGTAGACGTCAGCGAAGTGAGCGACAAAGGTATCGCGGTCCATGGTCGTTGGTTGGCATGATCGAAATTCAGTCACGTTAAGCCTCCTTGCTTCACTGCTACTTTTGCTGTTGATGATTAGCGTTATTTGGTTGATATGGATGATGTTGGTGCCAATGGTTAGCAATATCGATTCGACGACATAACCACACGCTGTCGTGCTGTTTGACGTAATCGAGGAAACGTCTTAATGCAGCAATACGACCGGGGCGACCAATCAAACGACAGTGAAGCCCAACCGACATCATTTTCGGTGCGGTTTCACCTTCCATATAAAGGGTGTCAAACGTGTCTTTCAGATACTGGAAGAACTGCTCACCCGAGTTGAAGCCTTGCGCGGTTGAAAAACGCATGTCGTTCACATCGAGAGTGTATGGGATCACCAGTTGCGGATAACCAGTCTCGGTGTGCCAATAAGGCAGGTCATCATCATAGGCATCCGAGTCGTAAAGAAAACCGCCCTCTTCTGCGACCAAGCGACGCGTATTTGGACCCGTGCGACCTGTGTACCAACCTTGTGGGCGTTGACCTGTCACTTGTTGGATGATCTCAATCGCTTTAGTCATGTGGTCACGCTCTTCAGACTCATCAATGTATTGATAGTCTATCCAGCGATAACCGTGGCTACAGATTTCGTGACCCGCCTCGACCATGGCTTTGGCAACGTCTGGATGACGCTCAATCGCCATTGCGACCGCAAATACGGTCAGTGGAATTTCATATTCATCGAACAAGCGAAGAACACGCCACACACCTACACGGCTACCATATTCATAGATGGATTCCATACTGATGTGACGTTCGCCTTTGATCGGTTGTGCTGACGGGATCTCTGAGAGAAAGGCTTCAGACTCGTCGTCTCCATGTAACAAACAACGCTCACCGCCCTCTTCATAGTTCAATACAAAAGAAACCGCGACGCGCGCATTACCTGGCCATTGAGGGTTTGGAGGGTTAGCTCCGTAACCGATCAAATTTCTTGAATAATCCTTATTCATCCAAGTACTCCTAACATAAGTGGTTGGCTTAGCCGCTCTTTCACTGGTTCATCAAAATAAATCAGTTAATGGACTTTCCAAAAATCGAGTAACCTTACCCCTGTACATTTATTGTATACAATTATTTATCTCGATGTAAAGATTTTGTTATTCAAGTTAAATGCTCGCAACTTTTTGAATTAAAAACAACAAGTTAACAAAATTCAAGTTCATTAAAAAGCGATAATCAAGATCTATAAAGTCAAGAAAAACGACAGGTTAGCCAACATTTTTGTAACAATTCGCTTTACTAATTGTGTACAGTTCGTACATAGTTAGTGATAACAAAGTGACCAGTTGCATTCTTTGCAAGGTCGAAGCAGACAGATAAACCACGGAACAGAGGAGCGCCAAAAGCGCTATTAAAGGACTATGGGAAGACTAACAACACACGTATTAGACACGACTCACGGCTTACCGGGTGCAGAGATCAAGGTAGAGCTTTATAAGGTCAATGAAGGCTCAACAGAAAAGCTGGCGACGGTAATCACGAACTCCGATGGCCGAACCGATGCGCCGATTCTGGCAGGGAATGATTTCCGACCGGGGAAATATCAATTGGTGTTCTATGTAGCCGACTACTACAAAAACAAAGGTGTGGAATTGGATGGTGTGCCTTTCCTAGACGATGTGGTGATTCGCTTCGGCTTGGATGATCCCGATGCGCACTACCACGTTCCACTTTTAGTCTCACCATACAGTTTCTCGACTTATCGGGGCAGTTAGTCCCGATGCTTAGAACCCTGATCTAGGCTCAATCACCCAATAATAAACAGATTCATGCGTGATGTGTGCATCCCAAAAGGTGTGCACTCACTAAACACGCTCATATAAAAATACTAACAACGTTAACAGTTAAAAAATGAGCCACACAAAGTTCATCAATATCGAGTTAGAGCTAGGAAAACCTTAAAACTTAATATTGAAATCTCGCTGTATTCAATAAATGGATCACAACATAAAAGGACTTGCAGACATGAGTGAGAGTAAAACAGAAATACTCAACCAAGATGCGAACAACGGAATTTTAGAGAAACTCTTTAAGATTAAGGCACACGGAAGCAGCGTAAAAAATGAGTTAGTCGGCGGTGTCACCACCTTCGCAACCATGGCTTATATCATCTTCGTTAACCCACAGATCATGGCCGCTTCAGGTATGGATGCAGGGGCGGTATTTGTCGCTACCTGTATTGGTGCCGCGATTGGTTGTTTGTTAATGGGCTTATTCGCGAACTGGCCTGTCGGCCTTGCACCGGGTATGGGCTTGAACGCCTTCTTCTCTTTCACGGTTGTGAGCGAAATGGGTTACAGCTGGGAAGTGGCACTGGGTGCGGTGTTTATCTCCGGTATTTTGTTTGTCGGGATGAGTTTCTACAAAGTCCGCCAATGGATCATCGAGAGTATTCCTGAGAGCTTGCGCTACTCGATGACTGCGGGTGTTGGTCTGTTCTTAGGTCTAATTGGCTTAAAAACAGCAGGTATCGTCGTCGAAAACCCAGCAACTTTGGTTTCACTGGGTGACTTCACCAAGCCTGAAGCTCTGCTTGCTGCGATTGCATTCTTGATCATTGCGGTTCTGAGTGAACGTAAAGTGTTTGGTGCAGTACTGATCGGTATTTTGAGTGTAACACTAGTCGGCATGATGCTTGGCTTAGTTCACTACGATGGCTTCTTCGCTGCACCACCAAGCCTAGCTCCTACCTTTATGGCAATGGATATCGCAGGTGCACTGAACGTATCGATGATCAGCGTTATCTTGGCTTTCCTTTTTGTAAACATGTTTGATACAGCCGGTACCTTGATGGGTGTGGCTGAGCGTGCAAATCTGACCAATCCTGAAACGGGTAAGATTGAAGGCCTGAGCAAAGCACTGAAAGCCGACAGTATTTCAAGCGTGGCAGGTGCGTGTGTGGGTTGTCCGCCAGTAACCAGTTATGTAGAGAGTGCAGCCGGTGTTGCAGCAGGCGCACGTACTGGCCTTTCAGCAATTGTGGTTGGTGTATTGTTCTTAGCGGCAATTTTCCTATCACCGCTTGCAGGTATGATCCCAGCTTACGCTACGTCTGGTGCTCTTATTTACGTCGCATTCGTGATGATGAGCAGCATGCAGCACGTTGATTGGAAAGACTTTACCAACGGTGCTCCCGCTGCAATCACTGCACTGATGATGCCACTGACCTTCTCTATCGCGAATGGTATCGCACTGGGTTTCATTACCTACACAGTGCTTAAGCTGGCGACAGGTAAAACCAAAGATGTGTCTATCTCGATGTACTTCCTAGCGGCTATCTTCATCGCCAAGCTGGTGTTCATCGGTTAACCCTATAACTCCCGAGCAGTCGTTTCTTGATTGCTCACAACGTTGCTTGGCTGGTTCGCAAGCCAAGCAACAACATGATTTTTAAGAAAGCTAATTGCATTGATGACGAGAGAGCAGAAACCCGACCGAGTCAGTGCACCTTTTTTATGACCCTACGCAGTTTGTAGAAGTCATTATTTGACCGCCAATCGCCTGTCAACGGAAACGCAGGCAGAGGAATATCAAATGAAACTTCTGTACACCCTTAATGAAAGACCGCCTCATGGGCTAACCCTTCTACTCGCTTTACAGCACATGCTCGCCTCGATTGGTGGTATCGTCGCTGTCCCTCTGATTGTCGGTGCCTCCATCGGCCTACCCAACACAGAGATCGTCTCACTGATCAATGCAGCGCTATTGGCGTCTGGTATTGTGACTGTCGCGCAATGTCTTGGCTTTGGCCCTGTTGGTATTCGATTACCCGTTGTTATGGGTTCGAGCTTTGCCTTTTTAGGCGTGGCAATTTCGATCGGTAACGAAGGTGGTGTCGCCGCTATCATGGGCTCGGCGCTGATCGGCTCGTTTGTGGTCATTGGTGCCAGCTTCTACATGGACAAGGTTCGCAAGCTGTTCCCAACCGTGGTAAGTGGTGTTGTGGTTACCCTAATCGGCTTAACCATTTTACCGGTTGCCATGAACTGGGTTGGCGACTCTCCTGCCAACACGGAACAATTCGCCACGCTACCTAAACTCTTTCTCGCACTGGTCTCTTTGGGGATCGTGATTGGCGTATCGGTTTACTGTAAAGGCGCGGTTGCGGCTTCAGCTATCGTGATTGGTTTAGCAGGCGGTTACATTGTGGCTTTATCGCTCGGCATGGTCGACCTTGAACAAATCAGCTCTGCCGCTTGGGTTGGCGGACCTGAACCTTTCAAATATGGCTTTACCTTTTCTGCTAGTGCCATCATCAGTATGAGCTTGGTGTACATCGTAGTTATCGCGGAAGCAACTGGTGACTTCATGGCGTTGGGTAATAACTGCCAAACCCAAGTCAGTGGTAAAGATCTAAAACGTGGACTGCTAGGCGATGGCCTTGGTAGCACACTCTCTTCTATTCTCACTGCGATGCCATTAGCGTCATTCAGCCAAAACGTCGGCATTGTGGGTATCACAGGTGTGGCAAGTCGCTATGTAGTGGCTGCAACAGGTGGTTTACTAATTTTAGGCGGTTTATTCCCGAAATTAGCCGCTATTGCCGTCACGATTCCTAAACCCGTTTTAGGCGGTGTAGGTTTTGTGATGTTCGGAATGATTGCCTACGCGGGTATCCGCATGTTGATCAAAGCCGCAGACACCAAGCGAAATGCCTTGGTAATCTGTGTAGGTTTGGCGTCTGGCTTGGCCGTCACTTTCGAACCAAGACTGCTACAACACTTGCCACATGATTTGGCGAACTTCCTTCACTCTGGCATTACAACGGGCACCATCATGACAGTTCTACTGAATCTTGTGTTGCCGAAATCTTCACGAGCAGAAGAGCAAGAAGCTTTGGCCGAGAGCCAAGCGCAAGTTGAGCTAGAAATGAAAGAACAGGCTGAAGAAGAACGACACTCAGACGAACAATTAGAGATTCAACAAGCAAGTACAGAAGCAGACGTTCAAGCGGCATCAGAAAACCCTGAGCCGAAAACGAACTAGCTGATTCCCTAATTAACTGGTTCACTGACTAACGTAAAACCGATTTTCACAGAATCAGGGAATGATTAGAGCGTTGAACGTTTTAAGGCCCCTGATTCGAATTTATCTATCAACAGCAAATACCAATAAAGACCCTCTTCCCTGAAAAGGCTGAGATGGCTAAGGACTACTATGAATGGAAACCATCTGGATTAAGAATCCTCTCGCAATCTACACTGGCTCACTGGCTGATGCAGAAGGCGGTATTGTCATTAAAGGTAATACAATCATTGAGCTGGTTGGCAAACACAAAGAGCCAACCTTACCCGTAGATTACAGCGTCGACGCCTCTCGTCATGTTGTGACTCCTGGGCTTATCAATGCGCACCACCACTTCTATCAAACCCTAACGCGAGCCTACCCCGGCGCACTGAATAAAGAACTCTTCCATTGGCTACAAAGCCTCTACCCTGTTTGGGCTAACCTCGATGCTGAGATGATGAGCCTTGCCACTGAACTGGCGCTGGTTGAGCTAATGATGTCAGGTTGTACGACAGCATCAGACCATCATTACTTGATACCTAACGGGCTAGAGCACGCGATTGATTTACAAGTCGAGGCCGCAGAGAAACTAGGCGTGAGAGCGATATTCACGCGCGGCTCCATGAGCCTTGGGGAAGATGAAGGTGGACTACCTCCACGACACACCATTCAAACCGAACAGACCATCATTGATGACAGTGAACGCTTAATCCGCGATTACCACCAGCGTGATGAAGGGGCGATGATTCAAATCGCACTCGCGCCTTGTTCGCCGTTTTCAGTCACTACAGACCTGATGAAAGAGACCGCCAAGATCAGTGAGCGTGAGAACGTGATGATGCACACTCACCTATGCGAAACCTTGGATGAAGAGGACTTCTGTATTGAGAAGTTTGGCTTGCGCCCTGTCGATTACCTAGAGGATGTGGGTTGGCTGAACGAACGCACTTGGCTTGCTCATGGTATTCACTTCAACCCAGAAGAGATCAAACGTTTGGGTAAAGCGGGCATTGGAATTAGCCATTGCCCGACGTCCAACATGATGCTGGCTTCCGGTATTTGTAAGAACAACGACCTTGAAGCAGCAGGCGTAAAAGTCGGGCTAGGTGTGGATGGTTCGGCCTCAAACGACGGCTCCAATATGATTGCCGAAGTGCGCATGGCAATGTACTTACAGCGCCTGCAATATGGTTCTGCTAATGTTTCACACTTTGACGCACTGCGCTGGGCGACATCAGGCTCGGCACGCGCAATGGGCAGAACCGACATTGGTACACTAGAGGTTGGCAAACAAGCCGACATCGCAATGTTCAAGCTCGATGATATTCGCTTCTCTGGTAGCCACGATCCACTCGCTGCATTACTACTTTGTGGTGCTCAACAAGCGGATAAAGTAATGGTAGCCGGAAAATGGCGAGTTAATGATGGTGCCGTTATTGGCGTAGACATGGAGCAACTAATGCACCGCCATCATGCTGCTGCAATGAAGCTCGGTAAGTTGGCGATGAATAATTAGTATCTCAAGTATCTTAGTTTCGATAAAAAAAGGCCGACGTGATGTCGGCCTTGTTCATTCTGTTCGATTTTTAGAAACAGATTTACATCTTAATCCATCAAGCTCTTCGACTTAATCGCCTTCTTAGAAAGCTCTTTGGCAAAGGCTTTGATATCGATTTCAAACTCATCGACGCTTTGACGGATTTCATCCAGTTGAACGGTCTGCATCACGCGGTTTTCCATTACGATTTGGCCGTTAACGATAGTGGTGTCGATGTTGCTTGGGTTCGCTTGGTAAACCAAAGTCGCGTATGGGTCGTAATTTGGCATCATGTTCGCTGATTGTGTCTCTACAATCACGATGTCCGCCTTCTTACCCACTTCAAGAGAACCGATTTGATCTTCCATGTGCAAAGCTTTCGCACCGCCTAATGTCGCCATCTCAATCACTTGCTCAGGGATCATGATGGTGCGATCGGAATGCTTCAATCGTTGCATGTTCGCTGCGTAACTTAGGGTACGCATGATATCAACTTGGTTGGAGCTCATTGGCCCGTCTGTGCCTAAACCAATACGCATATCAGCTCGGTACATTTCCCACGCAGGAGCTATTCCTGTCGCACCTTTGGCGTTCGCCATTGGATTATATGAGATACCCGCATCAGCCTGTTTCAATAGCTTTTGGTCATTCTCTGAAAGGTGAATACCATGAGCAATCACTACACGCTCATCGAGCACACCGATTTCATCCATGTATTCGACAGGTGACGTGGCGTTGGTTTCATCTTTGATACGCTTTTCTTCATTCGGAAATTCAGCAACGTGAATCAGCACTGGCGCATCGTATTGAGCCGATAGCTTATTAATTTCTTGAAGCTTATCTTTACTCACGGTGTACACCGCATGTGGCGCATACGCAGGCGTGATTAGCTCATCGTTTTTGTACTGCTCGATAAAGCCTTTGGCATACTCAATCCCACCGTAAGGTTCTTTGGCATCGACCACCGGGAACTTAATCACGGTTTCGCCCAACACGGCGCGCAAGCCAACTTCTTTGGTCGCCTTCGCCATCTCATCCATGTGGTAATACATATCGGCATAAGTGGTCACGCCGCTTTGTGCCAGTTCTATGCTGCCTAGCTTAGTTGCGTTGTAAATAAGTTCACGGCTTAACTTTTCGGCTTCTAGAGGGAAGAAGTAAGCAAACAGACGATTCGAGATGCCCTCTTCCCCTAAGCCACGAAACGCGATCATAGGTAAATGGTTGTGAGCATTGACCATGCCCGGCATGACGATTCCATCTTGAGCATCAATCACTTTTTCTGCGCGATATTGAGTCATTAAATCCTCGTTACCGACTGCGATGATCTGGTCGTTTTTCACCACTACAACGCCATCTTCAATCACATCCATTTTTGAATTGATCGTGAGAACCTGTCCATTGGTGATGATCAGATCGGCGTTGTATGTTTGCGTCGCGACCGTCGAACCACAGCCTGCCAGTAGAACTGTGCTGATGGTGCATGCCAAGCTTTTGAGCGTCATTGCTAAACCTATATGTTGTGCGTGTAATAAATATAGAAGTCTAATATTAGCTTCTAGCTTTAATAAAAATGAGGGAGTTGAATTTTTGCCGATACTATAACGCTAACTTTAAATAAAATGGCATACCTAATCGAGCCAAATTCAAGATAAATAAGTTATTGCACAACAGGTCACAAAAGTAGCTTTGCACATATGCTCACTCACATGCACAAACAAAAAAGGCCTGCAATCGCAGACCCAAAAAAACATTCAAATAACGTTAGCTTTTCACCCCACACCCTTTAATCACGAGCTGGGTAATGAACTCAGCGGCATCTTCATAGTCTTTATCATCGAGCTGGTCTTTCTGCATCACGCTGCAAATTTGCCAACCAAAATCGGCGTAGGTTTGGGTTGCCGCCCAGATGGTGAACATCAGATGGTGTGCCGGAACGTCATCCATTAAGCCTTGTGCTGACCACGTTGAGAACTTATCGAGGATCATCTGAGATTGCTTATACAGCTCATCACCGATCTCTTTCGGCAGCACTTTCGCGCCCGACATCACTTCGTTGGCAAACACTTTAGAGGCATGTGGATGGTCGCGAGAAATAATCAGTTTGGTTTGAATATATTGAGATAAAGCTTCAACAGGATCGCTCAGCTCTTCAATCGGACGAGATGCTTCTAGCAAGGGCTGAGTGACGGTTTCAAGCACAGCGTTGTAGAGCTTATCTTTAGAGCTGAAATAATAGAATACATTAGGTTTGGGAATGTCGGCCGCTTTTGCAATATCAGCCATTTTTGTTGCGGCATAACCATGAGTGGCGAATTGTTCACACGCGACTTCAATGATTAAATCTTGATTCTTTTGTCTGATCCTAGACATATTGCATCCTTTACAGCTCGTTACTAAAATCATAGTAATCAACGTGCTTCATTAGTCCAGAAGATAATCTCAGAACTCAAGGTCACCGCATTGATAACAATAAAATGGCCGCTCTATTTGTTAAGAAGCGACCATTCCATACCGTGTTTTTGAACTGTTCAAGTTAAAGAATCAATATTGCGCGAAAGTCATTCACATTGGTCAGCGTTGGTCCCGTGGTAAGAAGCACATCGACTTGCTTGAAGAAATCGTAGCTGTTGTTGGCATCGAGGTAGTCTTGCGCTTTAAGCGACAAGCTCGAACCTTGCTGCCATGTTTGTGGGGTAATCCACGCGCCCGCATTGTCTTCCACGCCATCAATCCCGTCGGTATCAGCAGCCAATGCAAATATGTTGTCTTGGCCTTTAAGCTCATTATATAGGCTCAACAAGAACTCACAGTTACGCCCACCGCGACCATTGCCTTTAACGGTTACTGTGGTTTCGCCACCGGAAAGTATCACGCAAGGCGTCTCAAATGGGTGCTTGTGATTGGCCACTTGTTTAGCCAACGCAGCGTGAACTTTCGCAACATCTCGCGCTTCTCCCTCTATACAATCACTCAACACATAAGCCGGAATGCCTAAGCCTTCAGCTTCTGCTGCAGCGGATTCCAATGCCGACATCGGGGTGGCGATAATATGGTGCTCAGCATTCTTCCAACAGACGTCATCTGGCTTAACGGTTTCTGACTCTGGATTATTTAACCATTCAAATGCCGAGTGTGGTGTTTCTACTTGGTAACGCTCTAAAATTGCCATCGCATCAAAACGCGTGGTGGTGTCTGGTACGGTTGGACCAGAGGCAATCACACTAATGTCATCACCCGGCACATCAGAAATCGCCAGTGACACTACCCTTGCAGGATACGCCGCTTTGGCGAGTCGACCGCCTTTTATCGAAGATAGATGTTTGCGAACACAATTCATCTCATCAATGGCGGCACCTGATTTAAGCAACGCCTTATTGATTTGTTGCTTCTCTGCCAAGCTGATGTCGCCACCGGGCAGACTTAGCAAAGCGGAACCGCCCCCCGACAATAGGCAAATCACCGTGTCGTCGGCGCTCAAGCCACTCACCAATTGCAGCATACGTTGGCTCACTTCTAAGCCCATCGCATCTGGCACGGGGTGCGCCGCTTCAATCACCTCAATGTGTTCGCAAGGGGCGATGTGTTCGTAGCGAGTCACCACCAAGCCTTCAAGATCACGCAGCGCGAGATCTTGTTGTTGCTTAACTTGCCAGACGGCTTCGAGCTCTGCTGCCATTGATGCGGCCGCTTTTCCTGCTCCTATCACCACAGTACGCCCAGCTTGATTAGCAGAGCGATAAAAAATGTCTTGAGGAAGAAAAGGTTCGATGTGATTTTTAGGTAGCGCCTGATTAACAGCACTTGAGAAAAGGGTTTGTAGAAACTGCTTAGCATCAATGTCCATCAGCCACTCCTTAGTTGACGGAGAAAAAAAGAACCCCGATACAAGGCCAAAGGGTGCCTGCTAAGATCAAGTTGGAAAGGAACAACTTCAACCTCTGGCTCGTATCAGGAACGCGTATAAAAGGAGACGAAACTACGCGATTTATAAACAAACTGTTGGGCTACGAATCGATAGCAGCCCTAATTAATTAACGAATCGAGTGGTCAGAACGTTTCTCAATCGCTTGGATAAGAGCAGAGTGATCCCAACCTTCGCCGCCCATTTCAGCACACTCACCAAACAACTCTTGAGCATTTGCCGTGTTCGGTAGGGCGACACCCAACTCTTGTGCACCCGTTAGTGCAAGGTTTAAGTCTTTTTGGTGAAGTGAGATTCTAAAACCGGGGTCGAATGTGCCTTCAACCATGCGCTCGCCGTGTACTTCCAATATCTTAGAGTTAGCAAAGCCACCTAATAGCGCCTGACGTACGCGTGCTGGATCAGCACCTGCTTTCGAAGCAAAGACTAACGCTTCAGACACGGCTTCGATATTCAGCGCCACAATGATTTGGTTTGCTACCTTACAGGTTTGACCCGCACCGTTGTCGCCGACTAGCGTGATGTTCTTACCCATGATTTCGAACAAAGGTCGTGCTTTATCAAAGGCGTCTTGCTCGCCGCCCACCATGATAGTCAGCGCTGCATTAATCGCGCCCACTTCACCACCTGAAACTGGCGCATCGAGGTATGATGCACCACCTTCGTTGATACGCGCTGCAATGGCTTTGGTGGCGATTGGCGAGATTGAACTCATATCGATAACTAGCTTGTCCGTTGCATCACCTGCAGTAAGACCTTGCTCGACACCGTTATCACCAAACAGGACGTCTTCTACTTGAGGTGTATTCGGCACCATTAAGATAATGATATCTGCTGCTTCAGCCGCTTCCGCTGGTGAATGACAGACCGTTGCGCCCGCTGCCACAAGATCGGCAGGTGCTGCATTAAAGTGATCCGACAGAATCAAATCGTGACCTGCTTTTTGAAGGTTACTCGCCATAGGTTTACCCATGATGCCAGTTCCGATAAATGCAATTTTAGACATGTTGTTCTCCTTAACGTTTGAGGGTTACCAGACGTAATTAACGGTACTGGTGCAGCCAACCAAGGCCTTCTGTCGTTGTCGTTTTAGGTTTGTATTCGCAGCCAACCCAACCCTGGTAGCCCAGCTCATCAAGATAATTGAGCACGAATGGGTAATTGATTTCTCCAGAACCCGGTTCGTGTCGGCCTGGGTTATCAGCCAGTTGGACGTGTGCGATTTGGCCAATGTTCTGCTGCATGGTCGGCGTAAGATCGCCTTCCATTATTTGCATGTGATAAATATCGTATTGGATAGAAAGGTTATTGCTCCCTACCTCTTTGATGATCGCTTTGGCTTGCTCTGTGGTGTTCAAGAAGAAGCCCGGAATATCGCGGGTGTTGATCGCCTCTATCACTAAGCGGATGCCCTCTGCTGCTAGCGCGTTCGCCGCGTAATGCAGGTTAATCACAAACGCCGATTGCGCATCTTGTTGGGTCACACCTTGCGGTACAATCCCCGCCAAGCAATTCACTTGAGTACAACCGAGCGCTTTTGCGTAAGCGATGGCTTTAGGTACACCCGCTTGAAACTCTTCAACTCGTGTTGGGTCTACCGCAATACCACGGTCGCCAGCGTCCCAATCACCTGCAGGCAAGTTAAATAGCACTTGCTCTAGGTTATTAGCGTCTAGCTTTGCTTTGATTGCCTGAGCATCAAAGGCGTAAGGGAAAAGATACTCCACACCTTGAAAGCCCGCTTCTGCGGCAGCTTCAAAGCGATCCATAAAATCAACTTCCGTGAATAACATTGACAAGTTTGCTGCAAATTTTGCCATTACTCTGTCCTTATTCTTTATTTGGTAAAACTATGACTGTTTAGTGAAGCAACGGTTATTTGGTGTAGCTACGGTTGCTTAGTAAGGCTCCGATTTCTTGGAGACTTTCCGTAGAGCTAAACCTCATCTCTACGGATACACATGACTTAATGATTACTTGTACGCCAGCGCCGTTGGGGCATCGCCACGGCTTTCGGCAAGTGGCTCAAATTCGTTGATGGCGTTGATCTCTACGCCCATCGCAATGTTGGTCACTCGCTCAAGAATCAGCTCAACAACAACCGGTACTTTATGCTTGTTCATCAGCTCTTTGGCTTGCTCAAACGCCGCCGCAATTTGGTCTGGCTCACGAACTCGAATCGCCTTACAACCTAAGCCTTCAACAACGGCTACATGGTCAACACCGTAGCCTTCAAGCTCTGGCGCATTCTGGTTATCAAACGCCAGTTGTACACAATAGTCGATATCAAATTGGCGCTGCGCTTGACGAATCAAACCTAAGTACGAGTTGTTCACCAACACATGAATGTATGGCAAGTTGAACTGCGCACCTACCGCCAGCTCTTCGATCATGAATTGGAAATCATAGTCTCCAGAGATAGCGACAATATCGCGATTTGGATCGGCCGCTCGTACACCCAATGCGGCTGGCGTTGTCCAACCTAGTGGACCAGCCTGACCACAGTTGATCCAGTTACGCGGCTTATAAACATGCAGGAACTGAGCGGCAGCAATTTGCGACAAACCAATGGTGCTCACATAACAAGTGTCACGACCAAATGCCTTATTCATCTCTTCATAAACACGCATCGGTTTCATTGGCGCTTCATCGAAATTGGTTTTACGCAGCATGGTCGACTTGCGTTCCTGACACTCACTTGCCCAAGCATTTCGGTTCGGCAGCTTGCCAGCATCACGCCACTCTTGCGCCACTTCAACCATTAGCTCTAGTGCAGCTTTCGCATCAGAGACAATGCCTAAATCCGGACAGAACACACGGCCGATTTGGGTTGGTTCAATATCCACATGTACGAACTTTCGGCCTTCGGTATAAACATCCACAGAACCGGTATGACGGTTAGCCCAGCGGTTACCAACACCAAACACAAAATCAGAATTCAGCATGGTTTCGTTACCATAACGGTGAGAAGTTTGTAACCCCACCATACCCGCCATTAAGTCATGATCATCTGGGATAGAGCCCCAACCCATTAAGGTTGGAATAACAGGAACACCAGTGATCTCGGCAAACTTCTGCAACAATTCAGACGCGCCAGCGTTAATCACGCCACCACCCGATACAATCAGCGGTTTTTCCGATTGAGACATCATGGTTAATGCTTTCTCAACCTGCGCGCGTGTCGCTTGTGGCTTATAAGGCTCTAGCGGTTCATAGGTATCGATATCAAACTCAATCTCAGCCAGCTGAACATCAATCGGTAGATCAATCAGGATTGGACCCGGACGACCCGAACGCATTAAATGAAAGGCTTTTTGGAACGCGCGTGGCACTTGCGCCGGTTCAAGAACCGTAGTCGCCCACTTAGTGACTGGTTTAGCGATAGATTCAATATCAACCGCTTGGAAGTCTTCTTTATGAAGGCGAGCACGCGGAGCCTGACCTGTAATACATAGGATTGGGATTGAATCTGCAGACGCCGAATAAAGCCCCGTGATCATGTCCGTTCCCGCAGGGCCAGAAGTACCAATACACACACCTATATTGCCTTGATTGGTACGTGTGTACCCTTCAGCCATATGGGATGCACCCTCTACGTGACGAGCTAAGACGTGGTCGATTCCTCCGAGCTTTTTCATAGCCGCATACATAGGGTTTATTGCTGCGCCGGGAACACCAAATGCGATGTCTACACCTTCACGTTTAAGCACTTCTACCGCTGCTTCAATCGCTTTCATAACTGCCATTCGAACCTCCAGTTCAGATTGTATACAATTAAACTAACTTTTGTGTACTATGAACCATCCTCGCTATTTATCAACCCCGGAATGAAACAATCTTGTTACATCACACGGCCACTTTGAGTAAGCACCGACCTTGAAAAGCTTACAATTCATTGCTTTACATGAAATATCTTTACGTAAAAATAAATTACAAAAAGACCAAATGATAAATAAATGTTAAATACCCTTTGCTTGTTTACAATTTATGCAATATAAATACTCTTAAAAAGAGCATTTTGTATACAAAGTAGCATCGTATTGTTCAAAGGAGACAACAATGATGAATGACGTAAAAGAGAGAGAAGAAGTACAGTGTATGCAGGTACTCGGGAATATGGACAACTCCGAGTACAAAGAGATCTTGTCTAAAGATGCATTAAAATTCTTAGAAGCTCTCGTCAATAAGTTTGGAGATCGCCGTCATGCCCTGCTAAGTGACCGCGACATAAAACAAGCTCAATATGACGAGGGTGAGTTACCCAACTTCAGAAAAGACACCGTTTCCATTCGTCAGAATAAAGAGTGGAAGGTAGCAACACCACCACCAGAGTTACTGGATCGACGCGTAGAGATCACCGGACCTATCGAAAGAAAGATGGTGATCAACGCGCTAAACTCAGGCGCGAAGGTCTTCATGTGTTGCTTTGAAGATGCCTCTTCCCCAACTTGGGCCAATATGGTCGAAGGGCAAATCAACCTAAGAGACGCCAACCTTGGCACCATTAGTTATTTCGATGAGAAGAAGCAGAAGCGTTACCAATTAAACGACGATCCTGCACTGCTGATCGCACGCCCACGAGGGATCCACCTTCCTGAGCAATCCATCCAATTCAACAATCAGCCTATCGGCGGTTGCTTGATGGACTTCGCCTTGTACTTTTTCCATAACTATCAGTCACGTGCACAACAAGGCTTAGGCGTTTACTACTACATTCCCAAGCTTGAGAGCATGGAAGAAGCACAGTGGTGGGACGATATTTTCAGCTTCACCGAAAACTATTTCCACGTACCCAAAGGCACAATCCGCGCGACGGTTTTGATTGAGACACTTCCAGCCGTATTCCAAATGGAAGAGATCTTATACGCAATGCGTGATCATATCGTGGCAATGAACTGTGGCCGTTGGGATTACATCTTCAGCTACATCAAAACGCTGAAAAACCATAAAGATCGTATCCTGCCTGATCGCCACGGGATCGGCATGGATCAAGAATTCCTAAATGCCTACAGCCAGCTGTTGGTGCGTACTTGTCATGCTCGCGGTGCATTGGCGATGGGTGGTATGTCAGCCTTTATTCCAGCAAAAGATCCGCAAGAAATGGCGCGTGTGACTGCCAAGGTAATCGAAGATAAACAAAGAGAGTCTCAAAACGGCCACGATGGCACATGGGTCGCGCACCCTGCACTGGTTGATTTAGCGATGTCGATATTCGATAAACACCTCGATGGCAAAGTAAACCAAATGGATTTCCAAAGCCCAGAGCATGTGATCAACGCCGATACGCTACTCAAGCCTTGTGAAGGTAGCCGCGACGAAGCAGGAGTACGTAAAAATATACGCATTGCGCTTTATTACATTGAGGCTTGGATCCAAGGCTACGGCTGTGTACCTATCTACGGCCTTATGGAAGATGCCGCCACCGCAGAGATCTCAAGAGCCAATATTTGGCAGTGGATCCACCACGGTGTCACGCTTGATGACGGCCAAACCTTTGCCAAATCACTATTCCACTCTTGGCTTTACCAAGAGCTAGACACCATAAAACATGAAGTCGGAGACTCGCGCTATGCAGCAGGTCGATTTGAAGAGACAGCTGATCTTTTCTATCAACTTTCTACAGCCGATGAGTTCGCTGCCTTCCTAACTTTACCCAGCTATGGGCTGTTACAAGAGTCCAGTTAGGACTCTTGTACCGAGCTGAATCAGTCAATGATATTCACAAACAAGAGTAATGATTGGCTGGCTGAGCTTGGTACGTATGCCCCTTGAAAAACTAGGAGATAACATGGGAAGTTTGACTCTACAACAAGCGTTAACCATCATCGATGGAACCTTAAAAGCAGGAAACAAGATCCACACAGAACCTTTGACGGTCGCCGTCTTAGACAGCGGTGGCAAGCTGATTTCTCTGCAACGTCAAGACGGCTCTAGCATGATGCGACCAGACATCGCGATTGCTAAAGCGTGGGGGGCACTCGCACTGGGTTGTTCCTCTAGAAAACTCGCCCAAGATGCTGACAACCGACCAGCATTCATCTCCGCCGTAAACGTGCTCGCACACGGAAACATGGTACCAGTTCCAGGGGGGCTACTGATTCGAGACAAAGATAAAACGGTATTGGGTGCTATCGGGGTTAGCGGCGATATATCAGATATCGACGAAAGCTGCGCCATTAATGGCATTGGCTGTGCTGAACTGTTTAGCGATGAGATGCTACAAGCTTAACTAGCCAATTCACTGTACTTGAAATTCTTAGACAGAAACAAAAAACCGAAGCCTGAGCTTCGGTTTTTATTCATAAGTTGCACCAACAACACTAACGAATAAACTGCGATTAGACAAAAACCACTAACGAACAAGAACCATTAAACGCGTCCATTTGGCGTCTTGCTTAAACTTATTAGACAACCAGTAATCAACACTAAACGATCCCGCGCCAAGTACCGCTAACGCCAAATACCCACCAGCAACAGAGACGTTTTTGTAGAAGTGAATCATTTGACCCGACGAACTTGGGTCGAAGTGAAACATAACACCAGAAACCAAAGAGAAAAACGCAATCGAGAACGCTGTAAAGCGAGTCATAAAACCAGCTAAAATTGCAAGCCCGCCACCGAGTTCAAGTAAAATAACCAAAGGCAACAAGTGAGCGCTGACGCCTTGAGAAGCCATGTATCCCACCGTTCCTTCATAGCTAAATAGCTTTCCCCAGCCCGCTTGAATAAACAAGTAAGCCAATAAAATACGAGCGAAAAAAGTCAGTGTGTCGTTCAATCTAGTGTTCATAGTTCTAAGCCTTGATAAGTTTCATTGCCGATAGGTTATTCGACTTAGCATTAAGATGATAACGAGAAAAATAGAACAACTTGTTTGAAATTTTAGTAGACATACTCACATACAAATTACTGACTAAATCCGAAGATTCAACAACCTCAATACTGTTACCATTGCCTTAAACTCATTGAAACACTTGCCCCATTTTTATTGATTTTATGAAGACTCTGAAGAAAACACTGCCGCTCGACACCTTACAAATATTGGATGTTCTACAACGTGAAGGGACTTACTCGTCAGCCTCTGCGCATCTCAATCGATCCGTTTCTGCATTGAGTTATCAGATTCAAAAATTGGAAGATGAACTCGGCATCTTGATCTTAGATCGTTCAGGACACAGAGCCGTGTTTACTCAGGTAGGACAAATGTTAGTGGAAAATGGCCGACAGTTACTAACTGGGTCAGATGAACTCATAAACCAAATACAACGTTTCTCAAGTGGTTGGGAAAGCGAACTGTTTGTTTCCTATGACGGCATTATCGGACAAGACATTGCGTTGTCGTTAATCGCCGACATGGCAACAGAATGCAGCACGCAACTGTATGTCCAAGAGGATATTTTGTCGGGGGGCTGGGAAGCATTAATCTCAGGAAAAGCAGATATTCTTATCTCATCGATGCCCAATATCGAGCTACCGAATACTGTGAACAGTAAAACCATCGGCCGTATAGAAATGATCTGGGTGGCCGCGAAAAGTGCCTCCATTTTAAACGAACCCAATCCGCTCAGTGAATCCACACGACGTGAACACACGATCATCGCAGTGGCCGATACCGCGAAGTCAGCGCCTAAAGTCACCAAAAACATCTTACTGAATCAAAAAACCAGTACGGTCAGTTCAATGAGCAGTAAGTTAACGGCAATTCAACGGAACTTGGGTATAGGCACTCTGCCTAAACAGCTTATAACCGCCGGAGTTTAGTGGAAATTGGCCACGCAAGAACCGTTGATATCGTGCTCGCGTGGCAAATAGGTAACATGGGGAAAGCGAAAACACTCGCTTTGAAAAAGTTAGAAAAATGCTGGAGAGCGTCGGCTCAAACTCACTAGCTCGATCCTATTCAGATAAGCCGACAAGCTTATTTATCTCGTCCAATGAATCGACTTTGTTGGACACTCTCTCCTTGAGGTGTGGTTGCTTTAAATCGGTACACCCTCGGGATATTTCCCTTGTAGAAAAAGGCTTGCCCTCTACCTGATGTTTCTGTCACTTGTTGCCCGCGAATATTAGTGGTGACCTGAGCGTTAGGCACGCGTTCTCCATCTTTATAAACCGTGACGACGACCCCGTTAGTTTGTTCATTGATCGCCATTTTCAATTCTGCATGAGATGCAAATGAAGTCACAAGTAGTACTGCGCTAAGGGCTATTTTAAGTTTCATTTTAGTATTCTCTGTCTTGTGGGAATACGAGAAATATACGGATGGGGACTCTCTATTGATAACGGGAAGTCTTAAATAGGATGTCCTAAAATATTGAATTACATCGATGGAACTTGTTCGGTTTTCTGGCTCAGTGCCGTTCCCAAATTAACTGATACTAAATAGCGCAACACCAAATTGCAGACACAAAAAAACCGAAGCTCATCACTTCGGTTTTCAAATCAGATTAAGCTAGCTCAGTTCAAGAAATTCAATAAGTTCAGCAAGCCGATCCAGCCAGTCAATTACTCGTAAGCACTCAACCATGCTTTCAGTAACTGGTTAGTATTTTTCTTCTGGCTCACAGACAGAGATTTCACCAGCTTCTTCTGCGTTTCAACATGCTCAGTCATCATTTGGTCAATCAGAATCAGACCATCTTTGGTTAGCTGAACGCTCACACTGCGTCTGTCTTCTTTACTGTGCTCACGGCTGATCAGTCCTTTCGCTTCCAGTTTATCAAGGCGATTGGTCATCGCGCCTGAAGTCAGCATCATCGAACCAATCAGCTCTGAAGGAGTGAGTCGGTAAGGCTTTCCAGAACGTCGCAAGGTGGCTAGCACATCAAACTCACCGAGTTTCATGTCGTATTTTTTATGAAGCTCGGCAACTTGAGTCTCCATATACTTGGCAATACGCATAATCCGGCCCATCATTGCCATAGGCTCAGTTTCTAGCTCAGGCTTTTCCTTTGCCCATTGCTCTACTACGCGGTCGATAGCATCCATTTGCAATCTCGCTCCGTTATTAGTCTTGATTACTTCAAACTAGTTTAACATAAAGATACTTTACAACCACTAGTTCTCAGTATACAGTTCACACAATAGTTATCTTAACGTAAAGATATTTTGAATGAACATATTATTAGCAATGATCCCCGCGTTCTTTTGGGGAACAACCTATGCAGTGACGCAATTTACGCTACAGGAGTGGCCACCATTATTACTCGGTGCTTTGCGTGCGTTACCTGCTGGTTTGTTATTGCTAGCAGTAAAGCCGACACTGCCTAAAAAAGGTGAGTGGCAGATCATTTTCACATTGGGCCTTATCAATATTGCGACCTTCTTTGGCCTGATCTTCGTGATGGCACTAACGCTGCCTTCAGCGATTTCTGGCGTGGGTATGATCTCTGTGCCTGTGTTCGCGATGATCTTCCATTGGGTAGTGAAAAAGCAGCGCCCGCATCTAATTCAAGCCCTGTCAGGTATTGGTTTGATCACCTTAGCGTGGATACTGTTTAACCCAAGCCAAATCGCTTTGAATCCAATTGGTTTAGGAGCCATGTTCGCCGCAATCATGTGTATTGTAATAGGCAGCAGCATTACCAAATCACTGGGTAATCGCATGCACTGGTGGAAGGTATTAACTTGGCAGCTGATTCTAGGCGGTACGATTTTGTCTGTCGCGTCTGGCGTTCATGCGTTCATCGACCCGCAACCTTATGTTAATGCTGTCGCTCATTTCGATTCTCGTAATGCAATGGGTCTATTGTGGGTGATTGGGCTAAATACAGCACTAGGTTACGGCATGTATGTATGGTTACTACAACGCATGTCAGTGGTCGATTTCACCTTCGGTGGCATCGCTAACCCAGTGGCTGGCATAGTTACGGGGATGGTGTTGATGGGTGAATCCTTCACTCCAGTACAGTATTCACTGATGACAGGCATGATCGTAATGTCACTACTACCACAGCTTATTCTGGCAGTAAGGCAGTCCAAGCAAGTTAAGCCTGTTACGCAGTAGACGCTGTTCTTAAACGTATTGATCAAGAACGCGCCTCATTGTGGGCGCATTTTTTGTTGCTACGCTAAAAACAATAGCCCAACAGCCATACTCGCCGAGTTGATCATTTCTTAAACCAAATTAAACCTCACAAAGAATAATGACTTTACTTTAACTATCTAAAGTGAATTTATTTTCTATAAAATAATTATATTAGAGATTTAATTTCCACAGAAAACTTTAATTAGAGATAAAAAGACAAAACTTTTCTCCGACTACCTCCTTATACTGTGCCACGTCATTAAGGCGCTACAAGCCTATGATTTAAAATAATTATTAATGAGTAGTCACCATGAATTCGAAGTCGCTAACTATCTTGCTTTTTGTCTCTGTTTGCTTAATTTGGGGAACCACTTGGTTCGCTATGGAAGTAGCATTGCATTCTATCCCACCTATTTTTGCTACTGCGTTGCGCTTTTTACTTGCAGCACCTCTGCTTGCGGTATTGGCGAAAGTCTTCAACCAACCTCTGCTGTTCCCTAAAGGTAAGCGCCAATGGCTGCTTATTGTTGCGCTGATGTATTTCGCGATTCCGTTTACGTTGATGATCTATGGTGAGCAATACATCTCTTCTGGTTTAGCGTCGATCATCTTTGCCAACATGCCGGTCGCTGTGATGCTGATGTCTGGCTTATTCTTAGGTCTACGACTGGCGAAGCACCAGATATTCGGTTTGATTACTGCTGTTGTGAGCCTATGTTTAATCCTTGGCAACGAAATGCAAATGGGTGGCGATGACTACCTCATCGGCACGGTTTGCTTAGGCCTTGCTGTTGCGATTCACGCAGTGATGTATGTATTAGTTCAAAAGCACTGCAAAGGCATTGAAGTACTGACCTACAACGCCGTACCGAGCCTAATTGCAGCTCTATTCTTATTTGCCGTATCAGCTATGGGCGAGAACGTAAATGTTGAATCTTTCACTTGGGATTCAATCTCAGCTGTGGTGTACCTAGGCTTTGTAGCGAGTGTGGGCGGCATTGTTGCTTACTTTAAATTAGGTCAGGTTTCGACACCTTTCCAAGCTTCTATCTGCTTCCTCATTTTCCCTGTAGTTGCGTTGCTAATATCTTGCTACGTCAATGGTGAGGTTCTATCTGAACAATCTCTACTAATGATGATCCCTCTACTTTGTGGCATCTTGCTCACCAAGGCACCGAAGAGCATCTTCAAGCTGCGCTCGACGCTAAAGACTGCAAGCAGCAACTAAGCAACATCTAAACTTACCCTAGAAGCTGACCATGGTTTCTAGGGTTTTGTTTAGCCCTAATGCTCTTCCACAAACTCCCCCTCGTAGCGAATAACGCTCCAAGCGAATGACTTAAAAGTCACAATCAACTACATTAGAGCCACTATAATTGTCGGTTTTCAGCATCTCTTTCAACCTCCCTATCCAACAAAGGAATGACATGAGTACTCCCATCAAACACATGCGCCTTGTCAAAGGTCAGCCTTGTCGTGTGACTGAGTTGTCTAACAGCGACGACGCATTTTTGGAGCCGCACAGGCATGAATATTGGGAGTTGGTGTGGTGCGTAGATAACCAAGGAAGTCAGAGCATCGATTTCATTGACTACGACAATAAGGTCGGCCGTGTTTTTACCGTTGCGCCAGGTCAGGTTCACCGCTCTGAGTTGGTGGGAGAAAATGCTCGTTTACTGGTCTTTACCCCAGGCTTTGTCAAAACCAATCATCGCAATACACAACTGGTCGATACTGTTTTTGCCATGCATCAAAGTCGCCCTCCCTACTTAGATTGCAGCGAGGAAGGCAACCGCTACCTACTGCCTATTTTCACAATGCTGAAAGAAGAGTGCGCGCGAGAAGAGAGCGACTGGGATTTGGTAGAATCACTCATGAATAGCTTTTTGCGCTACATATTACGTTTCGCAACCCAATCATCATTGAAAGGCGAAGTGCGTGACAGCCGAGTAAACCAAGTGGTCGATTTGATTGAGCAACACTACACCACCCACAAGAGTTGTGAGTTTTATGCTCAAGCACTGTCGATAACCAACAAGCGCATCAACGAAATCGTCAAGGCTGAGAAAGGCAAAACCGTGACTCAGTTAATACACGATCGAATCATCTTGGAAGCTAACCGTGAATTGATCTTTTCTACCAAGACAATTAAAACCATCGCTTTTGAACTCGGCTTCGAAGATCCTGCCTATTTCAGCCGTTTTTATCGCGGGCAGATGAACGAATCCCCCGCAGAGTTTCGAACTCGATGTGCAGATAGTGCAACATAACACGCAGATAATCCCTTTTTAGAATCCAGTTAAGTTCGGATAATGCTCCCTCTTTATTGTATCCACTTTGGTTACATCCAATTTGTTGGGAGCTTGCTCAAATGGCCATCAACCTAAAAACCGATCCAATATCTAAATCCTTTTATCAATACCTTTGGCCTGCACTAACGGGCATGGTGATCAAATCTCTTTTTATCATGGGAGACGCTTGGTTCGTCGGACGCGGTGTTGGCCCTGATGGGCTTGGTGCTATCGCTCTAACCATCCCTGCTTTTTCAATATTTACTGCTATCGCTATGATGGTGGGTATTGGCGGTGCGGCTCTTATGTCTATTGAAGTCGGCAAAGGAAATTCGGCGTCGGGTCAAACTCTCTTTAGCCAATCGATGCTGAGTACCGCCGTGCTTAGCACCATTTCAGTCAGCATCGCTCTGTATTTTCTAGACGACATTATTGCGTTAATGGGCGCTTCTGGATACATGGCTGAACTGACTCACGATTACCTGTCTGTGATGTTGCCATTCTTTGTGTTGTACTCGTTAGCTTGGGTCATGTCGTGCTTTGTTCGGAACGATACCAACCCAAAACTGGCGACTTACGCGATGTCGATAGGTGCTGTCGTTAACCTAGTTTTGGACTACTTCTTCGTCTTGAAATGGGGCTGGGGAATGAAAGGAGCAGCCTACGGTACAGCCATTGCACAAGGTGTCATCGCTTGTATTTTATTAAGCCACTTTGTACGTAAACAGGGCACCTTGGAACTGAGCTTAAAAGGGATAGGCTTGGGCAAACTGCCAAGCATCCTAAAAATAGGTACGCCGACATTCTTTATTGAAGTAACCGCAGCGATGACAATCTTATTGTTCAACTACGTGTTACTGCATCAGTTTGGTGAGAATCACATTATCGCCTATGGCTTAACCGCAAACATCGGGGTATTCGCCCTGTTTGTGATGGTCGGAATCGCTCAAGCCTGCCAGCCAATTATCAGCTTTAATCATGGTGCTAATCAGCCAAACCGCATCGAAGCAATTTTTCGCTTAGGTTTAAAAAGTGCAATGGGTAGCGGCTTGGTGTTTATGATTATTGTGTACCTGTGTGCGCCTCAAATCGCAGCCCTTTATTTAGGTGATTCTAGTGATTTGATTGGGCTATCTGCAACCGCCTTAACGTTCTTTTTCTTCGGTGTGCCGTTAATGGGAGTCAACTTGGTGATCGCCAACTTGTTTCAGGCAACGGCGAAGCCTAAGCAAGCGACACTAATCTCTCTTGGTCGTGGTTTTGTCTTCGTCGCATTAGGCATAGTCATCTTACCTAAGCTATTCCCAGAACAAGGGATTTGGGCAAGTATTCTGTTCGCCGAGACCCTAACCGCGATAGTCAGTCTCAGCATGTTACGCAGCTACAGGAAACGCTTTACAGGCTCTTTAGAAAAACAGGTGGCATAGGAAGTCATCCGCTTAGAGCGTAACACTCCTTGATCATCAAACAGCACATACAAAAAAGCTCCAATAGCGCTATTGGAGCTTTTTTGTTGTCTCTACCCAGCGTTAACGCCAGCTAAACATTCGCACTTCATTACCTTCTTCAGGTGTCTTAGGAATGTTTAAAGACAACACCAAAGAAACCGCCGCCATCGCAGCACCGATGTAGAAAACCGTTGCAGGGGACGATAACCAAATCACACCAAACACGACCGGAATAACGACTGCGGCGATATGGTTGATGGTGAAAGAGACACCAGCAGTTGATGCCATGTCTGCAGGGTCTGCGATTTTCTGGAAGTAAGTTTTGATCGCCAACGCCAATGCAAAAAACAGGTGGTCGACCACATAAAGTGCCGCCGCCCATTCCGCGCTTTGCACCAAGCCATAACCGACAAACACACCAATCAAACCGACATACTCGAAGATCAACGCTTTGCGCTCACCAACCACACCGATGAATCGTCCAATGCGTTTCGCAAACAAGAAGTTAAATAGGTAGTTAACCAAGAACAACAATGTAACGTCGGCAGCCGAGTAGCCAAACTTCTCTACCATCAAGAAGCCAGCAAACACGGTGAAGATCTGTCTTCTCGCGCCGCTCATAAACGTTAGTGCGTAGTAGAGCCAGTAACGCTTTCGCAGTACCAACTTTTTATTCTGTGGCGTCTTGGTCTGAAACTCAGGGAAGCCAAAGGTCATCACTAAAACCAGAATAAAACCAATACCGCCAGTGATGCCGTACACCCAAGCAAAATCGAGCTTGAGCTGTTCTAACATCACCCAGATAGACCCGTAAGTGATTAAGGATGCCAGTGCGCCAACTGAGATCATCTTACCTAGCATCTCAGGTGCTTCATCTTTACTCAGCCATTGCAGTGACAAAGACTGCTTCAGCGTTTCAAAATAGTGAAAGCCCGTCGACATTAAAATGGTGGTCAACAGCAAACCAGTCAGTGAGGGGAACAGACCGGTAATCGCTGTGCCCACGGTTAACATCGCCAGCGATATCAACATGAATCGTTGCTCACGGATGAAAGCCAGCACAAACACCACGGTAAACGCTAAAAAGCCCGGAATCTCACGCACACTTTGCAGTAAGCCGATATCCGCACCATCAAAGTTCGCTTTCTCAATCACGAAGTTATTAAGCAAAGCCATCCAGCTCGAAAACGCGATCGGCACAACAATCGAAATCAGTAATAAAAAGTTTTGCGGCGTTTTCCAGCTCGCGGTTCTATCGAACATTGACGGACTCCTGTTCGTCTAATTGAGTGAGCACTCGTAAGGTCAACTGCTCAGTATAAGGGTTAATCTTCCAATGCTCCGGGCTCCAGCCTTTTACGAAACGTTGGAAATCGGCCCACGCCAAGTAAAACATAGGTCGCCATGCGGCTTCGACTTCATCGAACGAAAGCTGTGGTTGATAATATGCCAATGCTTCTTTCAAGTGCTGGAAGTAAGTATCTAATACCTGTGGTTCAAGCTGTGCGCAATCTTGTGGCCTCACAGCGCTGCTCATAAATAGAGCCACGTCTTTCATCGCACAGCCGTGACCGACGTATTGGAAATCTACCGCAGCCGCACGCTCGCTTTCAGAATCAAAACAAAAATTAGCGAGCTTAGCATCACCATGTACCAAGGTCTGATATGGGCATTCTTTTAATAGACGGTTGATGTGCTTAGCTTGGTTCTTCAAGGGTAAACCTGCCAAGGCATTTAACTCGTCAGGACGTGTGTCCAAATGCCAATATGTGCCAACTTGCCACAGTGATGACGACTGATCTTTATCGATATGGATGTGCTTTGCGTGAAAGTTAGCCAGCCATTTAAGGCAAGCATCGCGTTGTTTTTGCTCTTCTCGAGTGTAACTAGATGCCTGATAATCAGAAGCAGCAAGCACATCAAACTGAGAGGTTAGCGGAAAACCGATATCCGCTAAGTCTTGCATCACTATCAACCACTCATTATCTCCTAGTTCACATTGCAGCCCAACAGGTACAGGGCAGCGCTCGTCCCATTGTTGGGTAAACGACTGATACCATGCGGTCTCAACTTGGTAAGAGTGCACCTTTCGTTGGTGAGATAATTTGGTGTTCCATCCCCTGGGGTGTTCGGCTTTATCTGGCAGCGCGACATGTTTAACAATCACACTATTGAGTTCAGCACGGCTTGCTTGGGAAAATACTAAGCGAACTAACTCGCCGTAGCCGCCCCATAGGCGTTGAATCACTTGGACATCAAATCCTTCATGACAACCCAACGAGGTCGCTATTTTTTGATAAAGCTTATTTTGATAAAGCTCAGGCTGATTTTCACTTGAGGTAGCTCTAGCTTGAACTCGATTATTCGACGATATTGATTGAGACATATTACTCGTTGTTATGCTTTATCGGATAGAAGATGTGACCACTGTGGCTGCCTATTCATGTAGTGAACCACATAGCTACAAACCGGCACAATTTTGAAGCCTGCTTGCTCAATTTCAGGCAATACCGACTCCATCATCACCTTACCAAAGCCCTTGCCTTGCAGTTCATCAGGAATGCGTGTCGACGTGATATGTAGTACATCTCCGTCCTTTTGATACTTAACGACCGCGAACTGGTTGGGCTCTAGCTCAACTGTGATCTGATTCACTTCTTGTTCCCATTTTACTGCCTGCATTCTCAACTCCTGCAAATAAGTGATACAACAAATAATAAAAGTTTGAAGTACGAGTTCCTTGTAATAGACTAACGCAAGTGCATATAAATAAAACTAAGTACTTACAAACACAGCAAATAATTCAGTGCAATCGGCTTGATATAAAAGGCACTCTATAAATTTATGTGAGTACGTCCACTAAATCTAGCACGTAATAACCCCTTGTTAGCAAGTTACCAATATAACTAACAGACGCATGTTGGCGCATGGAGAACATATAATGAACGCACCTCTGAAGAAGCCTTTGGAGCATAATCAGGCACTTCAAGACCCTCGTAACCGCACCGTTTCCACCATCAATAGTACTGATGCACTGGCCATGATTGAACACGGCAGTGAGCTGACATTAAATGTCTCGACTCCCGTTGGCACTAAGTTTCTTGCCACCACCAAGTTTATCGGCACGCACAGTGATAACTGTATTGTGGTTGAGGTTCCCGAGGTATCCAATGAAGATCTGAACTTTTTCTTTCAAGAAGGTTTTTGGATGACTGCTCGCGCGTATTCTCTAAGAGGTGAAGGCGCGCTTATCCACTTTAGAAGCCAAATTCACCATAAGATTGGTGAACCCTTCCCTATTCTTGTACTGTCTACACCAAGCACGATGCAAGTTACTCAGTTGCGTAAAGAGACACGCTATGAAGTGAACCTGGCTTCAAGAATCATCTTCAACGACCAACGAGCAAATTGCGAGATACGAGATTTATCGAAAAGTGGTTGTCGATTCGTGACCTCGCCGACTTCTCGTGCGATTCAGATTGCCGATCGAGTGTCTATTGAGATAACCCCTGAGAACTACAATGGACCGCTGATTCCGCCATTGCGAGGCATCGTCTGTAACCTGCAGAAATCGACGCACTACGCTCGATACGGTGTCGAATTTGATGATATTGGCCGAGCTAACGCCAAACACTTGTTGGCCAAACTGAAGTTCGATGGAACGAAGCTCTGCTTACGAAACGGATAACGTCATTTAACACGCGACTCCCACCAATACAGCAAGCTGACCAAATACAAATAGCTCACTAGCGAACTAGATAGTAACCAATAAAAAGCCATCGACCCTAAAATCGATGGCTTTTGTGCTCTAGCTAGTTGTTTAGTTATTTACGCAGCGCGTTCAGTTTTGCTTGAGCGATACCAAAGATAGTATCAATTGGATAGCTACCCTCATCACTGGCCTCACCTGCGGCTTTGCCTGTGAACAGTTCAATCGCTTCTGTTACATGGTCAATAGCCCAGATATTAAACTCGCCCTTTTCAACCGCTTTTACGATGTCGCTACGCAGCATCAGGTTGTGAACATTTGAACGCGGGATGATCACCCCTTGTTCGTTTGAACGCCCTTTGATTTCACACACATCAAAGAAACCTTCAATTTTCTCGTTCACACCACCAATTGGCTGAGACTCACCAAACTGGTTCATAGACCCAGTAATTGCAATATCTTGACGGTTCGGCTGCTTAGAAAAAGCAGACACTACCGCACAGAACTCGGCCATACTCGCACTATCCCCATCGACACCACCATACGATTGCTCGAAGGTGATGTTAGTGGTGAGTGGTACTTTCGCTGTTTTACCAAACACAGAAGAAAGGTAAGCCGACAAGATCATTACCCCTTTCGAGTGAATACTGCCACCTAGGTCTACGTTTCTTTCAATATCAATCACTTCACCATCACCGTAAGCGGTGGTTGCTGTGATTCGGTTCGGCGCACCAAACATATGATCCGTCGTACTAAGTACAGACAACGCATTCACTTGTCCAACCGCCTGACCATCGACATGGATTAGCGTTGTGCCGTTAGTGAAGGTTTCCATCACACTGTCTTGCAGTCGTCCGACACGCATCTGTTGGTTAGATAACGCTTGGTCGACGTGCGTTGCGCGAATCAGATTCGATTTCGAGCTTCTCGCCACGTAGTTTGACTCACGAAGAAGATTAGCAATGTGCGCTGAGTGCAGAGACAATTTACCTTGGTCACCCGCCTGACGAGAGCTGTGCTCAATAATGCGAGCAATCGCTTTTCGGTCACAATGCAACATGTTGTTGTCGTGCACGATACTCGAAATAAAGCGCGCGTAATGCATTTCAGAATCGGGAGTACGCTTCATCTCATCTTCGAAATCGGCTGTCACACGGAACAATTCACCAAACTCTGCATCGTAATGCTGCAGCAATTGGTAAGTTCGGTAATCGCCAAACAGAATGATCTTAACGTCCAATGGAATCGGTTCTGGATCAAGCGATACCGCGCCCGTTAAGGTCACCTCTTTTTCTAATGAAGTGAAACTCAATTGACGTGAACGCAGCGCTCGTTTCAAGCCTTCCCAAACGTACGGCTGCTCAAGTACCTTCACCGCGTCCATCAGTAATACGCCGCCATTGGCTCTGTGTAAGCTACCTGCGCGAATCAATGAGAAGTCAGTAAATACGGTACCCTTAAACGTTGCCGTTTCTACATAGCCAAACAGAGAGTGATAATTTGGATTCTCTTCAACCACGATTGGTAGAGTCTCCTCCTTCTGGCTCACAATCACATTAACCTTGTAGCGACGCGGCATTTTCTTATCCAGAGAGGCCGTTGCAACTTCTGCTTGTTCCGTGCTCTCTTCTAGGAAGATGTCAGCGTTGTCGACAATGTCTTTCCGCAGTGCCGTTAGGTACTTTTTGATGTCTGGGTATTGGCTGTAATCCTTCTTCAATTGCTTGATGAAGTGAGTGATCACATCTCGCGCCGTATCATCATTCAGCTTTTGAATTTTCTCAGTGTACGTTTCTTCAAGCTCCGTCAATTCACGAGAAATGGTTCGCAGCCCGACTTCCAACCCATCAATGGTTTTATCGAATTGATCTTGTTCTTCCGGTGAAAGCAGCTCAAAGCTCTCTTCGGTATGAAGATCATCGCCATTCATTGCCACAAACTGGTAATCACCCTGAGTGGTGATCGTCAGGTTAATGCCCTTGTCTTTCGCTTCTTGGCTAATGCTTTCTAATGCGGCTTGTTGCTTAGCTGCTAATTGGTTTTTAAGCCTGTCAGCACGGCTAAAGTACATCTCGTTGTCAAACGCTAGAGGCATACCTTTCAAAAGTTTACGCATCAATTTTTCAATATCTTGCTTTAAACTGCTGCCAACGCCACGCGGCAATTTCAGTACCTTAGGTGTACGAATATCTTCAAAGTTCGCGATATAACACCAATCAAAAAGCTCCTGCACTTCTTGAGGATGACGGTTCAGATAGCGCAAGATCATGGTGCGTTTACCCAGACCATTTCGCCCTATCGCATAAATGTTGTAACCCTTTTCCTTGATTGACATCGCGAACTCAACAGCTTTTTGTGCCCGTTCCTGCCCGACGATTTCGTCAATTGGAGCCAGTTCTTTGGTCGACTTACATGGTAGCTTGTCTAAATCCGCTACCTGATACAGCTGTTCTGTATTGAGTCTTTGCATCGCCATCGCCGCCTCCTTAGTCCTTCATTACTTGGGTGTAGATAAAATCAGTGTAGATGTAATTTCCTACAAATTTAGTGACTTACGCTACACAGCTGTTCAACCGAACAAATAACACACGATTTAAGCCATATTTAGGAATAACCCGTCATTTAATTCACCAACTTAACACGTGAATGATTTTAATTTGCAATTGATAATAAATATCATTAACATTTCAAGATATTATAAATTGAGGATGTGGATATGGAAATTGAACGATGCTGGATGCACTACCTAAAAGCTGAACAATTAATGGAACAAGGCCACTGGCCTGAAGCGCAGCGTCTATATAATGATGTTCTCATTTCTCTTCCTCATCATATCCAAGACGCGGCGTATCAAAGCGACATTAAGCCTTGCCAGTTTGCTTGCTTACTTGCAGGGCTTAGAGACGCAAGCGTTGCTCAATCAGAGATTCTCAATCGTCTAGGTCAACAGCAGAAAGCATTCGATACCTTGAATCAGTCGTACGCACTGATGCAATTTATCTCACTTGAAAGCACTGAGCTGATTCAACGTACCTTTGGATTATTAGAAAAGCAGAGTGAAGATTTACTCAATCACCTGATCGCTTTTTGCAGTGCTCAGCGCAGTTCGCATTGGATGCTGGAACTAGAACAAATTCAACGTGCTCATCATCATTTTGGGCAACTTAAAACAACGTCAGAAGTTCAATCTTCACCAAATGTCTTAAATTGATAAGGATATATCATGTCGGACCGGGCCATTCTCAAAGTCAATAACCTCTTCGTTAGCTTCACAACCAATGATGGAATCATTGATGCGGTCAAAAAGGTTAACTTTACCCTTAACTCCAGCGAAACCTTGGCCATTGTTGGTGAGTCGGGTTCAGGTAAATCAGTCTCTTCCAACGCATTGATGCGTTTACTTCCTGATAACGCCATTATTGACCCTCAATCTCAAATAGAGTTCGAAGGACAATCGATACTAGAAAAAACAGAACGCCAAATGCAGTCAATTCGGGGTGACAGAATCGGCATGATCTTTCAAGAGCCTATGACCTCTTTGAACCCATATCTGCGTGTAGGCATTCAAGTAGCTGAAGCCATCATGTGTCACCGTAAGGTATCGAAGTCAAAGGCCAAACAGCGCGTACTTGAGTTGTTTGAGCTTGTTCATCTACCAATGCCAGAGCAAGCCTATACTAAGTACCCTCACGAGTTTTCTGGTGGTCAGCTGCAACGCATCATGATCGCAATGGCCTTGATCAATGAGCCCGATATTTTGATTGCCGATGAACCCACCACGGCATTGGATGTGACCGTTCAAGCGGAAGTACTCTCTCTTATCAAAGAAATACAAGGCAAAATGGGCATGGCGATTCTGTTCATCACCCACGATTTAGGTGTGGTGAAACATTTTGCTGACCGTGTGGTGGTGATGTGTAAGGGTGAATTGGTTGAAGAGGGGCAGACGCAAGAGCTGTTCGATAACCCTAAGCACGACTACACGCGCATGCTGATTAACTCGATTCCGAAAGGCGCTAAGGTTCCTGTTGAGGCATCAGCCCCAGAGCTGTTGTGTGCTGACGACATCCGAGTTCAATTCTTGGTTAAATCACATTTTATCAAGAGTAAAAATCAGTACTTCGAAGCCGTCAAAGGCATTTCATTGAACCTTAAACAAGGCGAAACCTTGGGTATTGTTGGTGAATCCGGATCAGGCAAATCGACCCTTGGACGTGCGCTGATCGGCTTACTACCAAGTAGCGGACGCATTGTTTACAAAGGCCAAGATGTCAGTTTATTAACCGACAAAGAACGCCATAAACTCAAGAAAGATGTACAAATGGTATTCCAAGACCCTTATGGTTCTTTGTCACCACGTATGACAGTTGGGGAAATCATCACCGAAGGCTTAACGGTGCATCAACCTCAACTCTCTAAGAAAGAACGATTGGAACGGGCACGCAAAGCGCTGATTGAAGTACGTCTAGAACCAAATTCAATTAACCGTTATCCGCATGAGTTCTCTGGTGGACAAAGACAACGTATCGCGATTGCTCGTGCGCTGATTCTTGAGCCATCTTTCATTCTGTTGGATGAACCGACGTCAGCACTCGACCGCTCAGTACAACTGACCGTGATTGACCTGCTGAAAGACATTCAAACCAAGCACAACATCGGTTTCCTTTTCATCAGCCATGACCTCTCGGTAGTGAAAGCACTTTCGGATCGTGTTTTGGTGATGCAGAAGGGCGAAGTGATGGAAGAAGGCTCTGCCGAAGAGATTTTCAATGCGCCGAAAAATGACTACACCAAGAAATTAATTGAGGCGTCATTCGACTTAGAAAATAAATCCGAAAAAAATGCCGCTTAGAGGGAACTAATCAAGATTAACAGCGTCTTATAAGCACATTCTGAATAATCTCCTAATGGATTGAAATCTAGAATGGATATAGCAAAACTGGTTTGGCCGCCAAAAGAAAAATGTCGCATGGATGCGACATTTTTCGTTTCTGGGGTATATGAAAAATCAACTCAGTGATTACGGAGGTTTGCTAAAGCTGACGGACTTTAAACAGGGTTAGCTGGTAGTCGGGTCATAGTCGCAGAGCGGCTTCGTTCAACTCTTTATTGGACAAAAATTTATTAGTGTATCTGCGAAATTAGCAATTAATGAATAACTCCAGGTATGGAAAATCGCTTAACTTAACGTTTAGTATTGATGGTGCGGGTTACACAACGACACCACGCTCACTCTGAATCTCTTCGGTTTCACAATAACTGAGTTTATAGGCAACATAATAACGTACGATTTCAAGAATAACTTCAGAAGGAAAGTGGCAGCCTGTAAACATTAAGAGTCAGTAACATGAATGGAAATTAAGCAAATCTTAACTTAAAGACTCAAAGTTTGCGACAGCACCCCAAAGCCTCACACCAGCAAGTCTTTTGCTGCAATTTGCCACATATGATGCAATGCGCTACAATTGACATCAACAAACAAATGACCATCGACCAAGGTAAGACATATGGCTACTACAAGCGTTAGACTTGATGAGAGCCTAGTAGATAGAGCTGCAACCATTGGAACAGCTTTAAATCGAACGACCCCCAAGCAAATTGAGCATTGGGCGAAAATAGGCAAGATCATGGAGGATAACCCTGACTTAACCTACGAGTTCGTACTGCAGGCAATCATCGCTAAAGCCGAATTAGAGCACGGGAATACGACCTCTTATGAATTTAGCGAAAGTAACAAAGATTGAGCAAACTACGACATTTGCCAAGACCGTAAAAAAGCTACACAAAAACCAGAAACAAGATCTAGATAAAGCAGTAAAAGAGGTTATAGAAAACCCTTTTATTGGCGTGATGAAGAAAGGCGATTTGTCTTTTCTTAGGGTGCACAAGTTTAAGATGAACAAGCAGCTCACCTTGCTTGGGTACAACTACGATGAAGACGGGACGTTAGTCCTGACCTTAATGGCGTTGGGTAGTCATGAAAACTTTTATCGAGATGCATCCAGAACATTTAGATAACCAAAGCCTCGCCAAGCGCGAGGCTTTTTTGTGCCCCTCAAACACCTACAAACTGATCGAAAAAGAACTTAAGGTTATAACGCTGAAGGAAAGGTGGAATCTACCCCCGTGAAACATCACGGGGATTAACAACATGAGAAGAGTGGATAAGTTTTAGTATGGTAAAAACCCATGAACAGGGTGTGAACGAGTAAAAGGTCTAGCCAATAATGGGGCAGAAGTATTTTAGCTTACCTGCCCCATGCCCTGCATTTACGTCAATCCGAATCATCACGGGCACACACCTTGATGCTTGTCTTGAAATTAACGATACAAAGACTTGGTCGACTCTCTCACAATCAAATCAATGGGTGGCAGTCGAGCCTCATGCCTCTCGCCAGATAACAGGTTCAAAATCGATTGAGCACATACCTCTCCAATTTCTTCAATAGGCTGTCTTAATGTCGTTAATGCAGGCGTAAAATACTTAGACGTTGGCAAGTCATCAAAGCCTATCACCGACACATCTTCTGGTACTTTGTAGCCGTGATCATGCAACGCCTTAATCGCGCCGTAAGCCGTCTGATCATTGGCCGCGAACAGAGCTGAAAAATGAATCTTAGACTCGATCAGTTCGACGGTTTTCTCGTAGCCAGACTCACTACTAAAATCACCCTGCTTAACCAGTTTTGGCATCACTTTTATGCCCGCTTCTTGAAGTGCTTTTTTATAGCCCTCGAAGCGGCTCCCAGAATCTGGCTGACTAGAAAGCCCTTTGATATGTGCAATATTTACATGTCCTTGCTGGAGGAGATGCAAAGTGGCCATATAGCCTCCAAGCACATTATCAATGTTGATCGTGCGGATGTTGTCATCAACAATGTCGTATCCTACCGCCACGACAGGAATGTCTTGAGCATACTTGGTTATGTCTTCTTTAGTCACACTGCCAGTCACGATGATCATGCCATCAACATTACTTTTCGCCAGATACTCCAGCGCATGTAATTCCAGCTTTTTCTGCCAATGCCCTGTTGCGATCACTAATGAATAGCCTTGAGCGATCAGAGTTTTTTCCATGTCGTTGAGGATACGACTGGTGTAAGGACTGTCAGGGTGTTGCACCAACACACCAATAGTTAGCGAACGTCGGTTGGTATTTTCTTGCATTTGGAAGTTAGGTTTGTAGCCTGTGTCTTTAATGGCTTGCTCAATATTTTGGCTTTTATCATCCGACACATAAGTGGTTCGATTAAGGAAGCGAGACACGGTACTGGGAGAAACACCAGCCAATCTTGCTACATCGTATACTGTTGTTTTTTTTGTTTTAGTGCGCATCTCGATACCCTAATCAAGTGACATTTGGGGAGCTTTAAGCTCCCCGTCAATTTCAACTTGCATACCACTGCTTTAGTTGAAGCCTGTGTCGTTAAGTTAATACAAGTAGGCGAATATCATCCCCGGTCTAAAGTAACGGCCAGCCGTATATTTCAAGCCAGTACTCAATAGCCATTTGTGCAAGCCTGCCAGCTTTTCTAACGGAATTTCACCGTCCATCATTTTAACAAAATTGTTAGTATCTTTCGTTAATGCTGGGTTGATACGACCGTCAGACAGCACACAGTTTTGATATTTAAGTGCACTTAGCCAGTTTTTCGCATCATTTTGAGACACTTTAAATGCTTCTATAAGATCTTTCTCATTGACAGACACAGAACAATTGAATCCCTCTGGCGCTGCAAATGGAATTTTCGAATAGTCATAGAGTGCGGTATACACGGTATCCATCAATGTTTCTGCTTGCTGCGATTTACCCGCCAAATTCAACGCAGTCGCTACGCTAAACTGAACGCCAATCCACACATCTTGCGCCTGAAAAGCTTCATGTGGGGAACCATCGGCCAGCGTCATATTTGCTACACCCAGCTTAGGGCTGTTGATCTCAAAGTTGTGCTTATAAACATAGTCTAGTGCTCGTTGTATTCTGTCTTCTGGGAAAATGCCCTCTAGACCGATGAGCTTTAAGTAGCTGTCGGCTAATAGTGCATCACCAAAACTGTTGTCAGAATCTGGCACTAAATTTAAATACTCTTGTGTAAAGGCTTGAGGAGCTGTTTCGCTCAGTAAGCGTTTCTTAGAGACTCTTTGATATACCTTACTAACATCAATTGAAGTATCTGTTTGGTTAAGATAATCATTCAGAATGTTCTTATCGGCAATCGCATCGCCAGTCAGCGCAAGCCCCAAGGTTTCCAATACTTGGTAGCCTTGTCCCGTTAAATGCTTAGCTTGAACCGGAGTGACGAAGAAATGGTAGTAACCTTCTTTATCATCCCATAAGCTTTGCTCGACAGTGGCCAAGGCCTTCTTAGAACGAGCTAAGTAGTCAGCAGCCAATTCATTCTCATTCATCAATAGAGCAAGCTCATTCGCCGCTTGAAGTCCTGCTACCCAAAGGCTCGCACAGTAAATTGAGATGCCATGAGAAGCGAGGTTATCAAAGGTATCGTCTGTGCCTCGGGTTAGTGGTAAATCATCACCTTCAGCGATCAAATTCGATAAGAAATCGATGCTTTCAGTTACCGCTTGCCAGCACTCTTTAACCACAGAGATATCTTGGGTGTTTTGGTAATGGCGGTACACCATCAGAATGTATTTGGGCGCTAAGTCCTTCCACTCTTTCACGTTGTGCCAGCTGTAAGCATCGGGCTGGATGTCGAATGGGCTGCCCAAGTCGTGGATTACCGCACCTCGAATGGCACGCACACCTTGGTACTTGTCATCAATCAATTCGGCATTCGGTGTCGCTTCGTATTCCCAGTAGCGGCGCTGAGTGAAATCTTCGGCTAAAATAGCTTTCGAGAACTCTTTCATCACACAACCATCAAGCTCAGGCAACAAGTAAAGCAGCGAAAATGAACCGTAGAAATACACGTCCAGAGAGTTAAAGAATGGGTAGTCGACACACTCTTTTACTAAGAACTTATCTTCTTTGTCCCATACCGTTGATTCCGCTAAGAATGATAGTGAGTTCATCGCCATCGTCGCATAGCGCAATGCAGAATCAGGCTGCGATATCTTGCTTTGAGCTTGCTCTAGGAAAGCCGTTTGTTGCTTCACGATCTGTTGCTCAATCGCTTCTAGCTGTGGCAATACCTCTTCTAACATCGGCAGAGCCGGTTTCGTTTGCGGGTAGAATTGCGTGTACGCTTTATCTGAATGCCAGCCATTAAGCATGACTTTGCTGTGCGCCATCACCTGTGCAAAACGCAAATCAACAGACTCACCCGCTTCCAATTCAACCTGAACCACAACCAATGCGCTCAGTGCTTCACGTCCTGTATAGATACCGGTTTGGAACTCAGTGTTGGTACGGCCTGTTTTGAGTGCGAATTCTGTTTGCTGAGCTGTCTTAGAGGTGTAGAGCGTTGGCTTCACAGAAATCGAGACCTTGCCTAATTCCGTCAAGTGGTTATCCGCTTGAACACCAAACACCACTTCGCCTTCAATATCGCTCTGATAAGGCGATTGGCTAGAGAGCTGAACACCCGTAAAACTGTGACTTTCGCCTTTTAAGTTGACCACTTCATGCTGCTGAGCGATTGGATTTTGAGACAAGGTACAAGCCGAATCTTGAATGCCATCGCGACCTTTTTGATAGGTTGAGCCAATCAAATTTTGTAGAGGTTGAGCAAGCGTGATAACGCGTGTTTGCGATGAATTATTGGTTAATTCGAAGTGATTCCAGTGCATCGGTAAAGAACAAAGGCGTTTGTTCTCTTTAACGATCGGAGAGACGACCTTACGCTTTATATTAATATCATCGAAGCTACTGTATTTATATTCAGCCAATGGATACAAAGCTTGATATTCTATATCACTGCCATTAACACTGTCTATATCACTGTCATTAAAACTATCCATATCATTATTATCACCCGCAGTAAGTGATAACAATCTCGTCGTGTCATTAATTAATAAACCATTAAAGAAATCTAAGGCGACATATAACTGACAAACAACCGATGATGAATCCGATTCAATTAATAACTTCGTCTTATTTGAAAATTCAACGTTCCACTTTGTAAAGTTAGCTTTATTTTCTTGGTAGAAGTGACCGTTTTTTAATGCTGCGCGAATGTGGTTAATCGCATTCAACATTTTTGCGCTTTCAATTTTCTTGCCATCGAACAAGGCAGGATAGAAGTTTAGATGAACACTCAACTCTTGCTCATCAATGATTTGTAGCGTGTCGATGGTCGGCACGTTCATCACCGATGCATAAAAATCATTAAAATTAATAACTTGCTCTGAGCAATCAACAAATATTCCCGGAATAAAACTAAAATTTGGCGTGTTGCCATTTGGTGTTAGTGTAAATGTGTTACCAATTCCGCCTACCGCCATACCAGTGTTTTCTGGCGTAGTGGAAATTGGCGTGTACCAAGGTTGAATAAACTCAACCGCATCACCTTTTTTGCAAAGATGTTCGGAACTTCCTGAATAGCTTGTGTATGGAATTTTATTATTCATTTTAAAACCGCCATTGAATATTTTTTTCTTCTTGTTAATATCTTTTTTAAAATGGAGACATCAACATGTTTAAAATTATAAATGAAAAATTTGGAAATATTGACTCAGTCACATTAATAAACCACCAACATGGTATAGAACTTCAAATAATCAATGGGTTTGGCGCTGTTATAAATAAATATATTGTAAACAACAGTCCATTCTCTTTTATTTGTGGTTATCAGAATTATGATGAACTGATCAACCAACATCCGTTCTTTTCCCGCAGTGCTAAATTATTCCCTTTTCCAAACCGTTTAAACTTAGGTCGTTACAGTTTCGATAACCAAAACCATCAACTTCCAGCTAACTTTCCTTGGTCTGATCATGCCGTACATGGTCTGCTTTACGACCAACCTTTTTCAATCACAAACCACGTAATCACTGAAGAATCTGCCAGTGTGACGTTGCAGTATCAAACGTCGTCTTTGCATCCTGCTTTCCCGTTTGCATTCAACCTTGAAGCGACTTTCACTGTCGATATCACGGGTAAACTCACGTCTTCAACAACTGTTTCTAACCTTGGTGATTCAGCCTTCCCATTCGGTGATGCTTGGCACCCTTATTTCTCACTCGGCACTGAATTAACACAATGTGGACTCGCTATGTCACCTTGCTCTGAAGTCATACACGAGAACGATCTTCCTAATGGTGAAAAGCATGCTTTCGACTGTTTGTCTTTGGACGATTCACTCACCAGTCAAAGCCTAAATCACTGCTTTGAATTTGATTCAAAGACAATCAATCAACTTGCGTTTACACGCTCAGATTTGTCTGCCGCTATTCACTATCAACAAGATAAAAGCTACCCATTCGTTCAGCTGTACACGCCGACTAGTGAGCAAAGTATTGCAATAGAACCAATGACTTGCCCAGCTGATGCATTCAATAACCAGATCGGCTTATTGACGCTTGAACCGAACCAATCTCAAACCTTCACTTGGCAATGCCAAGCTAGCTATCAACCAAAGTGATGCAACCAAAATAAAGCAACACTAAAGAGAAACCAAAAACCAATAAAGGGCGCATAACGCGCCCTTCTCTTTGCTAACCTAAAATAACCTCAACGGTATGCTCACCTGACGTGAATACCGGTGCTTTGTTGCCTGAAATCAGGTCACCATTGACCTTCATCTCAACGACGCCCTTACACACGTTATTTGGGTTAGTGACATGAATATGGTATGTCGCGCCACGGAACTGACGACGCACTTTGAATTCAGGCCACTCAGACGGAATACAAGGGTCCACCAGCAAACCATCCACTTCAGGACGAACACCCAGAATCCATTGTGTACCCGCCACATATGTCCAAGATGAAGTACCCGACAGCCATGCATTACGCCCTAAACCGAACTGTTTGTGCTCGTCACCCAGAATGTTTTGTGGGTAGCAGTAAGGTTCAGATTCAAAGGTATCAATGTCATCGTTCTTAGACGCTGGGTTGATTTGACGGTAGTACTCGTAAGCACGCTCACCGTTGCCCATTTTCGCTTCTGCGATCATTACCCATGGGTTTGAATGCAAGAAGATGCCGCCGTTCTCTTTCGCACCTGGTGGGTAAGTTGAAACGCCACCTAGTTGCGGATCAAAGCCGTTGTACCCAGGAGTTGAGAGCTTGATGCCATTAGCTGTGTTTAGCTTGTTGTAAACCGAATCTAGCGCCTGAGTAGCACGCTCTTGTGTCGCGAAACCAGAGATCACAGGCCAGCTTTGACCGTTGGTGTAGATCTGCCCTTGCTCGTTCTTGTGAGAACCAATTGGCAAACCTTGCTCATCAAAGTAACGAACAAACCATTCGCCATCCCAACCGCACTCGTTGACCGTACTCTGCATTTGCTGATATTGGTCTTTGAACTTAGCCGTCAGTTTCGCTTCGCCGCGCAACTCACACAGGTCTAACATATCGAGTAATGCCTTACCGTACATGTTAGCTACCATCATCGATTCAGCACCGGTTGGCAGGTTCACCGTGTCATTCCAGTCAGCAAAACCTAATAGTGGTAGACCGTGCTCACCGGTATTGGTGTAAGTAAATTCAATAGAACGACATAAGTGGTTCCAAACCGTTCCGGTTTCAACGGGGTTGCCAGCTTTGTCTTTTTGATAGAACGGGATCTCTTTATTCAAGAAGTCTGCATTGCCCGTTTCTTTCACATATTGAGTGACCGCGTAGATGATCCACAAGTGATCATCGCCGTAATAATCAGGGCGATCTTCTTCTTCACGCGAGTCACCCGCGTTCGCTTCCATCGTCGATGGGAAGAACTGGTGCATCGCAGAACCGTTAGTATTCTGCACTGAAAGCAGACGCTCAATGAACTCGCGCGCCTCTTCTGGCATATGAGTAATAACACCCAATGTATCTTGCGAAGAGTCACGGAAACCGATGCCACGTGCACCATAGCCAAGTTGATACAAAGACAGGTAACGAGACCAGTTTTTGGTGGTGTGGCACTGACGTGGGTTGTGTACGTTAAGCATCGAGTTCATTGCTAGGTCTGGCGTTTCAACCTGAACCGCTTGCAAGTATGTGTCCCAATGCTCAGCCAGTTCAGCGAATGCCGAGTCAACCACCTGATGGTCACGATATTTAGCCAATAGAGGCAATGCCGCTTCTAGGCTCTGTTCTTGTGCAATTTGTACAACCGTACGCTCTGTCTGCTCTGGAGATAGCCACCCCAGACGCAGGTTAAGTGCACCAATGTTATCGCCACGCAAACACTCTGTATTGCCAAGCTCGTCATTTTCTAACGCTTGTGGCGCAGCCCATGTACCGTAGCCAAACTGACCAAGGAATGACTGGCGATCACCGTCAAAAGACGTCGCAGGGCGATCAGCAGTCATCAGGTTTACGGCGTAGTCACGCTTCATGAAGGCATACTGCTCAAGCACGGTGTGACCCGATTCTTGTTGATGCGCTTTTAACGTCATGGTTTGTGGAACCCAATCCGCATTCAATAGCTGCTTAAGCGCATCGAAGTGTGTAAATTCGTAGACAGGCACTACATCAACGTGCAGCGCTTTGTCTGAAATGTTGGTGACCTTGATATCTTGCAACAGTACTTGGTCAGCTTTTGGCACGAAGAAGGTCGCTTCACAACGCACACCAAAGGCTTCTGCAATGATGGTGGTGTAAGACAAACCTGTGTGGTTTTCAAACTTATCCAACGGCTTCAGAGTTGGTGTGTAGAAAGGTGAGAATATTTCTACGTTGCCCGCTTCATCACGTACCTTGAGGTACATGGTCGAGCCTTTGAAATCCGAGTTTGGCAGTTGAGCAATGTACTTGGTGATGCGGTTGAGTGCCGGGTCGCCCTTACACAACAGCACGCCGCCGTTGCTATCTACAATGCCACCGAAATCTAATGTGCCCACGTAGTTACACCATTTGATCGGTGTGCATGGTGTGGTTGCTACGTATTCTTTGTTTTTATCGTCAAAATATCCGAATTTCATCATCACTATCCCTAGCCCCTCCCAAATCAGGAGGAGCCAAAACAATTTGTCGTAAGTTGGTTGGTGTCAGCTCAATGGCTGATTTGAATTGACTGGCTAGCTCGTAATTAACTAGCTCGCTAGCGAGTTCTCACTCAGTGCGTCAAACAAGTGGAAAGCATCCAAATCCAAGTAAAGCGTCAGATCTTTTACATCCACTTCAGCCGCTTGGGTTTCAACCATCAACGGTTGACCGCCAATTTCTGTTTTCAGAAGAATGCTTGCGCCCAATAATTCCTTGTCTTTGATTTTTACAGGGAATGGCAGTACGCGGTCGTGATCAACTTGCTCGGCACGTAGGTGAATGTCTGTTGGACGAACACCAAAATGCAGCGCTAGGTTCTTAGACGCCAGAGACTTAAAGCGCTCAGGCAGTGGGATATGAACATCGCCGATTTCAACGAAGTACTCGCCTTCTTTTTCAATCAGTTTTGCTTCCAACATGTTCATTGACGGGTTACCAATGAATTGCGCGACAAACTTGTTTGCAGGACGCTGGAACACCTCGGTTGGTGTACCAACTTGAGCAACATAACCATCTTTCAAGATCACAATGCGATCCGCCAGCGTCATCGCTTCGATCTGATCATGGGTTACGTAGATCGTAGTGGTTTTAAGTTCACGGTGTAGGTGTTTGATCTCTTCACGCATCACGCCACGAAGTTTTGCATCTAGGTTAGATAACGGCTCATCAAACAAGAAAACCTTCGGCGTACGAACCATCGCACGGCCCATTGCCACACGCTGACGTTGACCACCAGAAAGCTCTTTCGGCTTACGGTTCAGTAGTGGATCAAGCTCTAGCATTTTCGCCGCTTTTAGCACTTCTACGTCGATTTCTGCTTTTGGCATGCCTTTCAGTTTTAGCGCAAAGGCGATGTTCTCGTACACCGTCATGTGCGGGTACAGTGCGTAGCTTTGAAATACCATCGCCAAGTCACGGTCTTTAGCGTCGACTTTATTCATCAGCTTGCCGCCAACCACGATGTCACCAGAGCTGATGCTTTCAAGGCCAGCTAGCATGCGTAGCGTTGTCGATTTACCACAGCCAGATGGGCCAAGGAAAACCACGAATTCACCGTCTTCAACCGTAAAATCAAACTCTTTTACAACTTCAACATCACCGAATGATTTTTTGATGTTCTTAAATTCTACTTTAGCCATTATCTGTTCTCCTCAGCGCGCTCTAGAAGCATATTTCGGTACGCTATTGCGCTCTGTTTCAATGTTCTTTCTTGGGTGGTGTAATCAACGTGGACGATGCCAAAACGCTGGCAGTAGCCGAATGCCCACTCAAAGTTATCCATCAGGCTCCAAGCGAAGTAACCGTCGACTTTCACACCCGCTTCAACGGCGTTATGAACCGCTTCGATATGACCTTGGAAATAACGAACTCGTTGCTCGTCCATCACTTGTCCATTAACACGTTCGTCGTTACCGGCTGCACCGTTCTCTGTGATGTAGATAGGTGGCATATTTTCGTAACGAGCATCCAGTCTTACCAATAAATCGGTTAAACCTTGTGGGTTGATCTCCCAGCCGATGTAAGTGTGTTCAGCTTCAGTTTGCTTCACCGATTCAATATCGCCGTTCTCATTGAAGCGAGCGACATTGCGTGTGTAGTAGTTAATACCGATGTAATCAACTGGCGCGCTGATGATGTCTAAGTCACCTTCAAGGATCATCGGCATGTTCATCGCTTGGCGTTCAACCACTAACTGTGGGTATTCACCTTTCAATACTGGGTCGATGAACCAGTGGTAGTTCTCCGCTTCGCAGTAGTCTGCTGCCGCTTGGTCTTGTGGCGTCAGTGGGTAGGCTGGTGTCGCGTTAAACACTACGCCATGCTTAGCATGAGGCGCATTCTTACGAAGAATCGGCATTGCCAAACCGTGTGCCAACATTAAGTGGTGAGACGCTAGGTAGCCCTCTTTTTCGCCCTTGATACCTGGCGCATGTTCGCCCCAACGGTAGCCTAGGAATGCAGACACAAATGGTTCATTGAGCGTGGTGTACACGTCGATGTTGTCACCAAAGTATTTGCTCACCACTTCTGCGTATTCTGCGAATTTGTAAGATGTTTCACGGTTTAGCCAGCCGCCTTTATCTTCAAGGTATTGCGGCAGATCCCAGTGATATAGCGTCACATAAACTTTCATTCCACGAGCATGACACTCATCGATGATCTGGCCGTAAAACTCTAGGCCTTGCTGATTCACCACACCGTCTTGCGGCAGGATGCGTGGCCACGCAATAGAGAGACGGTAAGCATCAACGCCTAAGCCTTGAATCATCTCGATATCTTGTTGCCATAAATGGTAGTGATCACACGCCACATCACCATTGTCACCGTTATCGACCTTGCCCGGCTTCTTACAGAAAATGTCCCAGATAGACGGTGTACGACCACCCTCTTCAACGCCGCCTTCAATTTGGTATGAAGATGTCGCGACACCGAATACAAATTCCTTACTGCGTAACTTTGAATCACTTGGAAGTTGATATTTATTCATTGTTATAACCCTTAAACCTAACCTTTAACTGCGCCGGACGTTAAACCACTGATCATCTGTTTCGATGCGAACAAGTAAGTAATCACGAGCGGTAAAATAGAAATTGTGGTACCTAGCATTACCGCGCCCCATGGCGTATTCGGAATACCTTGAACACTTCGAAGTGCTTGCGTAATCACATAGTTATCTGGGTTGTTTAGCACCACGAGAGGCTGCATAAACATGTTCCAGAAGAAGACGAACTGAACGATAGCCAATGTTGCGAGTGCAGGCTTCATGAGTGGCAGTACCACGCTCCAGTACGTTCTGAACTCACCAGCGCCATCCAGTTTCGCCGCTTCAAGTAGCTCTTTTGGAATCGATGCAATCACGTGCTGACGCATCAAAAAGATACCAAATGGTGTGGTAGTGAACGGTAGCCATACCGCCATGTGGTTATCCAATAAACCTAAGAATTTCACGATCATGAAGTAAGGGATCAAGCTAAGCACAGGCGGAATCGCCATTGAGCCAACCAACATGCCAAACAGCACGTTTTTTCCGCGGAACTTAAACACTGCAAACGCGTAACCACCCATGCTACAGAACAGCAGAGAGATAGTTGTGCCTAGGAAGGCCACGTAAATAGAGTTAAACATCGCCTTCCAGAACGGCATGATTTCCAGCAGTTTTGCGTAGTTAACCGCTAAGCTATCGCCAATGGCAAAACTGATGCCCGAGCCAAAAATTTCTGAACGGTCACGTGTTGAAAGCAAGGCTGACCACACGAACGGGAATACCGTAATAATCGCTGACACAACCAGTAATATGCCGAGCATAACCATCAAGATCTTAGTCATGATGTACATGCTGCGTTCGCTTGGCATTAGGCCACTTAGTGGTGAGGTATTTGTCTTAATTGATGTCGACATATTAATGTTCCCCTAAGCCTTTCTTACCGAAGAATATAAATTGAACCAAGGTACACGTTGCGATGAGAGCGAATAGCAGCCAAGAGATTGCTGACGCTGTACCCATTTCTAACCATTCCCAACCCACTTTGTAGAGGTACATCGAAATGGTTAAACCAGATTGACCTGTACCACCCGTACCACGTGTTAAAACGAACGGTTCTTCAAACATCTGCAAGTTGCCGATGATGGTCATTGTGATAGCGAAGAAGATAAACGGACGAATCATAGGCAGTGAGATATTCCAGAAGCGGCGGAAAGCATTAGCGCCATCCATACGAGCTGCTTCTAAAATGTCTTTCGGAATCGTCATCAAACCTGTGGTGTACAGAACAATGTTAAAACCTGTGTATTTCCAAAACACCATGATTGCGATTGACGGTTTCACCATAGTGGCATCGTCTAGCCAGCGGATTGGTTGGAAATCGTTAACCCAAGCGAATGCCCAGCCAAACAGTGTGCTATCGGCGAGAGCCATTAGCGTTTGGTTGATTATTCCTGAGTTAGGAGAGTACATGTTGAAGAAAATCAGTGACGCTGCGACCGTTGATGTAATGAACGGAAGAAAGTACGCCGATGTTAGCCAGTGACGCATACGGTCACCCATTGAAACCAGCATGTAAGCCACTGGAATTGCAACCAAGTGTTGAGCCACACCTGACGTAACCGCTAGCCACAATGTGTTCTTCAACGAACGCCATAACCATGGGTCAGTCAATGCAATGTGATAGTTCTCAAAACCAACGAACTCCATCGCATCCATGCCTCTTACCGGGTTCCACTCGTGGAACGACAGATAAACAGAGAACAACAGCGGGAAGATCCCAAATACAGAAAAAATGATCAGAAACGGCAGAAGAAATCCATACGGTGAAAGCGCTTTCAAATTTAGGCGAGAAAAAAAGCTTTGCTCCGAAGGTTCTATCGTTGTGCTCGCTGTATGATTCATAGTAACGACCTCTTAGAAAAGGAAGCGCGTTATCCACGCTTCCTCACTTACTTAAAAAAAGAACAAATTAAAGATTACGGGTACGACGCTTAATTAGACGCTCAGCCTCTGCAAGCGCAGTCTTGACGTCTTTACCTTCATCAAGCACTTCCATCAATGCGTTCTCTAGAATAATAGAACGTGCAACGTGGTCACCTTGAGCCGGAGAAACTGGCTTGATATTTTGCGCAACTTCAGCAAATAGAAGACGTGCTTTTTGTCCGCCTAGGAACTCCATCTCTTCTTGGAACAACTCATCGTCATACGTCGTTACGTTTGCAGGGAAAGCAGCAATCGTTTCGAAATGCTTAAGTTGAACTTCACGATCAGTCGTCATGTATTCAATAAGCGCCCAAGCTTCATCTGGGTTGTCTGATTGAGTTGGAATTGAAAGGAATGAACCGCCCCAGCTGCCGTAGATGCCATCAGGTAGGTTTTCTACTGCCCACTTACCTTTAGTTTCAGGAGCGATCCAGTTGTTTAGGTGACCAAGTAGCCAAGCGCCAGAAAGTTGAGTTGCAAATGTGCCGTTGCGGAAGCCTTCGTACCATTCGTTAGACCAAGCCAGAATACGACCGTCTAAGCCTTTGTCGCGAATCTCTTTTGCAACTTCAAAAGCGTGAACAAAACGCTCTGATGTCACAACTGGGTTGCCATCTTTATCGAAGTACAGACCTTCGCCTTCAGGAACGGTCGTGAAGATAATCGCCTGTGCAACGTCTGCTGCTGAAGCGATAAGTTGGACGTTTTGCTCTTTCAGTTTTTCACCAGCGGCGATGTATGAATCCCAATCTTTGATTGCTTCTTCTACATCAATACCCGCTTTTTCAAACACGTCAGTGCGGTAGTACATAACACCAGGACCTAGGTCGACAGGAATACCGTACATGTTGCCATCAGCGCCTTTACCTTGTGCCCATGCGTAAGGTGCGAATCGTTCTTCGTATTTATCTGCACCGTAGTTTTCAGACAGGTTAACTAGGCCGCCAGAACCCACGAATGGACCAATTTTCTCGACATCCACAACAATCACATCACCCGCACCAGAACCCGTTGCAAGGTTCGTTGTCAGTTTCGTGTGGTGGTCACCGTGGTTGTTCATAAGGTAATCAACTTTGATACCCGTTTCCTTTTCGAAATCAGGCAGCAATACCTTTAGGCTGCTGTCAAAATCAGGGAAACCGTCAAAGCGAATTTCTTTGTCAGCGGCATTCACGGCTGTTGTACCTAATCCTAAAGCAACCGCGCATGAAAGCGCTAAGGTCTTAAATTTCATGTTCTATCCTTAATATTTTTATAGGGTAACTGGTAAATCCGATACCGAGTTTCTAGTGACCAACGTCGGCAGCAATTTAAAGTTCACGTCATGTTTTATTTTTTTTAGCTTTTGTAGAGTGAGCTGCACTGCTTCAATGCTCATCTCTTCAATTGGGAAATTAATGGTGGTCAAACTAGGGGTCAGATAACGCGCGAAGATGGTGTTATCAAAGCCCACCAGTGAAACGTCCTTCGGAACAGACAATCCCTCCTGATGTAAGACTTCGAATGCGCCAAATGCCATGTGATCATTCGAAGCAAATACTGCTGTGAAATGACACTTACGATTCATCAGCTTTTTCATAGCGCTGATGCCCGTCTCTTCAGTAAAACCCGCTTCCGAGACTAAGGCTTCATCGTATGGCACACCTGCTTCTTCCAAGGCCTTTCGATACCCCTGCAAACGCCCCCTAGCATCTGCTTTATCTAAAGGCCCGGTAATACACGCGATATCTGTATGTCCCTTTTGCAAAAGATATTGAGTAGCGAGTAGCCCCCCGACTTCGTTATCAATATCTATGCAACTCATCGCCATTTCTGGGATGAAGCGGTTAATCAAAACCACAGGGGTCCCCTGTTCTTCCAATTCAATTAAATAGTCATCACTCAGCAGTTGAGTATGAAGAATCAAAGCATCAACTCGACGCCCCAATAAAAACTCTACAGACTCGCGCTGCCCTTGCTCAGTGTTAGAACCCGCCGTGACGACAGCGTGGTAACCAAAGCGGCGTAAGTTCTCTTCTATACAATGCAAAATGCCTGAATAGAACGAACCGCCAAGTTCTGGAACAACAACACCAACACTACCTGTACGACTTGAAGCCAAGGCTTGAGCGATGGAGTTCGGACGATACCCCAACTCTTTGATCGCTTTTTCAACCTTTAGCTTCTTGTCATGACTGACTCTACTGGTGCCATTAATGACTCTAGACACTGTCGCCTGAGACACACCTGCATGTTCTGATACGTGTTTAATTGTCGCCACTCGAACCTCGATACTTCATTAGCTTGTAACCGCTTACAAAACGATTATTAAGAAAATACGTTTTAGTTGAAGTGAGTGTCATCACACTAAACCCGGCGCTAAAAAGGCCAGTTATGGAAATCATGAAAGCGCTTACAGATTCCCTTCACGCCATGAAACTGTTTCATGAAATCATGAATCCATAGTTAGTCAGTTTTGTTAAAAGCCTTAGTTCAGTGAAGGAGTTCCAATACACCTATTGGCGTATCAAATACGATTGATATCTAGCATTACCACCATATAACCTATTGATATAAAAGGGTCACGATACAAATTAGTCATTGCGAACACTAAGGATAAAGCAGGGTACGCGAGGTAAGTTAAAATAATATGAAACGAGGTATTGAAGACCTCATGGAGAATAGATGAGAGGTAATCCCAAATGATAGAACAGATATTCAAGACGAAAAAAAGGGCACAAAAATGTGCCCAAGAATGGAGTTAATTGAAACGTGCCCTAATCAATCTGCCTTTAGGGCTAAAATGGACAGTATTACTTACTCTTTAAAAGCATAGGTATTTCAACGTATGCTCTTAATAAGCATGGATATTTGAAAGCATCGCTCTTTGAAAATATGCCTAATTCAAAGAGCTGCTGTTTCTAGCTTGTGATTACCACCAAGCTTCAAACATTGCACCGAATGACAATGTATCAACGTTGGTTGTCTTCACTGTGTTGCCTTTCGTTTCTACATCACCCACTGTTGTGTAGAAACGAAGCATGGGACGGCTCCAAGGTAAGCCACCTAGAGAAACGTTTTGAGACAGCGTTACTTTCCACGCGTTCTCTTCGCCGTCGTCATCATAATCAACCATGCCGTAGCCAGCTTCTAACCATGTAGAGTGAACATCATTCCATTGGTATTGTGGACGAACGATACCCGCATATTCCGTGTTCTCACGGTCTAGATCTGAACCAGAGTTGTCTTTGTACGACACTAAGTAATCGATGATGAAGTTGTCTGACGCCGCGTAGTTACCTTCTAAACTTGCATAGAAAGTTTGGTAATCACCTTTCAGCTCAAATACAGATGAGTCTGCACCGTCACCATACTTAACAACCAACTTGTTAGAATCACCTAGCCCAAGAGTCGCACCTACAAGGTATGCAGTTTCATCACTGTATTTTTTACCTTCAGTTACCACTGGCACCATAGTGTCTGTATCTGGATCGTATACATACTCAGTTGTCGTTGACGTATCCGCTTCGCTCGATGCAAAACCGTAGTTCGCGTAGAAATCTAGGTTACCAATACCAGCGTCAATGCTGTGTAATTTAGCGGTTACAGCGTATCGACCGTTGTCGTTCACTAGGCCGCCTTTCACTTGGCCAACAAAGCCCATGTCTAGCTTGGCACCACCGAAATCTAGGTTGTTAAAGCCAGCGCCTTGACCATCGTGTGTCATCCAAAAGTAATCGTTCAAACCTTGTTGTGGACGTTGATGGAAGTCACGACCAGCCCACATATAAAGTTCTGGTTGGCTTTCAAATACGTTGGTTACACCAGCGTACATTTTTTTCATACTTAAGCCGCCGTCGTCAGCCCAAGCGTCTGCTTCCCAGTGGTCAGCCATGAATACGACGTCCCAAATCGCACCATTGTCAGCTTGGAAAAGCTTAGCTAACTGAACTTCACCACCATTGGCTTCGTTACCCAAACGACCAACAGATCGACCTGTTGTACCGATGTCTACGTAACGCTCATCACCACTTTTGTAGTGAGCACCGTAACGAGCGTAACCAGAGAAGACGATACCCTCCGGTACTTTTGTTTCTGCAGTTAGTACCGCTGGTTGCTGGTCGTTAACATAAGTAACATCAACAACTCTAGACTCTAACTCTTGGATTCGTTTTTCTAATGCTTCAATATCGGTGTCAGCAGCAAAAGAAGAGAGTGAAGCAAGCGATGTCGCCACTGCGACCGTTATTGGCAAAAGCTTAAATTTTTGCATTGTAATTCCCTATTATTTTTTTGAGTTTTCATCGAACAGGGAAATATTAAGCAATGAAAGCGTTGAAAAGTTAGTTGCTGTTCACACTGATAAATCAGCCTCAAAGCCATGAAACTTTTAGAGTAATCACCAGATATAGTTATTTATTTAGAATCAGATAGATAGACGTAAAAATTCGTAATAATACGGCTTGAAATCGCTTTCATTTCATCAGTAATGGCGGGGTCTATCACGGAAAAGAGTGTGGTGGAGCGAGGTAAATATGGTGCAATTTTGATTGGTTTTCATAAATATGAAAAAACCTCAAAATCTAAGGGCGATTTTGAGGTTAGTGATTCAACTTCAAGTATCAGTTTTATGGAATCAATCCATTATTTAAAATGAATCTAGAGACTCAATCCCCATATTGAACAGGGTAAACGCATAGATATCGGCAGTGAGATCGATCGCTTTACTCAGCGGCATTCCAGCACCATGCCCTGCATTGACGTCAATACGAATCATCACAGGCGCATCACCTTCATGCTTATCTTGCAGCTCTGCAATGAACTTATAAGAGTGAGCAGGTACCACGCGGTCGTCATGATCAGCGGTCGTGACAAGAGTCGCCGGATAATCAACGCCGCGTACTACATTGTGAACGGGTGAGTAACCAAGCAAGTATTCAAACATCTCTTTATTTTGCGCTGATGTACCGTAGTCGTACGCCCAGCCTTCACCAGACGTGAAGGTGTGGTAACGCAGCATATCTAACACCCCAACAGCAGGCAGAGCCACTTGGAAAAGCTCAGGCCTTTGTGTCATACAAGCACCCACCAGCAAACCACCGTTAGAACCGCCGCGAATCGCCAGCTTGCCACTGCTGGTGTAATTTTCTACGATTAAGAACTCGGCTGCGGCAATGAAGTCATCAAATACGTTTTGCTTCTGTTGTTGTATACCCACTTTGTGCCACGCCTTACCATACTCGCCACCGCCACGCAGGTTCGGCACTGCATATACGCCACCCAGTTCTAGCCAACTGCCCACCGTACCCGAGAAAGAAGGCGTTAGGCTAACATTGAAGCCGCCATAGGCGTACAACATAGTTGGGTTATTATCGTCCAGTTTTAGTCCCTTCTTATAAGAGATAAGCATCGGAACCTGAGTGCCATCTTTTGAAGTATAAAAGACCTGCTTAGATTCAAATTTGTCCGACTCAAACGGAGACTCAGAGCGCTGATAGATTTCCGAGCTGCCAGATTCAACATCAAACGAGAAGATAGTCGGCGGCATAACATAGTTGGTAAAGGTGTAATAAAGCTGAGTTTGCTCGTTTTTGCCACCCAAGCCACTGGCTGTTCCCAGCCCGGGTAAATGGATCTCACGAACTAGGTTACCTTGGTAATCCAACTGCTCAATCTGAGACACCACATCCACCATGTAGTGGGCAAACAAGTAACCGCCACCCGTGCTAATGTCTAAAGGCTGTGGCTTCTCAGGGATGATATCGAGCCACTGTTGATTGCGAGTATCAAAGCTCACCACCTTGCCGTTCGGTGCATCAAGATTGGTATATAAGACGAAGACTTCGTCTTGGTTATCGATTAGGTAAGTGTCGCTATCCACATGATCAATCAGCGTATTCAGCGATTGTTCCTCTAAACCTAGATCGATATAGAACAGTCTGTTACCTGATGTCGATTCTTTACCAAGAATAATTAAGTAACGATCGTCTTCGGTGGTGTAGCCGGACACATAACGGTGCTGCTCAGCGTTGTTCGCACCAAAGATCACCTTGTCGCTCGCTTGCTCTGTGCCCAACTCATGAAAATACAGCTTATGTTTATCAGTACGAGCTGAAAGCTGACTACCGTCTGGCTTATCGTAGCTAGAGTAATAAAAGCCACGGTTACCTAACCAAGAGATGCCGGTAAATTTTGCGTCGGTAATTTCCGTTTCGAGCTGTTGCTTAGTCTCGGTATCAATCACGAAGATCTTGCGCCAGTCGCTACCGCCTTCAGAAATGCTGTACGCCACCAAGCTGTAGTCTTTTGAGAACGAAACAGAGCCCAGTGATGTAGTGCCATCTTCCGAGAAAGTATTCGGATCTAGGAAAACTTCAATCGACTGACCTTCTTTCTGACGATAGAGAATGCTGTGATTCTGCAGACCATCATTCTTATAGAAGTAGGTGTAGTCACCTCGCACAAACGGCTGCGAGCTCTTTTTGTAGTCTTGCGCTTTTGCTAGTCGCTCTCGCAATTCCGCGCGATACGGGATTCGAGCAAGGTAATCAAACGTGACTGTATTTTGGCTCGCCACCCACTGCGCAGTTTCGTCACTTCTATCGTCTTCTAACCAGCGATATGGGTCTTCGATTATCTGACCAAAATAGTCATCGCTGACGATCTGTTTATTGGTGATTGGATATTGATACTCTTTTAAATAGCTCATCGTGATCCTTATTAAAAATAGTGAGAAATCGTCAGATAACGAGTTCTAATGTGTTCAATCAATAACTTAATCTTGTTGGGCGGCTGGCGAGTAAAAGGGTAAACCGCATAAATACCGAGCTTCTTGCCCACTAAGTCAGGGAAGATGTCCACCAGCTGACCGTTGCGTATATCGTGATAAACCAGACATCGTGGTACGTACGCCACTCCATGTCCGCCTAATGCGGCTTTTCTTAGCGCCGTCGCATTGTCAGTCGAGAAAGAGCCCGAAACACGCACTATGTATTTGTCGTTGTCGGTACAGCCATCTTTACTGTGCAAGAACTGCCATTCGCTGGCACCCGTTGTTTGATAGGCGTATTGCAAGCAGTTGTGCTGCACCAAGTCTTTAGGCAGCATCGGCTTGCCGTTTTTAGCAATATAAGATGGCGAAGCACACACCACCCATTGCGAATCCAATATATGACGGGCAATCAAGCTGGAGTCTTCCAGGTAACCCGTACGAATCACCAAGTCCAACCCATCCTCAACCAAATCGACAAAGCGATTGTTAAGCGACATATCGACCGTTAAACCTGGGTGCATATTACAAAACTCGGCAACGGCGTCTGCGAGAATCAAATCTCCGGAGATAGTAGGCACTGACATTTTGATATGACCACTGACATTTTCACCAAAGCCTGAAACTGCGTCCATAGCCTCTTGCGCCGCCTGCTTCACATTTTTAGCGCTGTGTAACATTGCCTTGCCCGCCTCGGTCAGGGTCAATTTACGCGTCGTTCGATATAATAATTGCACGCCAATTTCTTCTTCCAATCGCGCAATTCTCTTACTAACTACCGAATTTGTAAGGTTATTTTGTTCTGCCACCTTACTAAAACTACCCAGTTCAACTACCTGTGAAAACAGGATCAAATCGTCTGCTCGCATCTGATTATGCCAATTTTGGAATTAATTATTTTCATTATTTCCCTATATCAATAAAAAATAAAGGGGTAAATTCACGCCAAATTAACAAAACAATTACAAAAACAGTCATTCCAATTACAAGAGTCGCCCAAATAAGGTTCCCGTTTAGAGGCCAGAGCGACTCAAATGACGACAAACCATAACGTGATCTTTACTTCAAACATGAACGTTTGAAAACAGTACGAGGAAGTACCCATGAGTGAAACTCTACTAGCTTTATTGGCCTTTTCGCCAATAGTTGTTGCAGCGATTCTACTGGTTGGCCTGAACTGGCCAGCGAAAAAAGCGATGCCAGTGGCATTCGCACTAACCGTTGCTATTGCCCTATTTGCTTGGGATATGTCTAGCACTCGCGTGTTGGCTTCCGTATTCCAAGGTTTCGGCATAACCGTGTCGGTTCTCTGGATTGTGTTCGGCGCCATCTTCTTATTAAACACTTTGAAGCACACCGGAGCTATCACCACTATTCGCAATGGCTTCACGGATATATCCGCTGACCGTCGCGTTCAGGCAATCATCATAGCTTGGTGTTTTGGTTCATTCATCGAGGGCGCATCTGGCTTCGGTACACCTGCAGCTATTGCCGCTCCACTACTGGTTGCTATCGGCTTCCCAGCATTAGCCGCGGTACTGATGGGCATGATGATTCAATCTACGCCAGTATCATTCGGCGCGGTTGGTACACCTATCATTGTTGGCGTAAACAAAGGTTTGGATACGCACAACATTGGTGAAAGCCTGATTGCCAATGGTTCAACATGGGATGCTTACCTACAACAGATCACATCAAGTGTTGCGATCATCCACGCCTGCGTTGGTGTGATGATTCCTGTATTGATGGCGATGATGCTGACTCGCTTCTTCGGTAAGAACAAAAGCTGGACTGAAGGTCTTGATATCCTGCCGTTCGCACTGTTCGCAGGTGCTGCTTTCACTATTCCTTACGCACTAACAGGTGTTTTCCTAGGTGCAGAGTTCCCATCACTGATTGGTGGTTTGGTTGGCCTAGCAATTGTTGTAACAGCAGCAAAACGCGGCTTCCTAGTACCAAAATCAAAATGGGACTTTGAAAGCGAAGACAAGTGGCCAGCAGAATGGCTAGGTTCTTTGAAAATCGATCTAGACGACACTCATTCAAACAGTAAGCAAGGTCATAAGAAAATGAGCATGGCGATGGCATGGGCACCTTACGTGCTGCTCGCTGTCACTCTCGTTGCTAGCCGTGTGAGCCCTGAGTTCAAAGGCCTACTTAAGAGCGTTAGCCTTTCGTTCAGCAACATCCTAGGCGAGACAGGCGTAAGCACTGCGATTCAACCTCTGTATCTACCTGGCGGTATCTTGGTATTCGTCGCACTGGTTGCTGTTCTAATGCAATCACGCAGCACAACACCACTAGCTAAAGCGTTTGGTGAGTCGAGCAAGACTCTGATTGGCGCAGGCTTTGTACTGGTGTTCACCATCCCAATGGTGCGTATCTTCATTAACTCTGGTGTTAACGGCGCTGATTTAGCAAGTATGCCAGTAACCACTGCAAACTTTGCAGCTGACCTAGTTGGCAGCGCATTCCCAGCGTTAAGTGCCACAGTTGGTGCGTTAGGTGCCTTCATTGCAGGTTCGAACACCGTTTCAAACATGATGTTCAGCCAGTTCCAATTCGAAGTAGCACAAACTCTATCTATCTCTAGTGCTGTGGTTGTTGCTCTGCAAGCCGTTGGTGCAGCAGCAGGTAACATGATTGCGATTCACAACGTGGTAGCCGCATCGGCGACCGTAGGCTTGTTAGGACGCGAAGGCGCAACACTACGTAAGACTATCATCCCAACGTTCTACTACTTAGTAATGACAGGAATCATCGGCCTAGTGGTTATCTACGGCTTCAAAATGACAGACGCACTTATGTAAACCATAAGTCGTTACAAAAGCACTTGGCGTTAATACTCAATTCCCCGACTGCAACACCGTCTAATAAGACAGTTGATGAGTTTCGGAATGGATACTAAAACACATCAACACCCTCGGGTATTAACGCCACTTTATTAAGAATAACAAGCAGCCCAAGCCAAGCTCTCACAGAAGGGCAACATCCCAAGAATTTAGGACTGAAATTATGATCATATCCGCATCGACTGATTACCGCGCCGCAGCAAAAGCAAAATTACCACCGTTTCTTTTTCACTACATTGACGGCGGTTCTTACGGAGAACATACCCTACGCCGCAACACGGCCGATCTTGCAGAGATCGCGCTCAAGCAGCGTGTACTTAATGACATGTCGGACCTAAATTTGGAAACCGAATTGTTTGGCGAAAAGCTGGCGATGCCGATTGCCTTAGCTCCGGTTGGACTAACAGGCATGTACGCACGACGTGGCGAGGTACAAGCTGCAAAAGCTGCGGACAACAAAGGCATCCCTTTTACCATGTCCACCGTGTCGGTATGCCCGATTGAAGAAGTCGCACCTAAGATTGAACGCCCAATGTGGTTCCAGCTTTACGTGTTAAAAGATCGCGGCTTCATGAAGAACGTATTGGAACGTGCAAAAGCGGCTGGCGTGACAACACTGGTCTTTACGGTAGACATGCCTGTACCCGGCGCTCGCTACCGTGACATGCACTCAGGAATGAGTGGCCCAAATGCAGCAATACGCCGCGTATTTCAATCTATGCGTCATCCTAGCTGGGCCGTTGATGTAGGTTTACTCGGTAAGCCACACGATCTTGGCAACATCTCGACTTACCGCGGCTCTCCAACCAAACTGGAAGATTACATCGGTTGGTTAGGTGACAACTTCGACCCATCGATTTCGTGGAAAGACCTAGAGTGGATCCGTGATTTCTGGGACGGCCCAATGGTCATCAAAGGCATTCTTGATCAAGAAGATGCAAAAGACGCCGTAAGATTTGGCGCAGACGGCATTGTGGTTTCAAACCATGGTGGTCGTCAGCTTGATGGCGTTCTATCGAGTGCTAAAGCCTTGCCTGCGATTGCAGATGCAGTAAAAGGCGACACTAAGATTCTGGTCGACTCTGGTATTCGTACTGGCTTAGATGTGGTTCGTATGATGGCGATGGGCGCAGACTGCACCTTGCTTGGCCGCTCTTTCGTTTACGCGTTAGCGGCACAAGGACAAGCAGGCGTTGAGAATCTACTCGACCTGTATGACAAAGAGATGCGCGTTGCAATGACTCTAACTGGCGCAAAGACAATCAAAGACTTAACTCTTGAATCTTTGGTGGGGCTAGATTAATCGGCTACGACTCAGATTCAGATTCAGATTCAAATTCAAATTCAAACTAATGCTTTGGTCTACTTAGACTGAAGTTCAATCGGTGTCACAGCAATTCCACTGCCGTTGTGACACCGTTTAAGCACTGGAAAATAAAATAAAAAACTAGGGCGTGTTGATCTTTCGAGCTGATTTTTGCAGCGAGTTGCTGGGTATTTATACAAGGCAGAGGCGTCGATGTGTAGCTAGCCTACATGAGAAGCCGATAACGTAGTAGAAATGGCCAGCAAACGCTGCCCGAAGGGTTCGGCTAAAAGCGTTTTACTCTTTGTTGAGGGGGATTTGCTTAGAGTGACTAGGCTACTTCCCCCTCGCCGCGATTAAAACGCTTTTATCTCGAACAAAATTTAACCACGAAAGGTCAACACGCCCTAACCAGTGCCAAATAAGAAGCACAAGGAAGCAAAGATGGAGACAAACACATCCCATGAGCGAGTAATAGACGCACAAGCTTATCAGCAGCTTGAAGCGATACTGGCTCAAAAAATAGAAACGGAACGCATTGTCACGCAAGAGGCAAAGCGATTGGCTTACGGCACCGATGCGAGTTTTTATCGCTTGGTGCCGAAAATGGTTCTAAGGCTTAAAAACTTAGACGAAGTCATATTCACCATTCAAAGCTGTCGAGAACTCGGTATCCATTTTACTTTCCGTGCAGCAGGCACCAGTCTTTCAGGACAAGCCGTTTCAGACTCGGTACTCATCACACTGACCGACGACTGGCGCGGTCATGAGATTGTCGATAACGGCAATCAGATCATTCTTCAGCCCGGTGTGATTGGCGCCGATGCCAACAAATACCTTGCCCCTTTCCAACGTAAAATCGGCCCAGATCCAGCTTCAATCAATACTTGTAAAATCGGTGGTATCGCGGCGAACAACGCCAGCGGCATGTGTTGTGGTACTGCGCAAAACTCTTATCGCACCGTCGAGAGCATGAAAATCGTATTAAGTGATGGTTCCCTACTTGATACAGCAGAGAACGCCAGCGTTGAGGCTTTCAAGCAATCACACAAAGCGCTGTTTGAAGGCATTATTGATTTACACAGACAGACTAGCTCGAATCAAGAACTGGCAGACAGAATCCGCCATAAGTACCGCCTCAAAAATACCACGGGCTACGCGCTTAATGCATTGGTCGATTACCACGACCCAATTGAGATCATCAAACACCTGATGATTGGATCAGAAGGCACGCTAGGCTTCATCGCAGAGATCACCTACAACACGGTTATCGAACACCCAAACAAAGCTTCGACCCTGTTGGTGTTTGCCGACATCGAACAAGCAAGTAAAGCCGTTACTACGCTATCAAAAACACCCGTTGCTGCCGTTGAATTGATGGATGGCAGAGCACTGCGTTCAGTGGCTGATAAACCGGGTATGCCTGCATTTATGCCAAGCTTGGATCTAGAAGCCGCGGCTATTTTGGTTGAATCACACGCCAGCTCCCAGCAGGACTTAGATTTACAATGTAAATCAATTTTGGATGCCTTGGCTGAGTACACAATTGTTGAATCGGTGCCTTTCACTTCCGATCCAAAGACAGTCGCAACCCTATGGGGGATCCGTAAAGGCATGTTCCCTGCGGTTGGCGCTGTGCGTGAAGTCGGCACGACGGTCATCATTGAAGATGTAGCTTTCCCAGTCGAGAACCTAGCGAACGGTATTCGAGAGCTACAAGAGCTGTTCGATAAATACGACTACAGCGAGGCGATCATTTTCGGCCACGCCCTAGAAGGCAACCTGCACTTTGTGTTTACCCAAGGTTTTGATAGCCAAGAAGAGATCGACCGTTACGGTGGTTTCATGGATGATGTAGCCGAGCTTGTCGCCGTGAAATATCAAGGTTCTCTGAAAGCGGAACACGGCACGGGTCGTAATATGGCACCCTATGTGGAGTTAGAATGGGGCAAAGATGGTTACGCCTTGATGCAACAAATCAAAGCGCTGTTTGATCCAGAAAGACTGCTCAACCCCGGCGTTATTATTAACGACAATCCAAATTCACACATCACCAATTTGAAGCCAATGCCTGCTGCCGATGACCTTGTCGACCGCTGCATTGAGTGTGGCTTCTGTGAGCCGGTATGTCCGTCTCGTACGCTGACTCTGTCACCACGCCAACGTATTGTGCTGTATCGCGAGTTACAACGCCGCCGAGCTGCAGGGGAAAAAATAGAAGCAAGCGAGCTAGAGAAGACTTTTGAATATCAAGGTATCGATACCTGTGCGGCAACCGGCCTATGTGCCGAGCGTTGCCCAGTGGGAATCAACACCGGTGATTTAGTGAAGAAGCTTCGTATTGCTAAATATCAGAAATTCACTCCAATCGCTAAGTGGACGGCGGATCATTTCTCGACCACCACTAAGCTGACCAAAGCCGGTCTAAAAACCAATCAAGTAGCGAGCAAAGTACTAGGTGCCAACACGGTCGGCAAGCTCACCAACGGCCTGCGCTCAATGACCAAAGGCGCGACACCGGTTTGGATGCCAGAAATGCCGCAATCCAATAGCCACTCACTCACGGCTTCACCAATGACAGCCGCAACATCGAACAACGCTAAGAAGGTGGTTTACCTCCCTTCGTGTGCGAGTCGAACCATGGGGCAACAGAATGATGCGGGCGATCAACGTCCTCTGACTGAAGTGACCATGTCTTTACTCAACAAGGCTGGATTTGAGGTTATTCTGCCGAAGAAGCTCGATGACCAATGTTGTGGCATGCCTTACGACAGTAAAGGCATGACCGACTTAGCTCAATCGAAGGCTCAGCAGTTGGAAGAAGTGCTATGGCAAGCCAGTCGTCAAGGTGAATACCCAGTACTAATGGACACCAGCCCATGTGCCAAGCGCAGTATTGAGCAGTTCACCAAGCCACTAGAGGTGCTAGAGCCAACAGGATTTGTGAATCAATACTTGCTTGAACACCTGACACTTGAGCCACTGCAAGAAACCGTGATGCTGCATGTGACGTGTAGCTCTCGTCGAATGGGTTTGGAAGGCGCGATGTTGAATCTTGCTAAAGCCTGTACCGAAGAGGTCATCGTTCCTGAGCATATTCAATGTTGTGGTTGGGCGGGTGATAAAGGCTTTACTACGCCAGAGCTGAATGAGGCGGCAGTACATCCACTCAAAGAACAAGTGCCGAGCAACTGCACTCGCGGATTCAGCAACAGCCGAACCTGTGAGATCGGTTTGTCACATCACAGTGGCATTCCGTATCAATCAATCTTGTACTTGGTGGACGAAGTGGCGCAATAGCTCCACTCATACTGCGAGCAATGTGCTCTAGCTTAAAACGAAAAATGGCAGCCCAATCAGGCTGCCATTTGTTTATTCGATTTTAAACGTGCTACTGAGCTAACGCATAGAGAACTAACGGTTAGAGAGTTAGGCGCATCAACTCTTCTGGTGAGTAATGTTCTGCTTCTGCACCTTTGGCGATTAGGTCAATCACTTGGAACTCGCTCATGTCACCAAACTCTTTGGTTAAGTAATCACGAAAGGCTTTCTCATTCGGCCATTTACCGCGCACGATATAGCCATCTTCTTTGTCGAAATCTTCCGTCTCAAAGAAAGAAAAGTCGGTCATACCAATATTGTGGCAATACAAAACGAGATACATGTTGAATCCTTTACACTTAACTAGGGCCTGTTTAACTTTCGAGCCGATCAAAAAGCGTCTCTAAAAAGCAGGGCTAAGGTTACAACATAAATGCTAAATCGAATACCCAATCGGATCGTCAATTTAGAAACCTCAGCGACCGGCTCTTTTCGTTAGTCATCAAACATCATGTTGATGGCAGCCCCTAACAAGATCAGCCCAACAATTGGCCCCATGACTGCTAATGGCGCGCGCTCAATGTATGGAAGGTTCTCTGCGATCATCAAACCCCATTCAGGTGTTGGTGGCTTTGCCCCTAATCCGATGAAGCTCAGCGAGGTAAGACTTAGAGTGATAACCGGTAGCCTCAACATCGCGTGTCTTAACAACGGTGGCAACACATACGGAAGCAAGTAGAAACGGAAGATTCTAAGCTTACTGGTGCCCCATAGTGGCGCGAGGTGTGTATAAGGTTGAGCCTTGGCTTCTACGATCAAGCTTGAGCAGTGCGCGGCTAACGGCGCCCACGACACCAATACAATCGCGATTAAGGCACTGTTCGGATTCATCCCCGTTAAACCTGCAACAAGCAAGCCTGCGATGATGTATGGGATACCCTTAGTGATCTCGATAAGGCCTTGGCTAAAACGGGTATTGAAGCCCATGATAATGCCTGTCACCAAGCTCAAGAACGTTGCCAAAATACCCGCTTGGAAGGTCGCGACCATACCAGAACCGATTCTTGCTAACAGGTCTCGTCCAATACCATCTGCACCCAATGGCGCTTGCCAGCTCGGTGATGCCAAACGTGCGAATTGGCTGGTGTATGGGTCTCGGAATACCGCCCAAACCACAATAGCAATTAAGAATGAGAAGATCGCAAAAGCAGTGACACGCTTGGCGCGGCTCTGGGTAAAACGAAACGAAGAGTGACTACTAATCAGCTTGCCGCTTTTCAGGCTGTGACCCAGAATCAACTGCTGAACAAACAAGCTGATGCTGCTTACTGCAATCGAAAACAGCAACAATACCAGTAGGCCGCCTTGTAACATCGGCAGATCTTGCGCCTTCGCAGCACCAAGAATCATGCGCCCGATACCCGGGATCGAGAAGATAAGTTCAACCGCGACTGCGCCACCCGTTAAGCCAATCACGATCATCGCAATTTGTGGGATCAGGCTGCTCAACGCTCTTTTCAGCGCAAAGCGAATAATTTGATTGGAGTGAACGTTGGCACTGAGCCAAGTGATCACCCAAGGTTCATTAAGAACGCGTTGTAAACTGTCTCTGAGTAAGCGACTAAACAGGCCGCTAGCAGGCAGTGCGAGCGCTAAACTCGGTAGCCAGATATCTTGCCAGCCTTGCCAACCATACGGTGGTAGCCAACCTAACCAGATAGAGAACACCAATATTAATACCGAGGCCACCACGTACTCTGGCAAGGATATTAATACGGTGCTTAAACTGCTGTAACTCTGCCCTAGTTTGCCCTTCTTCCAACTGCGCAAGGTAGCCAGTAAGCCTGCACCGCACAGTACGAAAGTCATCACCAATGCGCTAGACATCAAAAACAGAGATGTAGACGATGTTTTTTGAATACCTAATGCAACCGAAGAACCATCAATCCAGGATTTACCTAGATCACCAGAAAATGCATTTCCTATCCAGTCGATCAGGCGCTCACTTGCCGAACGGTCAAGCTGAAGATCAGCACGTACCGCCGCTAATGCTTCAGGCGTAAGCAGGTGTTGTTGCCCCGCTCTTGCACGCAGGATGGATTGGCTTGGGTCGATGCCTGCAATGTCAGGCATCAAGCCAACAAGAATCACCACCACGATCAATGAGGCGATTCTTGATAACCAAGGCGTCAAGAGAAATAAGGTTCGACGCAGAGTCTCAGCAGATAGCATCTATTTAGTTAGCCTGTTTCGCTTTTTTGACTTGTGTAGTTTGGTCAACCAAGCGACGCTCACTTGGGTCACGAACCACATTGCTCACGCGCTCGCTTTCACCTTGAATCACACGTTCGTGAAGCAGTGGAATAGCAGCGAAGTCGTTAAGGATTTTTTGCTCAGCTTCGATGATCGCTTGCTGACGCAGTGCACCTAGTGGTTGCAGATCAGCGTGAGTCAACGCTTGGTCGACTTCTTGAGAGCAGAATTGACCAAGGTTGAATGAACCCTTACAGCCAAAGTCACTCATCATGTAAGCCACTGGGTCACCCGAATCTAGAACGGTTGCACGAGAAAGAATGAACGCATCAAACTTACCTGATAGCGCATCGTTTTCAATCTGAGCGTATTCACGGATATCCAGCTCAACTTTGAAACCAGCCGCTTCAAGTTGCTGTTTAAGTAGTGCTGCTACTTCTGGAAGCTCAGCGCGGTCGGTAAAGGTACCGATAACAATGCTTTCACCGTTTGCTTTTAGCGTTTTATCGACTGCTTGACCTTCAGGTCGAATCGGCTCAGCCCAAGCAAGAGCAGGACCTAATAGGCCTTGCGCAATATCCGCGTGGTTTTCATAAACGGTATTCACGATTTGCTCACGGTCTACCGCAGCAGCCGCGACCTTACGCAGTTCAATATCGCTAAATACGCCTGACTTATTGTTCAGGTAAAGCGTGTTGGTACGAGGCATTGCTACTTCGTAAAGCAGGTTCGGATCAATGGTCGCGATTTGTGACACTGGCACAGCTTCAACAATGTCAGCCGTACCTGTTCTTAGAGCTGCCGCACGAGCAAAGCCGTTAGGAACGTATTCTGCAATTACAGATTCAACTTGTGCTTTTTCACCCCAGTAACCATCGAAACGTTTCAATTTCGCGCTAGTTGTACCGTTAATTTCTGTCAACTCAAACGGACCTGTACCTGCGCCAATTGGGCTCACACGACCATCTTCTTGGTACGCGCTTGCTGCAAGAATCGCTAATTGAGGGCTTGATAAACGGCTTGGTAAAAGAGGGTCATCAAAGCTGGTTTTGATCTCTACGCGGTAGTTGTCCATCGCTTTCACTTTTAGCTCTACACCATCTAGGATGCGTGGCTTAGGTGCCGCTTCCAGCGCTTTCTGTAGTGAGTTCACAACAGAATCTGCCGTTAATGTAGAGCCATCGTGAAACTTAACACCTTGGCGAACCGTGAATTGCCAAGTCAGTGGATCAACGTGTTTCCAATCCGTTGCCAGCATTGGCTCAGCTTCTGAAGTTGGGCTCAGGTTCACTAGCGTTTCAGCCGTGCTCCAACGTGATAGTTTGAACGCGTCATCAGAAAGAGGCGATAGGCCCGTTCTTGGTGGCTGCATCATCGCAACACGAATTTCAGATTTGACCGCCGCATCGCTCGACTCTGGTTGAGAGTCAAAACAGCCCGTCAAAGGCAAAGCCAGCGCTAGAGCGCAAGCCAGTTTAATTGAATTAAAACGCATAGTTATTTTTCTCTGTAAGCTGTGTTTCGTTAATAAGCTGTATTTCGTAATAAATAAGGTTGTATTAACAAGTAGATTTCGAAAGAGGCTGAGATTGAATCAGCAACTGAGTCGCAGGATGAGCAGGTACGCTCATCACTTGAGGTGTCGGTCCATGCTCCACCATTTCGCCATGGTCAAGAACCAGAATTTCTTCACAAAGCGTCTTTGCTGCGCCTAAATCGTGTGTCACCAAAACGATGCGCATATCGCGCTTCTTTTTCAATGAAATGAGTAAATCTAACAACCTTTGACGGTTCACCGGGTCAAGGCTGGCGGTCGGTTCATCAGCTACCAACACTGCGGGTCTAACGACAAGCGCCCGAGCGATAGCCACACGTTGAGCTTGGCCAGTAGAAAGCTGATTAGGTTTCAGTGATAGCAAAGTGGCAGGTAAGCCCACGTCCAACAGCGTCTCTTCAATGATGTTTTCATGGTTGCCAGAAACATCTAAGTTGCTTAGCGGCTCGGCTAAGATCTGTCGAACGGTATAGTAAGGATTGAGGCTGGTGTGTGGTTCTTGAGGCACCAATTGAATCAAGCGACACACCGCGGCTTGCGCTTTGCTATTGCGAATAGGCAGCGAATGACCAAACAGGCTGATTCGCCCCACCGTTGGCTCTTTAAGGCCAAACAGCAGTTCAATCAGCGTTGATTTACCGGCACCAGAGCGTCCAACAATAGCTAGGCTTTTGTCTTCAACATTGAGGTCGATGTTCTGTAGCGCTTTAAACGCCTTACCACCTAACCAACTCGGTATTGAGTAGTAATGCACACCGACATTCTCGAACTTAATCTCAATCGGTGTTTGTGTTTCTGAATCTATCACTGGCATTAACGGCGAGACTTCTGAATTTAATGATAAGGTCGAACTCATGCGATTAGGTCTCTCAATGAACAGCAGAAAGCGTGAGAGCTTGATTCAAGCGCGTGTTTTGGTGCGCCATAAGCCACCACTCCGCCATCATCGATCACCAATAACTTGTCACACGCGAGCGCGCTGTGCAGGTCATGAGTGATAAGCAGGCCACCAATTTGTCGCTGTTTAACATTGTCGCGAATCAGCTTGAGTATCTCTTGCTCTGTCACCGGATCTAGCGCACTGGTTGGTTCATCCGCAATGATGATATCGGCGTTACTCAACAAGCCAATCGCAATGCACACTCGTTGACGTTGCCCTCCAGAGATTTGGCTCGGATACAACGACAAGATGGTTTCTGGATTTGGGAACCCTAACTGTACTAACAGTTCGGTGAGCTTGATTTTGTCTTGTGATTTAAGCTTAGTGCGAGTTCCCGTCAATGCCAAACTGAGTTGGCCTTCAATAGAAACAAGAGGGTTTAACGCTTGAAGTGCATCTTGGAAGATAACCGCCGGTCGTTGTGCTGCAGTTCGTCGCAACATCGGCAAACCACACACCGCTTCACCAGATAGAGAAATATGGCCTTCAACCTGCACTGTTTCTGGCATAAAGCCCGCAATCGCACGTGAAAGCATCGACTTACCAATGCCTGAAGGGCCCATGATCGCCAACAGTTCTCCTCGATACACATCGAAGTGGATATCTTGGAAAAGTGTTCTTGAAGAGGTTTTGATCATTAGTCGGTCAACAGACAATAGTGGGGCGTTCACGCAGATACTCATAGATAGATGTTATAACATAACAACTTTATCATTTAGCTGAAGTGATGAAAAGAGAACATTGAACCGTATCGCATTTTATTTGTTTTTTTTTGACCGGTTTTCATTAGGGTGAGTTGACCTTTCGAACTGATTTTTACAGATACAAAAAAGCGCCCTTTAAATTTATCGTATAACGATAGTCAGGCGCTTTCATAATGAATCAATACGAGTTCGCTAGTGATTAGCCACCGATGCATCTTCTATTGGAAAACACTTTTGCTTAACTTGCGCGATGAACGGATACAAGAATGCAATACGTCCAAGATAAAACAAGGTGAACGCCAACCACAGACCATGATTGCCCCAAATATCGATAGTGAATGCCTGTACTGCTAAGAATACCAACAAAGTCGCGATGCTAGAGTCTCTAACCGGACGCGTGGTTCCCGTTCCGGTAAAGATGCCGTACACCGTTAAGCCAAAGCCAGCCACTAGCGGGAACACGATTAACCACGGAGCCATCTCTTGGTACAGAGTGACTAGCGCTGGAATATCAGTAAACAAGAAAACAATGCTGTCTTTAAATACCAAGGTCAAAAACGTCAGTGCGACAATAAAACCCGCTGTCCATTGGAAGTTAAGTCTTAATACACGATCTAACATTGAAGGATTCTTCTGTCCTACCGCCTTACCAGCAAACACACTCGATGCGTTGGCAATACCATCAAACATGTAGCTAACAATAAAGGTCACCTGCATCAAGATCGCGTTAGCGGCCAGAACATCGGTGCCTAGTTGAGAGCCTGTACGCGCCATCATGTTAAAGAACACCAAGATACAAATCGTACGTAACAGTAGGTCAGTGTTTGATGAGATGATTGTCGACAGGTCTTGCTTGGTCATCTTCGAGCCTTGCAGGAACTCAGAGACCGATATGTTGCTGGTTTTCATAACCAGCGTCATACCAATCGCAAAGGTGGTAACTTGTGCAATCAAACTTGCGTAAGCCACACCTGCAACGCCCAAATCGAAATAAAGTACAAACACCGCATCTAAGACAATGTTCAACACATTGCCAAACACTTGTGTGTAAAGGACTTCTTTGGCTTTCGCCTGCCCCATCAACCAACCAATAATGGTGTAGTTGAGCAACACAAAAGGCGCACCATAAATCAAAATACTGAAGTAGATATGCGCATGCTCGGCCACATTGGCTTCAGGCTCTATCACCCACATTGCGCCTTGCCAGATGAGCGGTTGTATCAAGATAAAGATCAAACCCACCAAACCAGACAGCACAAACGGACGCATCAAGCTACCCGCTAAATCAGAGCGATTGCCCTTACCCAATGCCATCGCACTTTGCCCGGTCGTACTGACACGGAAAAAGCCAAACAACCAGTACATGGTGTTCATAATGATGGTGCCGATAGCCACGCCTCCAATCAGTTCAGCAATACCAAGCTGTCCGATCACGGCGGTATCCACGGCCCCAAGCAGAGGCTGAGTCACCGTTGAGATGATGAAAGGGAAGGCGATTTTCAGATAATCTTTGTGGGTAATGGTCATATATTCTAGCGAGTGATATTAAGAACTATTTGCAATTAGAAAGCGATGCTATCGTTTAATCCGTACGTTGTCATCATTTACTGGGGTAAATTATCAACAAAGTACCTTTATCTTAATTCACCTACATAAAAATGCCTGTTGTTATTGGCACTGGTAATTCGTCTCAACACAACAGCAAAACTTGATTCAAGAAAACACCACAACCATCGATTAACTGAATTTTTATCCTCGATCCAAATGGACGGCTTAAAATCAGTTAGTAAAAACTCACCGGAAGGTAGAAATCCAACTCAAACACTTCATCGGTGTTGAGAAAGTGATTCTGATGATAATGCACATAAGCCGGGGTAGAACGCTGCTTGAAGCCAGACGTAGGTAGCCACTTTTCTAATACCATACTGATCTGTGGTAGCAGCTCACCATAACGGCCATTGAGTCTAAACACCGCATGCAAACCGCCCGGAATCACCATCTGGTTCACGACACTGCGATACTTAATCGGCTCACCAATTGCGATACACGCCACATAGCGACACTGATCCATTTCAACCCAAGCAGGGTTTGAGTGATGCAAACCAAACTGGCTCGAAAAGTCACGCTGTTCTGAGTTCGCCCACGCTTTCAATATCAACCATGCGTTGCGAATGGAGCGGTTATAACCCGTATGTCGAACATAAGCCGCCATGCGCTCCGGTGTTTCAACGATCTTCGGTTCGGGTAACACTCGCTGCGCCACGTTCAAATAGCCCGCCGCGACTTCGGGATCTTTCAAATAGGGTTTTTCTGCTATCTGTAAGTCGTGTTTACGCCATTCTCCCGGTGACATGTTAAAGGTCGCTTTGAATGCTCGGCTAAATGAAGATACCGAACTAAAACCACATTTACTGGCAATCTCCACCACTGACGACGTGGTATCGAACATCAATTGGTTGGCCGCATACTCCATTCGAGTGCGTCGGATATATTGGTGCAACGACTCCCCGACCACACTTTTAAAGGTGCGATGAAAATGTTGCTCGGAATAAGCCGCAATCTCGGAGAGCGCTTTGGCAGACAAAGGCTGACTGATATCTTGGTGAATATGGAACAGAACATCATTGATTCGGGATATGTGTTGTCGTGACATTTTTCAAATAGCATAAATGGACATGTTTATGAGCATAAACGGACACGCTTGTTTTTACAATTGCCGTGTAATATCAAGCGATAGAATAAAAACGAAAAACGACGAGACACAACACATGGAAATCGCACAGTCATTACAACAGATTCAATCTTCATACATTCGAGAGATCCTCGCAGCCGCAAGCGATCCAAATGTCATTTCATTGGCCGGTGGATTACCTGACGAGAAAACATTCCCTATCGATTTAATGAAGCCAACGTTAGAAAACCTAGCGAACATGCCGGAAGTTTTCCAATACGGTTCGACCGCTGGCTATGGCCCCTTGCTTGAACACTTAACACAAAGCTACCAATTGCCAGAATCCCACACAGCAATGATCTGCACAGGGTCTCAGCAAGGGTTGGATTTGATTGCGCGTGCGTATGTTGATCCGAATGATGTGGTTGTAATGGAAGCGCCAAGCTACTTGGGTGCGATGCAAGTGTTTGGCTTGGTTCAAGCGAACATTGTGACTGTGTCTCAAACTGAATTTGGCCCTAATCTAGACGAACTAGAAACGTGCTTTGAACAGCAATCGCCAAAGATGTTCTATGCGGTGCCAGATTTCCATAACCCGACTGGCGTTTGTTGGACAACGGAAACTCGTCAAAAAGTGGCTGAGCTGTGTATCAAATACAACGTAGCATTCATTGAAGATGCGCCTTACCGTGAGCTGCGTTTCACAGGCACAGAGCTGCCGTTGGTTTCTTCGTTCTGCCCTGACAACTCTATCGTTCTTCGTTCATTCTCTAAGATTGCATCGCCAGGCTTACGTATTGGTGCGGTGACAGGTAAACGCAGCTACCTTGAGCCACTGATTAAAGTGAAGCAAGGCGCAGATTTACACTCAAGCGTTCCGATGCAAGCACTGCTTGTTGGTCTTCTCAAGCATGAAGATTTCAACCTGCACATGGAAAACATTCGCACGCTGTACAAATCTCGTTATGAAGTGCTGTTTTCAGAACTAGAAAAACAACTGCCTGCAGACTGTGTACTGAAAGCAGTAGACGGCGGGATGTTCATTTGGGTAGAAATCCCAGAGTGCGACACCTTCGAACTGGCTAAAACTCTACTCTCTAATGGTGTGGCGGTTGTACCAAGCCCAGTATTCTATCCAAAGGCTGACGAAGCAAAAGCTGCACTGCGTTTAAACTTCACCAATGCCAACCCAGAAGAATTAACCGAAGCGGTGAAACGCTTAGCGGAAGTACTTAACCAAGCGTAATCGCTGGTTAGATAACACAGATTAATACCAAGGCCCTGCTGTATTTTTACAGCAGGGCCTTTTTGCTTAAGAACACACAAACATACGATTGTGCCTGATATTTTCCATCCATGATGAAGGCTTACTTTCGTTTTTAAGACTAAACTGCTAAACATTACTTAATAGTAAATAATAAGGCGCACGACAAACTATGGATCTAAACCTTTTAAAAACATTTGATGCTGTAATGAAGGCCCGTAGTGTTAACGTCGCAGCAGAAGCTTTAGGGATCTCTGCCCCCGCCGTCAGTCAATCGCTAAATCGACTAAGAGATCAGTACAAAGATCCATTGTTCGTGCGTGAAGGTAGAGGTATCTCACCAACCAATTTTGCAGTCGAACTCCATGCGGAAGTTCAAGAACCTTTAAGCCTGTTAATTAACGGCGCTAAATCACGACAGCATTTTAATGCTCAAACAAGTCGACGTACTTTCAGAATCTCCAGCCACAAAGACATTGATATCTTAGTGTTCCCTTGCCTAACCAAATACCGAGAGCAGCATGCCCCAAACACAACCATACAAGCCGATATTGATCATATCGACGAGCAAGCTCGACAAGCTGATTTAAGGCAAAGAAAGGTAGACGTGATCTTATCAACTGTTCCTCTGGAAGAGCATGGCTATCACAACCTGAAGCTGTTTGAAGAAGAACTTATCGTCGCACTAAGTATCGATCACCCCCGTATTCAAGGCAGTATCTCCGTTGAGCAATTCTTCTTTGAACATCATATTCTGTGGCAGACTCAAAGGATGGATAACTACACGCTCAATTCAGTTGCTTGTGAACGCCTACCAACTCGAAAAATCGCCTATACAACGGGATCAGGGCTAACAGGACTAGTCTTGGCTCAAAGTACTGACTGGCTTTGTGTTAATGCTCGTTCATTAGCAAACAAAGTCGCAGGTAGCGGAAAATATCAAATCTTTGAATTACCGTTTAAAGCCGAGCCTGTCCCTATTTACATGACTTGGCATCATTCTCAAAATAATGATACGGGACATAAATGGTTTAGGAATGCACTTGAAGCCATAACAAGGATAAACAATTAAGTAATAGTTAATTATTGTTTAAGTTTCACTCTATCGATTGATTAAACCTTACGTCTTAACATCTCTCTCATCGACGGGCCGAATGGTCGAGTCCGTAAATTTAGAGAGAATCACCAATGAAAGCTTCAAACTTTTTAACTCAGTCAATATGCATCGCACTTCTTACCACAACAGCGAGTTCAGCGTTCGCAATGGACCAAAATCTAGTTCGCAGTTCTGACCCAACTTTCTTCACCAACGACTCAGTACAAAGCCACTTAGCAAAAGTGGTCTGGGAAGACGCAGAACACAACAAAGCCTTCATCGAGAGCTCTGAATACATGCCAGTTGCCATGACTGAATTTGCAAAGCAGATGACACCAAAAATTCAAGAAATCGCACCGGGAAAACTCTACTCAATCTCTGGTTTCCAATTAGCTTCAACTCTTGTAGCCGTTGGTGATGACGGACTTATCATTGTTGACCCTGGTGAAAATGATACCGCAGCTAAAGAGTCAATGGAGGCATTCAACCAGTTTTCAACACTGCCTGTTAAAGCGGTAATTTACACACACCGTCATCCAGACCACGCCTTTGGTGCTGCTGGTTGGGGCGTAACAGAAGAACAGGTTAAGTCAGGCGAAGTAAAAATCATCGCATCAGATAACTTTATCCCCAACCTTGTGAACGATGTTGGCGTAACAGGCAAAATCCTGACTCAGCGTACGGCTTACGCGAGTGTCTACTTACCTAAAGGGGAAAAAGGTCGCCCTGCTCACTTCGGCCTAGGCCCAACATTTACAGCTGGCCCTATTTCTTTCTTCATGCCTAATGTCTTGGTAAGTAATGATGAGCCATTGAAAATTACCGTCTCTGGTATCGATATGGAAGTATTTGGTGCTTACGGCGATGCGGGTGACGATGAAGTCGATATCTACTTCCCACAATTCAAACACGTACACGGTAGCGAAACGATCCAAGGCGAAACATTCCCGAATTTGTATACACTGCGCGGTACCAAATATCGTGATGTTCAAGAGTGGTACAAAGGCATTGATACGCTATCTGAATACGCACAAAAATCGAATACCTATAGTGGTTCTCACATGCGAGCATGGATTGGACACGACTTCATCAATGAGCGCATAACCAACTACCGTGATGCGATTCAATTTGTACACGACCAATCAATCTACAACATCAACCGCGGTATCAAGCGCGATGAGTTGGCAGAAAAAGTTGTACTACCAGAGAACTTAGCCAACGACCCTTGGTTGGGTGAATACTACGGTACAGTAGCGCACTCAGTTCGTAATATTTACAACGGCTATCTTGGCTGGTGGGACGGTGATGCTACCAAACTTGCTCGTCCGGGCGTGAAAGACATGGCTCAAGATTACGTTGATGCGATGGGCGGCGAAGATAAAGTCATCGATATTGCTCGCGACGCGTATGCTGAGAAGAACTACGGCTGGGCGGCAGAAGTGCTGACTCACGTGAACAATGCAGATCCTGACAACATGGAAGCGCGTGACCTAAAAGCGCAAGCACTTCGTGAGTGGGGTTATGCTCAAACCAACATTTACTGGAGAGGTTATGCGATTTCTAACGCAGCAGAATTGGACGGCACATTAGATCGCTCTGTGGCATGGGATTTTGCTAACCCAGCCATTGTGAAGGTGCTACCAACCACCAAAATCTTAGAAACCGAGCGCGTAAACCTAAACGCAGACCGTGCTCAAGGAAAAGAATTATCTATCAACATTAAGGTATCTGACACCGGAGAAGTCGCGAACTACACGGTACGTAACGAGATTGCTGTTTTCTCTCTAGAGCAAGATCCAAACGCAGATGCAACGTTAAGCGGCAAGAAGTTAGAGGTTCTGGGTTATTTCGCCTCTAGCGATGTCAGTAACGCAACCATCGAAGGCAACAGTCAATCAGTGGATACGTTCTTTAGCTTGTTCGACCATAACAAAGCGAATGACATCAACCTAGTTCTACCTAACTAACACGCCAATTCACCATCAATGTCGATAGATATAGCGGTTCCATTTGGAGCCGCTTTTTTAGCGCCAAATAAAAGATTTTTAAGCACCAGAAAAAATCAAAGAGAGAAAAACATGAAAACTGTACCACTCATCGCATCTATATCGCTGCTCTTATTAACATCGAATGCGTTTGCTCAACAAAACACTTCCGACACAACAGATATCATTCAGAAGACTTCGCCTCAAGAAGTGATGCCGTCGACAGAAAGCGCCACACCTGAAAAAGTCCAAGACATGTCTGATCCGCTCGCGGTTTACACTCAAGCGGGTTTCGGTATCTCAGACAAAGGGCTCAATATCAAAATCGGACAATCTTATGATACGGGCAGTGATATCACGATGGGAATGAACATCGTCGAAATAAAAGGGGTGGCAGGCGAACAGCTAGGGTGGTCAGGCTCGAACCACCGCGATGATTCAATCGATAGTGTTCGTTTTCGTAATTTCACCGTTGATAAGACTAATGGCCAAGGGAAACAAATCGATTTGAATTACAGCGTCGAGCAAGAACAGTTAGACGCTTCATACAGCTTTATTCAAGCGCTACCAAAATGGGGGGCGATACAGCTCTATCCTTTGGCTGGAGTTGGCGCTCGTATCATGAATGGTCAGGTTGATAAAGTGGTCGATACGGATTCTGGCGCTTATGAAATCGACACATCTGTGGGCTACACAATTCCCGGTGTATATGCCGTGGTAGGTATGTACAGCCGCATCACGGTCACCGAAAACATTTGGATTAACTACAACCCAATGTGGTTAACGTCGATTGCTGGTTCTGACTCGTTTGTTGACCAAGGCATGGCCGGAGATAGCAATATCTTCACCAATGAGTTGTCGATTTCCTATCAATTAACACCGCGTTTTAACGCAAGATACTATGCAAACTGGACTCAAGATCAAGACTACTTTGAAGGTGACCAACGTATTGAATTCAACTATCAGTTCTAAAGCGTAGAGAATTCATTGATAGTATCAACATTGTTGACATTGAACGGTCTTTAGGATTATTGTTGATACTATCAACGTATATTTCTATGGAGTGAGTATGTCATCGGTTATGCAGATCAGAAGCGAGTTACGTTATCTCGTTCGCGAGCTTGGACTATTGGATAAAAACTGCCTTAATTCAGGCTTATCACTGACACAAGTCCACCTTCTTACCTACCTGCGTAAGAATGGAGTCACACCCTTTTCTGAGCTCAGCGTACAGCTCAGCGTAGAAAAAGCCTCTCTTAGCCGAACCCTCAACTCTCTGGTTGAAAAGCAATATATCGAACCATCTTTGAGTGAGACGGATAAACGTCAGAAGTACTTTTCACTCAAAGCTGAAGGATTGAAAAGGTTAGAAGAAGCCGATGAGTCAGCCAACAATGAACTGTCTCAATTGCTGAACCTGATGAGCCCAGAAGATACGAAAAACGTGATTGATGGGTTAAGAACATTGCGGCTCAGCGCTTTTCAGAAAAACGCCACGCACAACAAAGCCAGAATTCAGCTCGAAGCTTGCACTTCGGTATACCGCACTGAGATCGACAGTTTGATCAGAGATACCTTTTCGGGTGAACAAAGTATCCCACAACATCTCATTCCATTATCTCCTGACATTCCTCAGAAATGGTGGTTAGCACGTTCAGGAGAATATGTTTTAGGCGCCGTAGCGGCATGGGAGAGCGATAGAGAATGGCACTGGGGGCGATTTGTTGTCGACAACCGATTCCGCGGCCTTGGCATAGGAAAAGCATTGGCTCGTTACTCATTAGTTCAGGCGTCGAAAGACATCAACGAAATCTATATCGAAGCGCGCGACACAACCGTCAATATCGTAAAAGGACTCGGTGGAGAGGTTTTAGGTGACAAGTTCGACTTCTATGGGATGCCCGTAACGCCGATGCGATTAACGAGAGAGCGACTCAATGAAGCAACTGAAACTCAAGAGTTTACGCTACCTACTCACCTGTAATTGAGTCATAAAAGATTAAGTGACTCAATACATTACTCGCCTGCCAATCATTACTCTTTGGCAGGCCTGCATGTAGCAATCCTGTTACCTATTCATCCCACTTCATGAGCATGTATCTTTGCAAGCCTAAAACCACACAAATCAAAATGATAAATAGCCCTACTTTTGGTTGGTTTTCGTCCTACATTGGCTTGGTTATACTGCGGCGGATTTTAATAAGCCAATATGGGTAAACCTGAGTGAATCAAACTCAGTCGGTACCATAAAAGGCAACCGCTCTGGATTTACGTTCCAGCTCGCAGAAAGGAAAAACCATGTCTCAATATGTTGTATGTGCTCTGTATAAATTCGTAGCACTTGATGATTACCAAGAAATTCGCCAACCACTCACTGACGTGTTAGAAGCCAACCAAATCCGCGGTACTTTGTTACTTGCGAGTGAAGGCATCAACGGCACCGTTGCGGGTAAGCGTGAATCTATCGACGCCCTTCTTAAATGGTTCAAACAAGACCCTCGCTTAGCTGATGTGGTTTACAAAGAGTCGTTCAACGAAGAACAACCGTTCAATCGCACCAAGGTTAAGCTTAAGAAAGAGATCGTAACCATGGGCGTTGAAGGTATCGACCCTCGCCATGTTGTCGGTACTTACGTTAAACCAAACGAATGGAACGACCTCATCTCTGATCCAGATGTGATTTTGGTTGATACTCGTAACGACTACGAAGTCGATATCGGCACGTTCAAAAACGCAGTAAACCCGAACACAGAAACCTTCCGTGAATTCCCTCAATACGTGGCAGATAACCTCGACCCTAAGAAACACAAGAAAGTCGCGATGTTCTGTACTGGCGGTATTCGTTGTGAAAAATCAACAGCATACATGAAAGAGCAAGGCTTTGATGAGGTCTACCACCTTGAAGGCGGCATTCTTAAGTACTTAGAAGAAGTACCAGAAGAAGAGAGCATGTGGGAAGGCGACTGCTACGTATTTGATGGCCGTGTTGCGGTAAACCACCAGCTAGAAAAGAGCGATTACGATGTGTGTAATGCTTGTCGCTTGCCAATTACTGACGAAGACAAAGCCTCTGAGCACTTCGAGAAAGGCGTAAGCTGCCCTAAGTGTATTGATAAGCACAGCGACGAGCAAAAAGCCCGTTTCCGTGAACGTGAAAAGCAAGTTCAACTGTCGAATGCTCGTGGTGAAACCCACGTAGGCGGCGATGCAGCTCACCTTATCGATCAACGTAAGAAAGAAAAGCTAGCGCACAAAGAGCAGCAGCGCTCTGGTAAGAAAGCGAAGTAGTTTTTAATATTACTAAAATAACAAAGGGCATCAGCGAATCCACAATGGAACGTTTATGCCCTTTTTTGATCCTGCTCTCGCTTTGTGTTTAAGAACACATTTATCTTCAAAAATAGACTCTATACTGAAGATAATTCGACTAGAGAGGAAGTGCCAATGCTCAATGAAAACCATGCCTTTATCTTAGATTTCCCAGATCTTAAATTAGACATTGTTCAGCTCAACCACGACGACGAAAAATTCAAAGCAGACATGCAGAAATATCACCAACTCGACTACGACATCCGTCAGCTAGAAATCTCTGGCAGCCCTATCGATGACGACAGCATGCACAATCTCAAAGTAGAACGCATGGCGCTGAAAGACTCGCTACACAAACAGCTCACTCGCCATCATGCGCTTAAGCTCGTATAACAACTCATTATGCAAGTGTGGCTAACTTGGCCACACTACTGCTCTTCTCTATGGGTTCTTTTTTTGTAATTGGAATTACCTGTTACCCAACCTGTCTATCAGCTGAGAAATCTAAATAAGTACTGAATTGAAGTCCATCATCTTGAGTTTCAAAACTCCAACCCATTCGCTCACAAATTCGTTGCACAATCACTAGTCCACAACCATAACCAGCATTGTAAGTCTCATTGCCATCATGACGATTAGTGATCATCAATTTAGAACCTGTCACCTCAATTCCAACATCACCAATACTGTAGCTAAACGCGTTCTTAATTAAGTTATTCAATACAATAGTAATAAAGCTCTCTGGTGCATACACAGTGACAGTCTCCTTGACGTTCAGATCATAACTAGCATCCTGCTTAGCAAACAAAGGCGCCATTTCAAGCAACTGATTCTGAACTTCGGCTGACAGGTCATAGTGACCGAAATGGTGCTCATCGATACTCTCTTTACCAAGTAGCAGAAACATTTCAGTCAGCACTCGCATCTGTTCACTCGCTTCTTGCAGGCGGTTAATCGCTTTTAACGCAACAGGAGGTTGATTGGGTACTTTAGTTAGCAGATCAGCCGACCCTTTTATCACCATAATCGGGGTTCTAAGTTCATGAGAAGCAAATCGATTGAACTCCTCTTCCCGCTGAAAAAATCCTGAAATGTGATTCTTTGAATCTAAAAGCGTTTGCTCAATATGTCGTGTTTCAGCGTAAGACGTCTCAACTTCAAAGCTTGGCTGCTCAGGGTGCATTTGCCCTATTTTCTTTTCTATTTGATTGAGTGGCCTCGACAGCGAGCGTACAACATAGATCCCATACAAAACCATAAAAATGGACGTTAAACCGCCAAGTATGAGGGTATAGTTGTGGAGGCTCCATTCATACTCGTCGAGGTAGTCGTCGGCGTCATCTTGAAACAAGATATACATCAGCCCTTTGCCTGAGGGGTGTTCGAATACGTAAAAATGTTTATCTTCTGTACCTAACAGATGTTCATAGAAACCGGGCTCTTTGTATCGAGCTAACCAGTTGGGCAGTTCCCTTTCACTCCAATAGGTTGAAAACTCATTTTTATTCGGCAACAACGCATCTTCGCCAAGCAACTGATATTCAGACGTATAACGATTAGCTTCAGTGTCTAGCCAGTGATGGAGGCTGATAACTTCCATCTGGTTTTCAGCGATATAAATCACTGTCCAGAAAAGGCCAAACATGACCAAGGTCATCAAACCAAAGCTGCGACGGATTTTTCGGTAGATACTCGGGTAATCGCCGTGATTTGAGCCGTTATGCTTTGAGTCGGTAACCTTGTCCATGAATAGTCTCTAATCGTGAATGTTTAAATCCTTTATCGAGCGCGTTACGCAGGCCATAGATATGACTTCGAAGTGCATCACTGCTTGGCGATTCATCACCCCAAACGGAATCAATCACTTCAGTTCTTGAAACAATCGCTGGCGCGTGTCGCATAAGGACTTTTAGTATTTTTAACTGGATTCGACTCAACTTAATTAGCCTACCTCCTCGGTATACCTCGTCGGTCTGCGAGTTGAGAGAGATATCGGCAAAACTCAGCTTTCCGATGTCTTGGCGTGGTCCTCGGCTTGCCAATGCGTTGAGCCTTAAACTGAGCTCTTGCATTGCGAAAGGCTTCACCAAGTAATCATCTCCACCCGCTTGAAAGGCCGCTATCTTGTCATCCAACCTATCTTTAGCGGTTAAAAATAGAATTGGCGTAGGGCACTGCACCTCTTCTCTTAACTTTCTAACAGCGGAGATGCCGTCTAATTTAGGCATCATTATGTCCATGATAATCACGTCATAATGATTCTCAGACGCTAACTTTAACGCCGCTTCTCCATGATAAGCACAATCGATCACCATCCCTTCTAACTCTAGGTAATCGGCAATGGTTTCTGCAACATTGTGGCTGTCATCAACGATCAAAACTTTCATCGATTTATTTCACCTTTCTTCACGAGTGCTTCACGTTTGAGTTTATAAGATACACCCTCAATAAACCAAATAAAGAGTATATAGATGAAAAAGTTAGCGCTGATTTCAGTTGTCGGTTTAATTCTAACTGGCTGTGGCGGTAGTGACAGCAATAGCAATGGAAGCAACGATAACAACACGCAAGCTCCATCAGCAGTTCAAGGTACCATTGACTCTGTTTCTGGCAACACCATTGTTGTGAATGGCTATAGCTATCAAGTAGACGGTGCGAACTATGCAGGCGAAGATGTGGCAATTGCAGACCTAGAAAAGAACATGATGGTCTCTATTTCATCTAATGCTCGTAGCGCTTCAGCTAACACTGGCGGAGCTCAAGTTGCTCTTGAACCGACCATCGTCGGTCTTATTTCAGACACCAACCACAATAATGGCACATTTAAAGTTAATGGCATCGCATTGACCTTTACAGATCTGTCACGTGAAATTGAAAATGGCGATTGGGTTATGGTCTCTTCTTTACCAACAGCGAATACAGGTTACAAAGTGCTGTCTGTAGTTAAATTTGAACCGTCAGATGAATACGAAACGGTTGAGGTTGAGGGGTTGATTACTAACCTGAACCTAAACACACTAACATTCAATTTAGGTGGGTCTCTCAATGTCGAGTATACAATCGATAGTATTGACAATGACTCTAATGAATCAGAGTTAGCTGATGGGCTTTGGGTTGAAGTGACAGGTAAAATGCTCAATTCAACACTGATTGCTAACAAAGTAGAAGTAGAGGACTTCGATGAGCTTGAAAGTGACACCGAAATCGAAGGTATAATTACTTCAGTAGCAAACGATAAATCATCATTCAATTTAAACTACAAGGGTCGCTTTGTTGTCAATGACAGCACTCGTTACGAAGATGGTAACAAGTCAAACCTAAGAGTAGGAGCAGAAGTCGAAGTAACAACGAAACAAGCTAACGGCGAAAATGTTGCTACCGAAATCGAATTTGAACACAACGATGATTCACAAGATTGGAATGACAATGACATCGATTTTGAAGGTGTGGTTCAGAGTATCGACGAGCAAGCATTAAACTTTGTTATTCAGACGACCTCTGGTAATCAAACCGTATACGTTAACCAAAATACTCGCTATGAAGATGGCCTAAGTTTCGATACTTTACATGGTCAACGTATTGAGGCTGAAACCTACAAAGTTAATAACCAGTACATCGCGAGCGAAATCGAAGCAGAAGACAACGACTAACGCATAAAACATCGTTGTTATTAAGTTCAGAAGCCATGCACTACGCATGGCTTTTTTGCATCAAAATAATCCACACGACAGATGAAGCCTACCTTTTCAACTATGTTACTATTTGCTTATTCAAAAGGCGTTTAATAAGGAAGTAAAGTGGCAATAAAAGAAGAGAACATACAATTCCGGCTCGTTTCAAATTCTGAATTTGAAGCTCTGTTTGCGTTTGTTAAGCCAGGGCTCTTCATACACGTAGATAACGTTTTCGGCTGGGACGACGACTTTCAACGTCAACGCCTAATCAATGATTATCATCCCTCTTGGTTTCATAGGATATACCATAAAAACGAAAGAGTAGGACTCGTCTGCTTCAAGCCTTACGGCAACGTATACCATGTACACCTTCTGATCATTTTCCCTCAATACCAAGCTCAATCTCTTGGTAGAAAAATCATGTCACTCATCCACGAAAAAGCCCATCAAGAACAACGAAACCAAGTCACTCTGTCGAGCTTTATAAGTAACACTCACGCCATTAGTTTTTATCAGGCGCTTGGCTACCAAATTGTTGATGACAGCGATGAGGATTTTGCGGGGATGGCTCTCAATCTAAATGACCACGCATACACAGCTAATTAGGTAGAGAGCTAAATCACTAGCGCTCGGCTGACACATCCAACTTATTCAGCAACGACGGAAAGCCCCAACCATTCTCGCCTGCGACCACCATCTCTCCGGTCAAATATTCAAACAGCGTAGGCGCTAACGAGCCATTGGCTTGGATTTTTAATGGTTGTGAGTTTTCACCAATTGGCGTGCCCCAGAAACCGATGAATGCGTCTTTCTCTAAGTAGTCTTCACCAGCATGACGGCCCGGAACCTTGGTGTTGTAGCCAATTCCCGCTTTAGGGAACAAGTTAACCGTACCAGCCCTATCTTCAAGGTAGATATTAGCCAGTTGATTCACTGAATCTGGTCGAGGTGTTGGTTGCGTCAATGAAGTCCACTCAGCACTGCTACACCAGGTTGTCACATTCGCCTTAACCGCTCGGTTAATACACTTTTCTACTAGCTTGGAATAATGCGAAAAGTCAGCCTTGCTTGGTGCCGCCAAATATGGGTTGAGCGTTTGGGTGTTGAGTAAAATTGGAGGTCGATTTGCATCCAAAGATTCGTAGAAAAGCTTGTCGCCCTCGCGTGTGATCAATTCATCGACGCGCTTTAAATCACGGTTGCCGATCACACGAACAGCGCAGCGTTGTTGATCACATGTGCTTTCTCTTACGACCATGTAATCAAGGCTTTCAGGTAACCGTTGCACGATCTGAGCAACCGCATCAATACTCTCACCTTCAGGCGCAGCAAGCGGTGTCCATTGTTTGAGTTCTTGATAGATGGGTTGCACCTTCCAACCTTGGCCTGAATTAAAGAAATCCATCATAAAATTACCGCCAGCAGTCGAAGCGACCACCACATCCAATTCCTTCGAGCTTGGGTAGCTTAGAGCATTGGTGATTTTTGGCCCTTCACCTTCATCTGATGATATTTTCTTAACGACTATTGGGTAATCTAGTTCTGCTTGTAAGCCTTCAAATACTTGCTTCTCAGGATTAAGCGCGTAGAACACTGGTGTTAACCCGTGATCGCCCGCCATGCCCCACAGGGTTTTATCGTAGACACCAGCACTGCGGTAAGTCGCTTCAATTTGACGAATCCAGTAATCCAATCGGTTTAGCTCTCCGGTTGGCATTAAGATCTCATCACTAAAAGGTCCTGTAAAATGCGCGAAGTGATCCGGCCATGGGTTATAAACCAAGGTGTAGTCCGGCATCCCTTTTCCATCGAGTTCAGCGTACTGAGTGATAGCTTGTTTAACCTGAACTTTCTTAGAATATTTGGTGAAGAAATCAAAACCTGATATAGATTGATACGCTTCGATATCTTCAGTCAAGGCTGCACGCTTATCTCGTAGAGTCACTTCTACTTCAGAACGTTCTTGGAGCTCTTTAACGCAACGTTTCTCTCCATAATCACGTAACGACTCTCCCAAACCTAAGTTCACGAGACCATCGTAAGTCGTGTGCGCATTCCAATCATACTGGGCGTTGCAGTTCAGCGTTTTGAGGTAATCAAGACGATCAAACATGGTTTGTACCTTGTTGCTTGCCATCAACACATCCAACTGCAGGGCATCATTACCAAAGAAGTAATACGCACGATCGATCTCTCGATCAACAAAGTGGAAGTTAGGAATGCCAGTACCACCTTGACCCGAGACTTTTGCGCCAGTCTTAATTATTGGTAGGTTACGAACGCTGATCGTCGGAGTTGAAGAGATGCCAACTCGGCTAATATTGTCTCGATGCTCTTGATAGAGATTTTTGAAGAAAGGCAAATAGTGCGGATCGCGGTAAGTTTGTTCAGACAGAACCTCCATAAACCGAACCTGCTGTTGGTGTTCAGGCTCAATCACTTTTTCTAGCTGAGGTTTATATTGCGCTCGATTTTTATGATTTTGGTAAGCCACCGAAATGAAAGGCGCATTCTCATCGACTAAACCTTCAATTAAGCCTTGCTGTAAACCATCGACCGTCACTTGAACCGCAAAGCGCTTGTTCTGTTGGGATTCTAAGAACTGAATGAGTGCATCAGGCTGGTCATTGAACGCTTGTTGCATCCACTCATCGAGCGCTTCTGCTCGTTCTTCTTTAAACACAAATTGGCGGTAGGCTTTAAGCAAGTTTAAGCGCACAAAATCGATGAGCGTAATGGTAAGGGCTTGCGCTTTATTGTTCGGCTTGTCGGCGTTTTCTGGTTTGCCATCTTCAGCGATCGCAAGCATTGCTGACTTCATATCGCCTTCATCCATCCCAGAAGCCGCTTTATCGATTAACTCGACAATGATCGGTTGAATTTGAGCGATGATCGCCAAATCTTCAGGGCTGTTCGTTAAATAGGTGTAGTTCTCTGGGAGGGTGTCCATATCTTGCCAAACACCGATTTCAAACAGCGCATCGTAGATAACGACCATGTTGGCAATGAAATGTTCATCAATGCGAATCCCTTCATGGTGGCCTGTCGCTTCCGTCGATGTATCTGGCTCCTTGTGCTCTGAAACCGGCTCATCACCGACATAATAGAGGCTATGTTCAAAGCCTTTTAATGCCTCATCATCATAGACTGTCGACAAATACCCTTTGAATACATCTTCACTCCCCAAACCTGAATAGCGGTCGTAGTAACTATAGAGAAAGTAGCCCAAGGGAATTGAATAGGTCGGATTGGATAGCTGAGCGATCACTCGCGCTTTTGTTTTGGCATCCAAAGGCAGCGCGAGAATGTACGCGTCTAATGTTACGCCGCCAATCGTGAAAAGTGCCGCGTCGCGAGTAAGCGTAGCTGAGTAACTTAAACTTGAAAGCACCTGGTTTTTCAGAACTTCACTAGAACTGAATACGCCACCAATGACAGGCGTTGTCGAAATATCGGCAAGGCTCGGCGCTGAAATAACGGCCAACGAAAGAGAACCAACTAAACTGGTGTAGCTACGTGCTCGGAAATAGAAGCCCATTAAATACCCTTCAGTTCAAGATGCGTTTATAAATATAACTTATTGTTTCAGTATACTTTCATTAGTCAACTTATGTTCAACTATGCAATATAAATTAAAGCTTCAATGATATTAAACTCAACCTTTTCAGTATTAAATAATCCTACAAACGCTTGCCGCTGCCGTCTTCCCACATCACTTCGCATTCATCCTTGATGGCGGCTTTTAATAATTCAACCAATGGGAAAGCTCGGCTTCCGATATTAACAGGCGCTTCAACAACCTCTTCTTCATTGTCTTCATCAGTATTTTCTTGCTCTACAGGTTTGTTCTGCTCTGCTGCAATCGCAGCACGTAAATTATCCAGAGCTTGAGAAACCTCTGAAGCATCCATAGCGCCTGGGATAGTACCGCTATGCCCAAGCATCTTAATGAACTGAAGACCAACCTCACCAAACATCGTGACGCTAGCATGAGCTTTACAACTAAAGGTAATTAACATAATGAGCCCTTCTTAATTTTGGTCGTTTACAAACTATGTTGAGTAACTCACTGGAAAGCAAGTAGATAATGATCAAACAACGGTTACAAATTTGATGCCTAAATATAATGTTCTAGAGATAATCCGCACCGTCGGTGATATACATCACCATTTGGGATTGGTTAAATACTCTTTCATATGAAACCTTGATAGTAGTCACACTAAATAGACATCTAAGCCTCTGCATAACTTGTTATTTATTCTACTATTAACACCATAATCAAAAACTTTGGCACAGATCACATGAAAAGGCTCGTCGGCAGACACCTAGAAGAAATGGCGGACATACGATCCACCCGTAAGCAAAAAATTGTCCACTCCTTTTCACTAACTGCCGCTGCGTTATTCATTTTCTATACTTGGGCTTACTTCCAAGGCCAGCATTACACGCTGTCAATGTTCGAATTGAGCTTCGCCATCATTGCCATTTCCAACGCGTTTTATGTAAGAAAAGTCATCAATTCTAAGTATTCCGAATTAATTCTAAGTGGTGTGCTGCTGGTTCAAGGGGTCATCCTATTTTTGTACAGTCACGCCATTCCCGATCGAATCCTTTGGCTTTACCCAATTCTGGCTGCGGTCATTTTCATTAATGACTTCAGAATTGGCATTATCTTCAGCACCTCGTTTTGCTTGTTCATTAGCACCTTAATTACAGCGATGCCCAACAACTTTTCTTTGCCATTTAACAGCACACACAGATTTATTCTTAGCCTGTTTACCATGAGCTTGGTGTGCCACACATCTGCCTATTACTACACAAAAGCCGTCAGTTATATTCAACGCCTTTATAGAGAAGGCATTGAAGATCTGGCCTATAGAGACCAACTTACCGGCTTGGCAAACCGTTGGAGCTTTGAACGCTGGGCAACAGAAAAACTAGCGACAGTGGACAGTGAGCAATCACTTACGGCATTGGTCTTTTTGGATATTGATGACTTTAAAGGCATTAACGACAACTACGGACACGATGTTGGAGACAGTGTCTTACAGCATTTTGCCAATCGCTTGAGTAACAACATTCGAACCAGAGACAGAAAAAGCCACGAATACGATTATTCCATCGCGCGCTTTGCTGGAGACGAGTTTGTTTTGATGCTCTACGATGTACCAACTCGTAAGGACCTAAACGGCATTTTAGATAGGATTTGCGGGCTGTTCGAAAGTGGTTGCCAGACAAACGAAAGGATCAAAGAGTTGACGCTAAGTGTTGGGGTTGCTTTATATCCGCAAGATGCACAAGAATTACATGAGTTAACAAGATGCGCCGATAAAGCGATGTATGTGGCCAAACACTCAGGAAAAAACCGATATGCTTATTATCACGACAACCCAGTATCAACCTTGATAGAAGATTTGCCAACAACCCTCACCAGCTCAGAATCTGATGCATCTGAACTTGAAAAGTGTCTTGAAACGAAAGTGGAAGGGAACAATGTAACGCTGTTAAAAACGCGTCAACTCTAGCCATGAATATCGCTTGTAACTAAGCAAACTAACCAGCCATATACATAAGCCAAAGGCTCACTAACCCGATCACAATGATCCATACGACTTGACGTGTTCGGTTTGGGTTATTCCCTTTAGGTCGCCTCACTACAGTTTTAAAAGCGGCTTGCTTAGCAGACTGAATAAACGGTCCCTCAATCTCACGCTTTTTCACGCGGCGTTTCACTGCGCTGTTTGCAACTTCGGTAAAACGCTGACTTTGCTCCGTTGTAAAGTCGTTATCAAAACCCATCCGACCATGCCTTTCGCCATGTTTTTGCTGAACTGCCATAGCGGCCTCCTTGACGGTCTACTCTCTATTCAAGTATAGACACAATTTCATATTGTTACCTGTTCAAGATTTTCGAATAAGTCACTCAACGCTATGCCATCTTCTTTTGAAATCAAATTACATAAACTACAGCTATTCAAGTTTATGAGGATTTCAAAATGACGAATGTAAGAGCGGTAGATCATGTGATTACAGCACATGCCACCTCAGATGGTGATGGCGTCAAGATCCAACGACTCGCTGGTTTTAATAACGCGCGCTTCTCTCCATTTTTGATGATTGATGAACTCAAATCAGATGAAAGCAAAGACTATGTTGGCGGTTTTCCTCCTCATCCTCACCGTGGAATAGAGACGCTCACTTACATGCTCCAAGGTCACTTCCAGCACAAAGACCACATGGGTAATGTCGGTGAACTTCGCAGCGGTGGTGCACAATGGATGGCCGCGGGTCGTGGTGTAATTCACAGTGAAATGCCGATGATGGAAGAAGGCGCATTGCACGGTTTTCAGATTTGGATAAACCAGCCTGCAACACACAAAAAGCAGCCAGCGCAATACCATGACTTCCAAAGTGAAAGCATTGCAGAACATCAAAACGAACAAATCGGTTTACTGAGAGTGATTTCCGGTGGGTTTGAACTGCATAGCCAAGCTGAAACGGACGCTATACAAGCACAAGGTCCATTACAAACGACAGGCGTGCCATTAAGCGTTGCGGATTGGCGAGCGAATTCAGGGCAAAAAGTGACGTTAGGGACTGATGTTAAGCATAATGCTATGGCTTATGTTTACCGAGGCACTATCCAGATCGGCGACAAAGTCATCAACCAAGGTCAACTGGCCTTACTAACAAAAGCTGAATTATTGTCTTTAGAAAGCCTAGAAGATTCAGGTGTCCTGATTTTTTCTGGTCAACCGATTAATGAGCCTGTTGTGCATTATGGTCCGTTCGTCATGAACTCGATGGAAGAGATTGAACAGACTATTCAGGACTACAACAACGGCGTTTTTGAGACTTACTAATGCCCGAGCTTTGATCTTTAATGAGCTTTGAAAAAAGTACTGAAGAGGTTTAACAACGAACAACGAATTTTGGTCGTCCATTTGATGGCTGTAAAAACAAGTGACACTATCCACTGCCGGTTACTATCACTTATTTAACCACGCTCCTAGAGCGTGGTTTTTTCTTATTTAACAGAAACTAATTTCAAGCTTCTTATAGGTACTCACACAAGTAAGCCGTTGCTTCTTTTACTTGCAAGTCGAAAGAAGAATCGCCCGCAACGTCAAAAGATTCACCAGATTGGTATGTTGTCCAATCCTCATCACCAACACGCTTTACAATCAGAGCGCCTTTAACCACGGTCATCTTTTCTGGTGCAGCAGTACCGAATGTGTATTCGCCCGCCGCCATCACACCAACACTCACATCAGCACCAGACTGGTTAAACGCTAACGACTTAACGCCCCCTTCAAAGTATGTGTTTTCTTTAATCATTGTACTTCCTTGTTATCTTCAAATTGCAGTTATTGGGCTCAACGAATAAGCCTATGCGTAAACTTAGGTGATAATTGTTTTAACCAATTCACGGCTTTCCCACAAGAAATAAATACGCATAGCTTAAGCATTTCGACAGTTGAGATGCATTGATTAAACAAATACCGTTAGAAAAATCGAAAATTATCCAAAGCAACCCATTTATCTAGAACATTCGATCCTGCTTCTAACTCTTATAACAATCTTTGCAAACTAAGATTTTAATTTATAGAATTAAGAACGGTACATGTGAGGAAATGAAGAGATAATGGCAAAAAATCCCACTAAAAGCAGAGATCTATTTGCCAACTCGCTACTTTACGGCTTCCTATTAGCTGGCTTTATGATTGCCCTCACCGCAAGCTATTTTGCTTATCAAGCCCACCAGCAATCTGTCAGTCCAAGCAATGTCCATGGCACATGGATAGAAATTGGTGCTCCCCCATACAAAACAGATATTCTGACTCTTTCAGACAATGGCGTGATGATGAACCATCGCTTCATCAGCACTTCATTTGATTTTGATGGCAAGGTTGTCACTATCAATACAGGTTCTGGACCAACGGTTTACACCATCAGTGGCACCTACGATTCACCTCGTTTAAAGCGACTCGTTCCAAGCATCCCTTCACAACAATTCATTAAAGAGGGCTATGAAGACACAGCCGTGGGGGATACCCACAGTGTTATGCAGCAACGACGCGCTTCACTGGCAGAGCAATTCAAAAGATAGCCCTCGCTCCCCTAAGAGCTCTCAATACGCTTTAAGCACGCTCTCAACACCCTTTAAATACCTTACCTAACGTTCAATACTCTGTGATGCTGCTTCAAGGTTGCGATATTTTCATATAGTTTGTCGCACCTTTACATGACTTCATGTCGTGTAATTTCACTTATGAGATTTTCATTCTGAAGACGGTTTTATTTTATAAAACATGGACTCAGCCTCTCATTCATTAAGCAACAGAATTGTAACAAGATACAATTTTTTAGCTGTCCATCGAAAACGGATTTATTTTCAGTTATGAAATTAAAACTCTCTCGAATACTGACAGGGAAGCTCCTTCAAAACTGATTGGAGCCGTTTATGGGGCCATTTGGTTCTCGTAACCTTCAAGGAATGAGAGAAATAGTATGATTCGTATTAATACCTGTGCGGCAAGCATTGCTCTAGCGCTATCAGGTACAGCATTAGCTGCACCAACAGCACCTAGCATCGACATGTACGGTTCCAATAACCTGCAGTTTTCTAAAATTGAACTCGCGATGGAAACCACTTCTGGCTACAACCAGATGGTTAAATATCACGATAAAGCGAAGGTCGACGTTAAGTTCAACCAATGGAGCGGAACGTCAGGAAACACGTACAACATCTACTTTGATGGCGTTAAAGTAGCCACCGGCCCAATCACTGGCAGCCAAACCACGGCTTCATTCGAATACGGTCAAGGCGGCTTGTTCGAAATGAAAATCGAAGCGTGTGATGAAACAGGCTGTAGCATAAGTGCACCCGCTCAGATCACTATCGCCGATACCGATGGCTCACACTTAGCACCACTTGCGATGAACGTCGATCCAAACAACAAGTCATACAACACAGATCCAAACACAGTAGTAGGTACTTACTTTGTTGAGTGGGGTATTTACGGTCGTGATTACACCGTTGATAACCTACCCGCTGACAACTTGACCCATATCCTTTATGGCTTCATCCCAATTTGTGGTCCTAATGAATCAGTAAAATCAGTAGGCGGCAACAGCTACAACGCACTCATGACAGCTTGTCAGGGTGTAAACGATTACGAAGTGGTGATTCATGACCCTTGGGCAGCTTTCCAGAAGAGTTTCCCTCAAGCTGGTCATGAATACAGCTCACCGATCAAGGGTAACTACGCAATGATGATGGCGCTAAAACAGCGCAATCCAGACTTAAAAATCATCCCATCGATTGGTGGTTGGACACTGTCTGACCCATTCTTCGATTTCACTACAAAAGCGAACCGCGACACGTTCGTTGCATCGGTTAAGAAATTCCTCAACACATGGAAATTCTACGACGGTGTGGATATCGATTGGGAATTCCCTGGTGGAGGCGGTGCTGCGCCAGACCTTGGTGACCCTGTAAATGATGGCCCAGCTTACATTGCACTGATGGCAGAGTTACGCGTGATGCTGGATGAGCTAGAAGCTGAGAATGGTCGTACTTACGAGCTCACTTCTGCGATTGGTGTTGGTCACGATAAGATTGAAGACGTGAACTACGGCGATGCTATCCAATACATGGATTATATCTTCGCAATGACTTACGACTTCTACGGCGGTTGGAACAACGTGTTAGGTCACCAAACAGCACTCAACTGCGGTAACTTCATGCGCCCTGGTCAATGTGATGGCACAGGCCTTGATGAAAATGGCGAACAATACACTGGCCCTGCTTACACCACAGACAACGGCATCCAATTGTTGCTTGAGCAAGGTGTTCCAGCGAGCAAACTTGTGGTTGGTACAGCGATGTACGGGCGTGGTTGGGAAGGCGTATTACCATCATCACTTTCAGATCCTAGC